>NZ_CP071612.1:1334090-1651363 GCF_017357245.1 Rhizobium bangladeshense | reverse complement strand
GACCAGAAGCCGAACCAGCCGATGGCGCCGAAGGAAACGGCCCAGGGAAAGAGAAAGGCGACCTCGAGGTCGAAGATGATGAAGAGGATCGACACGAGGTAGAAGCGGATATCGAACTTCATGCGGGCGTCGTCGAAGGCGTTGAAACCGCATTCGTAAGCCGAGAGCTTTTCCGAATCGGGCGCTTTGAAAGCCACGGCGAACGGCGCAATGAGCAGCGCCAGGCCGATAACGAGCGCTATGGCGATGAAGATAGCGATCGGAATATAGGAACTGAGCAGTTCAGTCATCATGTTCATCCTTGCTTGCCGGAGGCGCCAGGCAGCGCATTTGGGCAATTGCCCGGCAAGCGAACGTGCGTTGCAACAAGCCGTGGTTAGCGCAGCCGACGCCCCGGCGCAAGACTTTTACAGAGGCAATTCGACGCGCCGCGCGCGGACATTATCAAGCAGATGCAACGATGTCGCGACAAATCCGCAGAAGCCGATTCAAGCTGCATGCCTGACCCCTGGAAATTGCATGGCTTTTCGGAAGGAATGGCGCGAGTGACGGGGCTCGAACCCGCGACCTCCGGCGTGACAGGCCGGCACTCTAACCGACTGAGCTACACCCGCGCATGACGGACGGAAGAGCCGGACGGCGGCGATTGGACGCCTGCTTTGAAATGGCGCGAGTGACGGGGCTCGAACCCGCGACCTCCGGCGTGACAGGCCGGCACTCTAACCGACTGAGCTACACCCGCATTCATTTCAAGCAATCCGGATGCCTTCGCACCCCCACCAAAACGGCTGCCCGTTTCGATGAGCGGCTAACTACGGGGTTCGCCTTTTAGTGTCAAGCAGGTTTGGAGACAAAACCATGACAGCCGCTGAATTGTTTTGACAAAGCCGCCGCCTCGCCACCGGAAAGCCGGCAATTCCGTAATCCGCAGCCCAACCACAGCATGTTCGAAGCCGGCAGCACCGGCAAAACTCATATGCCCGCCGCCTTCCCCTTCCCTTTTTCCACAGCCCGGTCGCGCCCGATCCATACGGCAAGGGAGACGACCACCGCCAAAAAAATCAAAAATTCTTCACAAACACTCTTGCGGTTTTGCCGCGATCCGCATAGATCACGGCCACCAACGCAGCAGGCCGATCCGGCTTCGCCAGCGAAGGGCGATTAGCTCAGTTGGTAGAGCGCCTCGTTTACACCGAGGATGTCGGGAGTTCGAGTCTCTCATCGCCCACCATTCCTCCCCCTCAAGTTCCCAAGAGTGATGTCGACTGCCGCGGTCACATGTGCGCTGATTGGCTCATGCAGGTAACTGCCTCTGAAGCCGTCGGCTATGAACGCGACGCGGCATTCGGCAAGACGTTCCTGCGCAGCATAGCTGTCCGGCAGGTCAAATACGCGCCGTCTGGAAACGGATCTCCACCAAAACGGACTACTCCAGCCTCCGCGCACCTCCTATTGGGCGAATGGATGGGGGCGCGCAAAAGTGAGACTATTCGTCGCCCGGAAGTCTCCACGGTTGAAGGCTTGCGGCGCGGGGGGTGCCATGAGAACTCTATGTTCCGCATTGACGTTGTGCATCGCGATTGCCCTTTGCGCGCCAAGCGCGACATATGTCAGTCTGCCCGGATACGCATTCAAGACGAATCCGAAATGCCTGCGCCACGTACCGAAGACGAAGTTTGACAGAAGGTGCGACCAGCCGAGACTGGGCTTCAAGGACTTTACGCCTCCGCTTGTGACCGTGCTCGGGATCTGAAGATCCTGCTCAGCCTGCTGGCAACTCATCCCTTCGCCAGTTCCTGATCCACCGCCGAAACTAGCCGCGAATCATCTGCCGTCACATCGGGCGCAAAGCGGGCGACGACCTTGCCGTCGCGGCCAATCAGGAATTTTTCGAAATTCCAGAGAATGTCGTCCTCGTCGCCGCCTGAAATGCCATGGGCTTTCAGGCGTTCGCGCATCGGACCATCGCCCGTCGTCTTCACGCCCGATTTGGTCAGTTGCCGGTAGAGCGGGTGCTGGGCCTCACCCTTGACCGAAATCTTGGCGAAGATCGGGAAGGTGACATCGTAGGTGCTGGTGCAGAAATCGAGGATTTCGGCGTCGGTGCCAGGTTCCTGACCCTTGAAATCGTTGGCGGGGAAAGCGGCGATGACGAAGCCGCGGTCGCGCTTTTCCCTATAGAGCCTTTCAAGCCCCTCATATTGCGGCGTCAGCCCGCATTTCGAGGCGACGTTGACGATCAGGAGCACCCTGCCCTGGTATTCGTTCAGTTCGGTCTGTCGACCATTCAGTGATTTCACCCGAATATCCAGCACATTGCCCGTCACGGGAACCTCCAAATTGGCAAGGATCGTTCCGGGAGCTTAGAGCTTTTCCGGGTTACATTGAAGCATTCTGCCGGAGCAGGTTTTCGTCAGGGCAAAGGCGATCGACGAAGGGCATACCCAAAGGTACGTCCGAGCCAATCGCCTTGATCCTGGCTAGAGATGCCCGGCCCACCGGCCGCACCGCTTGGCCGTGGCGAAGCGACAAGTGCGTCCGGTGATTCTGGGGTCGTGCAGATTTGCCACGCAAATCTGCGGGAGGTTGGCTGAAACGGGCCGGCTGATCGACCGGCCGGCTTGGCCGCAGAGCTGGGCTACGCCGCGCGCCGGCCGGTCGACCAACCGACTCCGTTTGAGCCAACAGAATTCTTCAGGCTAACCCGGAAAAGCTCTAACGATATCGCCGCCATTGTCATCAGGGTTAGGGATCAACTCGGCGTCAGCGCGCCCGGCGTCGCCTCCGCCAACGCCGGGGCGGCCCGTCAGGCGGGCGAGGTTTCCCTTACGTCATCGAGCAGGAAATGCACGACGAGGTAATCCGTCTTGTAGTGGCGGCCGCTGTCCGAGACGGATTCGACGCTGCCGCCATCCTTTGGATGCCAGGGATGGTAATGTGGGTTGGTAGTGATGAGGGTGATGGCCTTGCCGGCGAATTTCTCCTCGCTCAACCGGAAACGCATCTCGGCGAGCGGCCAGATTCGCTCGTAATCTTCCATGGTGATGCGCGCCTTCAGCGCTTTCCGGTGCAGCGGCTCGCCGGCGCCTGTCTCAGCGGACGATTCCAGCATCACTTCTTCGGCATCGGCTATGATTGCATTGAACTCTTCAGGCCACGTCCGTCTCATGAAATCGCTCCTCCCAGGGCTCTTTCGTCGGTCTACAGGCAAAACTTAACGCTTTGTCGGAAAGAAGCAAATTCTTGTCATGCCGTTGTCATCCGCATCGGCTGCTCCTACGTTCCCCTCGAACCGCATCAGGGCCGTCAGCCGCCCCAATTCCGAGATCAGAGATGAAGACACGTGAAGAAAGGCAGGCACTGCGGGCGAGCATGCCGCGCACCCCGCTCAGCGCCCATCATTTGGAAAACGCCCGGCTGCTGCCGAATCGCGGCGAGTTGCTCTACCGGATTCCGAATGGCGGCATCGGCGTCGAGGTGGGCGCAGCCTTTGGCGAATATACGGCGGAGATCCTGGAAAAAAATCGCCCGGCGCAGCTTTATCTCATCGATCCCTGGTCGATGGATCGCTACAGCTCCGGGCTCGACGCGATCCACACGAATTTCGCCGCCGAGATCGAAGCCGGCCGGCTGCACCTGATGCAAGGCACGTCGCTCGAACAGCTCGCCGAATTCGAAGACGACTTCCTCGACTGGGCCTATATCGACACCGACCATTCGTTCGAGCTCACCTGGCAGGAGCTCCTGCTCTGCGATAAGAAGGTGAAGCGGACAGGACGCATTGCCGGCCATGATTTCTGCACCGGCAACACGGTCAAGCCAATCGTCTACGGCGTCGTCGAGGCGGTTACGAAATTCTGCAAGGATTATGGCTGGCAATTCGAATTCCTGACGGTCGAATCGCATGCGCATTTTTCCTATTGCCTGAAGCGCCTTTGATCAGCTTACGGCTTGCCGGAATATTGTTCGTCGCTGACTTTTTCCATCCAGGCGACATGGCTGCCGTCCAATGCCTCGTGAATGGCGATGTGCGTCATCGCCGTGTCCGGGCCAGCGCCGTGCCAGTGTTTTTCGCCCGGCGCAAACCACACGGTGTCGCCGGCGCGGATCTCGCGAATGTCGCCGCCCCAGCTCTGGGCGAGGCCCTTGCCTGAGGTGACGATCAGCGTCTGGCCGAGCGGATGCGTGTGCCAGGCCGTGCGAGCGCCCGGTTCGAAGGTGACAGAGGTTGCCCTCACCCGGGCCGGCGCCGGCGGCTCGATCAGCGGATCCTGGCGCACGGCGCCGGTGAAATAGTCGGCGGGCGGTTTCATCGAGGGGCTGGAGCCGGCGGGTTTGATCTCCATGATCGTTCCTTTCCTTCCATGCTGTTGAAGCTCTGCGGTACGACGATATTTGATCGAGGCGACACGTCAAAGCCGGATCGGCAATTGCCGCACGGCCGCCCGCCTGATAGGCCAGCATTTCTTCATAACCTGGGGAGATTTTTTCATGAGACACCATGCTTTCGGCCGCATGCCTTTCACCGTCACCAATATCGGCTTCGGCGCCTGGCAGATCGGCGGCTCCTGGGGCGATATCAGCGAGGCGGACGGGCGGGCGGCGCTGAATGCCGCACTCGATGCCGGAATGACGTTCATCGACACGGCGGATGTTTACGGCGATGGTCGCTCGGAAAAGATCATTGCCGATGTGTTGAAGACGCGCGGCGGCGAGCGCCCGATGGTCGCGACCAAGGCAGGCCGCCGCCTCAACCCACATGTCGCGGAAGGCTATAGCAAGGCCAATCTCGAAGGCTTCATCGACCGCAGCCTCAAGAATCTTGCGGTCGACAGTCTCGATCTCGTACAGTTGCACTGCCCGCCGCGCGAAGTGCTTTACCAGCCCGAGGTCTTCGAGGGCCTCGACGCGCTACAGAAGGCCGGCAAGATCAAGGGTTACGGCGTCAGCGTCGAAAAGGTCGAGGACGGGCTGAAGGCGATCGAATATCCTGGCGTCGTTAGCACCCAGATCATCTACAACATCTTCCGCCAGCGCCCCGACCATCTGTTCTTCACGGAAGCGCGCCGCAGGAACGTGGCGATCATCGCCCGCGTACCGCTGGCAAGCGGCCTTCTCTCCGGCAAGATAAGTCGCGAGACGCAGTTTGCCAGCGACGACCACCGCAATTTCAACCGCCACGGCGAAGCTTTCGATGTCGGCGAGACCTTTGCGGGCGTACCTCTCGAGGTCGGGCTGCAGGCAGTCGAGGAAGTGCGCAAGCTGGTGCCTCAGGGCGCCACCATGGCCGCCTTTGCGCTACGCTGGATCCTTATGGCTGAAGCCGTCACTGTCGTCATCCCAGGCGCCCGCAATGCCGAACAGGCGAGAGCCAATGCGGCGGCCGCGGATCTCGCGCCGCTCTCGGCTGACGTCATGGCGGCGACACGCGAGATTTACGAGCGACTGATCGCGCCGCATGTGCATCAGCGCTGGTAAGCCCTGACAGCCCGTTCAAGCCCGGCTGTCCGCCTGGCCGGGCTTGAGACATTTTCCCAAGTAGGACGGAATCAGACCGTCACGACAATCTTGCCGAACTGCTCGTTCGATTCCAGGAAGCGGTGTGCCTCGACGATCTGCTCGAAGGGGAATGTCCTTGATATGACAGGCTCCAGCGCGCCGGACGCGAGCCCTTCGAGAATAAAGGTCTTTGCAGCCTGCAGCCGCGCCGGATCGCGGACAATCTCATGGACGAGATAACCGCGTAGGGTCAGGCCTTTGCCGAGCACCGCACGGAGCGGAAACGGCGTCGGCTCGGGGTCCAATCCGCCATATTCGATGACAATGCCGCCCGATGACATTGCCGCGCTCAGCGGCTCGAAGATGGGGCCGGCGACGGCATCGAAGACGACCCGCACGCCATCCGGGCCGGCGACGGCCTTCAGCTTCATTTGCAGATCTTCCTCCTGTGAAGCGAGGACATGCGCAGCACCGGCATCTTGCAATGCCTGACGCTTGACGGAGGTCCTGGTAATCGCAATCGGCGTCGCACCGACCTTGTTGGCAATCTGGATCGCAGCAAGTCCCACGCTGCTCGATGCCGCGGTCACGGCGACGAAATCACCTTTGCTCAACCTCGCAATGTCGATGAGTGCGCCGTAGGCCGTCAAATATGGCATCCAGACGGCAGCGGCGGCTTCCCAGGACAGCGTCGGCGGATGCCTGACGACGAATTCGGCGGGAAAGGTTATGAGTTCCGCATAAGCCGGCCACCGGACCATAGAGATGGGCGGGATGATGCTGACATGGTCGCCGGGCACAAACCCATCCACCCCCTCGCCCACCGCCTCGATGATACCAGCCGCTTCGAGGCCGAGGCCCGAGGGCAGCGGCGCAGTTTCGATATAGGCGCCTGACCGCAACAAAGCTTCAGCGCGATTGATGCCCAGCGCCTTGACGCGGATCTGAACCAACCCCGGCTGGGGCGCGGGAATCACTACATCCTCGATGCGGAGAACCTCGGGACCGCCAAGCTCACGAAAGCGGATTACACGTGCCATTCGATATCAACTCCAAAATGATTGAACCGAATGATCTATGCCAAGCCGCCTCCAGAAGATAAATTGGCCAAAAGGCAAGACAGAAGAAACCACGAGTTTGCAATATGGATCGTCTCACCAGCATGGCCGTCTTCGTGAAGGCCGTCGATCTGGGCTCATTCGCAGCGGCGGCCGCGGCGCTTGGCCTGTCCGGACCGATGGTCGGCAAGCATATCCGCTTTCTTGAGGAGCGCCTGGGTGTGAGCCTCCTCAACCGGACGACGCGTCGCCAGAGCCTGACGGATTTCGGACGCGCCTATTACGAGCGCTGCCGGGTGATCCTTGCGGAGACCGAGGCTGCGGATGCGCTAGCAGTCGATCATCTTTCCGAACCCTGCGGAAGGCTGCGCGTCACCATGCCCGTTCATTTCGGTCGGCGCTGCGTGGTCCCGATCCTAATCGAACTCGCCCAGCGGCATCCGAACCTCGAACTTGATCTATCGCTCAGCGATCCTGTCATCGACCTCGCGGAGGGCGGCTACGATCTCGCGATCCGCACTGGCGAGTTGGAGGACAGGTCTGGCGTCATCGCGCGCCGTGTCGCGCGCCAGCGCATGGTGGTCTGCGCCTCGCCAGCCTATCTCGATGCCCAAGGCAGGCCCGAGCGGCTCGAGGATCTCGGCAGGCACGATGCAATCGTATATGCCCGCTCCGCCCGGCTCCGCCCGTGGCTTTTTCCGCGCGGCGACGAGCCACCGACTGAAATCAGGCCCAAGGGCCGTTTGAGGCTCGACGACCTCGATGCCATTGCTGATGCGGCAACGGCAGGCATGGGGCTCGCCTGGTTGCCCTCCTGGCTTATCCGGGACCGTGTGCAGGCAGGGATGCTGGTGGTGGTGCTGCCGGACGAGCCAGAATTCCCGTATGATTGTCATGCGCTGTGGCTGCAGACACCACATCTGCCGCTCAGAACTCGTCTTGCTGTCGACGCATTGGCGGCTGCATTGCCTAAACTCATGGCGTAGGCCAGGCTGTTCAGGGGCAAACCGGCAAATGAAACCGGCCGGGAGCTAAACCCGGCCTTTCATTTTCATGGGAACGCGAACTCAGTTAGTGGCGGTCAGGTTGACCGGGAAGAACAATGTTTCGCCGGAGGAGTCGCTCACACCGTCATTGTCGGTCACGCCATAGGCCTTGCCCGATGCGTCGAAGGCAAAACCTTCCAGCTTGTCGAGAACGTAGCCGTTGGTGGCCGACTTCAGGTCGCCTATGAAATCATGGGCTTCCGTCTTCCTGACGACAGGCAGTTCGCCACCGAGCTTGCCCGGCTTCAGGTCGGAGATTGCGACCTTGTAGAGCTTCTTCAGCTTGGCGGCGTCGCCGACCAGGTTGTCGCGCTCGATGATGTAGACGCTGTCGCCGTGGGCGGAAATCTCGGACAGTCCGACCCAGCCGCTTTCCGTCTTGTCGAGCGGATAGCGCACGGCGCCCCATTCCTTTTTCTTCGGATTGTAGGAGACGAGCTTCACGAAGCCCTTCTCGTCATCACCCCACTCGCGCTGGACGGCCATCCAGAGCGTGGCATCGTCGCCGGTGCCGACAATGGTGACGCCCTCGAAGCCGTAGCGGATTTCGTTGGCGGCAAATTCCTTCGGCAGGGCGATCTCGGCCTTGATGTCGCCCTTGGCATTGACGTTGTAGAGGGCATGCGGGACGAGGCGTTCGCTATACCCTTCCGAGGCCAGCCAGAAGGAACCGTCGGCGGCAGCCGCGATGCCTTCTATGTCGAGCTTCTGGGCCGGAGTGCCGTCACGCTTGACGACCAGCGCGTCGGTGATGACCGCCGGCTTCTTGCTGGCGTCGATCGTGTAGATCGTCGGCTGCGAGCCCAGAACGCTGTCGCTGACGGCGTAGAGCATGCCCGGTTTGCCGGGAACGGCGGCGAGACCCGAAAGCGCTGCGAAACCGATCGGATTGCCATCCTTCTCGGCGGAGACGATCTGCGGATAGGCTCTTTCGCCTTCCGAACGCTCGTAGATCATCACATGCGAGCGCGCGCCGCCATCCTTTCCGAGGTCGAGTTCATTTGCGGTGGCAAAGAGATTGCGCTGGGGAATCGCGATCGCGCCTTCCGGCGAAATACCTGACGGCAGCAGCTGGACGAGTTCGGGATCGGCGCCGGTATCCTTATAGACGCCGACGATCGAGGCGCGCTCGGCGAGCAGGAAGAAATAATTATCGTCGCCGAACTTGGCGACTTCGAGACCTTCCGGCTCGACACCTTTCGATCCCGAACGGCTTTCGGGATAATGGCCGATATGGGAAACGGCGCGTTCGAAGGATGCGCCCGATTCGTAGAGGACCTTGCCCGTCTTGTCGAAGATGGTGAAGCCGCGCGAGCCGCCCTGGTAATCGCCTTCATTGGCAACGACGAGGCGGTTGTCGTCCAGCCACTTCACGGCATCAGGCTCGCGCAGCACACCTTTCGATTCGCTTGAGAATTTCAGGGCGCCGTCGCGCTTCGTGTCAATGCCGGAGAGATCGGCGCTGCCGGCGGTAAAGTGGGTCTTCACCTGAGCCGTGTTGGCGTCGATGATGACGATCTCGTTATTTTCCTGCAGCGTCAGGGCAATTTCGTTCAGGCCGTTGAAAGCGACGAATTCCGGCTCCGGATCTTCGGGGGCGACACCGGCACGCCCGGTCAGCGCCACGTGCTTGGTGGTGCCGCAATCGACTGTGCCGTTCTTGACCTGGAAGACGACGAGGTCGCCGGCCGGCATCTGCGGGATCTTGCCGTCATTGACGTCTTCGTCGCGCTCGTTTTCG
Source organism: Rhizobium bangladeshense (assembly GCF_017357245.1). Lineage (NCBI taxonomy): Bacteria > Pseudomonadati > Pseudomonadota > Alphaproteobacteria > Hyphomicrobiales > Rhizobiaceae > Rhizobium > Rhizobium bangladeshense. Next base: position 1,642,019 of record NZ_CP071612.1, on the reverse strand, counting down.
ATCGCGATGGCACCGAGCGTCTTATCCTTGTTGAGGGCGATCGAATCCGGCTGGCCGCCGAGATCGCAGGTACTCTCGATCTTCTTCGTCGCCACGTCGACGATTGCGAGGCGGCCTGAGGGCTTGGTCTTGCTTTGGGAGGTGTTGACGGCAACCAGCGCCTTGCCGGCGCTCGAGGTGACCGATGTCGGCTCGCCATCCATCATAAGCGCGCCGGCGGCTCTCGGGGCCTTGGCGTCGGTGATGTCAATGAAGCCGATCGCACCGAGCGGGCTGTCGCTATAGATCAGGGTGTTGCCGTCGTCGGTCGCGGTGATGATTTCTGCCGATGTCACCGACAGCTTGTCCTTGTCACCAGGCAGGTTCTGGGCGACCGGGAAGGAGGCGACGCGGTTGAAGACCGGCTCAGCCGCAGCGGGAAAGGCAACAGATGCGAGAAGCACGGCAGCAAGCGCTGCCTTGCGGGATGAAATTGTCATGGAAACCCCCAATGTCGAAAGATCGAATAGAGGGGTTTTGCGGGACTGCCATGACAGACACATGACAGGCTGCAAGATTTCAGAGGCTTGGCGTCATGCGGTTTGCCTTTCCCGCCGCAGCTCGTTCCTCATGATGAAGAGCGATGCGGAAAGAATGAGTGCAGCGCCCAACCACAGATAGCCGGCGGGCGCGTAGCCGAAGAACAGCCAGCCGGCGAACACGTTGAGCGGCAGCTTCAGATCGTCGAACGGCTGGACGTAGGCGGCGTCGGCGCTGGCATAGGCAAGGGTCAGCAAATACTGCGCCACGACCGTCAGGAGGCCTGCCAGAAGGAAGAGCGCGAGTGTGGTGCCGGTAGGCACCGCAAAATCCGCCGCAAGCGCCAGACTGCCGTTGATCGGCGTCAGCAGCACCAACAGCCAGACAGTGATTGTCTCCGGCCTCTCGATGCCCGTCAGGCTCTTGGTGATGAGCGAGGAGGCACCCCAGAGCAGCGCCGAGAGGACCGGCAGGAGCGCGGCCCAGGTGAAACCGTCCGACCATGGCTGAAGGATGATCATCGCGCCGGCAAAGCCGACACCCGTCGCTGCCCAGCGGGCCGGGCCGACGCGCTCACCGAGGAACAGGCGGGCACCGAGGATGATGAAGAAGGGCGAGGTCATGACGAGCGCGATCGCCTGCCAGATCGGCACCGAGGCAAGACCCAGAACCCAGGCCTCGACGCCGAGCGCGGCAAAGAGGACGCGCACGACATGCCGCCACGGATAGTTCGTCCGCATGGCCGAAAGTCCGGCCTTGCGCAGAAAAGGCAAAGAGAAAAAGAAGGCGAAGGCATACTGCCAGAAGGCTGCGGAGGCCGGCGGAAAGGCGAGCCTCATGGTCAGCCACTGGGTGACGACGTTCAGGAGCGAGAAGGCCACGCCTCCGAGCACCATGAAAGCTGCGCCGGCAAAGGCGCGGGAACGCGGGAGTGCAAGGGAATTCTGATTCATGTCTTCCATCCAAAACAGGGACCAACATAAATCAGGACGCATGAGGCGATGACACGCGGACGCCGGCAGTCCCCTGCCCGCTGGCGCATGCTCATTCTCTTTCATCCGGACTATACCGTCGGCTCCGGAATTGCACCGGATCTGCTGACCCCTCCCCTGCCGAAGCTTGAGAAGGCGCTCGCGGGCTCGGGCCGCAGCCCTTACCGCCGGTGGGGACTTTCACCCCGCCCTGAGAACGGCATCTTTCGTAAAACAAAGCGCTGCCTGCGGCAAGCGGCAAAACAAAAGGGGTCCGGCACGCCGAACCCCTCGAAATCCTGTTCAGCCGTTCTCGTTTACGACTGGCGGACGATCAAATCAGCCGTTAACGGCGTCTTTCAGGCCCTTGCCGGGCGTGAACTTCGGCACGTTGCGGGCCGGAATATCGACTTCAGCGCCAGTCGACGGGTTGCGGCCCTTCGTTGCAGCGCGATGAGAAACGGTGAAGCTGCCGAAACCAGCAAGGCGGATGTCGCCCTTGTTCTTGAGTTCGGCCTGGACAACGTCGAAAACCGCGTCAACAGCGGAAGCCGCGTCAGACTTCGTCAGTCCTGCCTTTTCGGCGACTGCGGACACGAGTTCATTCTTGTTCATGTTTCCACCCCTTTCAAAATGGTATGAAACGACTCAAATCTAAGCTAGGCGCAGAATAGGTTTCATCAGGCCCGCCGGGAACCCAAAAGCCCTGCAAATCAAGGAAAAGCAAGCGTCTCCATGACGTTTTCACAAAAAGGCTGGCGTTTCCGCCAGCCTTTTTGTGTCTTTTGCGCCAATTGGGCATAAATGTGGCAAATGCCACTCAATGCGCTATGGCTACGCCCGAGTCATCAAGGCCTTCCACCGATGTGATGACAGGCGTTTCCACCGTGCCATCCCACTCGATCGGCTCCGGCCGGCGGATCAGCGCATGCTTGATCACCTCGCCCATCCGGGAGACCGGGATGATCTCCATGCTGTTCTTCACATTGTCCGGAATCTCCGCCAGATCCTTGGCGTTTTCCTCCGGAATCAGCACCTTCTTGATGCCGCCGCGAAGCGCTGCGAGCAGCTTTTCCTTGAGACCGCCGATCGGCAGCACCCGGCCGCGAAGGGTAATTTCACCGGTCATGGCCACATGCTTGTTCACCGGAATGCCGGTCATGATCGATACGATGGCGGTTGCCATGGCGACACCGGCCGACGGGCCATCCTTCGGTGTCGCACCTTCCGGCACGTGCACGTGGATGTCGTTCTTTTCGAACATCGGCGGTTCGATGCCGAAATCGACGGCGCGCGAGCGGACATAAGAGGCCGCTGCCGAGATCGATTCCTTCATGACGTCCTTCAGATTGCCGGTAACCGTCATGCGGCCCTTGCCCGGCATCATCACGCCTTCGATGGTCAGCAGTTCGCCACCGACTTCCGTCCAGGCAAGACCGGTCACGACGCCGACCTGATCCTCGCCCTCGGCTTCGCCATGGCGGAAGCGCGGGACGCCGAGATAGTCGGCAATGTTGGCGGCCGTCACGTGAACGGACTTCGTCTTGCCCTTGATGATCTCGGTGACCGCCTTGCGGGCGAGCTTCATCAATTCGCGTTCGAAGCTGCGGACACCGGCTTCACGGGTGTACTGCTGGCTGATCGCCATCAGGGCGTCGTCGCTGACCGAGAATTCTTCCGGCTGCAACGCATGTTCCTTGATGGCCTTCGGCAGCAGGTGCCGCTTGGCGATCTCGCGCTTTTCGTCCTCGGTGTAGCCGGCAATCCGGATGATCTCCATGCGGTCCATCAGCGGTGCCGGAATATTCAGCGTATTCGCGGTGGTGATGAACATCACATCCGAGAGGTCATATTCGACTTCCAGATAGTGATCCATGAAGGTCGAGTTCTGCGCCGGATCGAGCACTTCGAGCAGAGCCGAGGACGGATCGCCGCGGAAATCCATGCCCATCTTGTCGATTTCGTCGAGCAGGAAGAGCGGGTTGGACTTCTTCGCCTTCTTCATCGACTGGATGACCTTGCCGGGCATCGAACCGATATAGGTGCGGCGATGACCGCGGATTTCAGCTTCGTCGCGAACGCCACCGAGCGCCATGCGGACATACTCACGGCCGGTTGCCTTGGCGATCGACTGCGCGAGCGAGGTCTTGCCGACGCCCGGAGGGCCGACGAGGCAGAGAATCGGGCCCTTGATCTTGGTGGCCCGGGCCTGCACGGCGAGATATTCGACGATGCGCTCCTTGACCTTGTCGAGACCGAAGTGATCGGCTTCAAGGATCTTTTCGGCGTTGTTGAGGTCCGCCTTGATCTTCGACTTCTTGCCCCAGGGAATGCCGAGCAGCCAATCCAGATAGTTGCGCACGACGGTGGCTTCGGCCGACATCGGGCTCATCTGGCGCAGCTTCTTCAGCTCCGCATCGGCCTTTTCACGGGCTTCCTTTGACAGCTTGGTCTTGGCGATGCGCTCTTCCAGTTCGCTCATCTCGTCGCGGCCTTCCTCGCCGTCGCCGAGTTCCTTCTGGATCGCCTTCATCTGCTCATTGAGGTAGTATTCGCGCTGGGTCTTCTCCATTTGGCGCTTAACGCGCGAGCGGATGCGCTTTTCGACCTGCAGTACCGAAATTTCGCCTTCCATGAAGCCGAGAGCCTTTTCGAGGCGCTGTTTGACGCTCGTCGTCTCCAGCATCTCCTGCTTCTCGGTGATCTTGATCGACAGATGCGAGGCGACCGTATCGGCGAGCTTGGAATAGTCGTCGATCTGGCTGGCGGCGCCGACCACTTCGGGCGAGATTTTCTTGTTGAGCTTCACATAGCTTTCGAATTCGGAAACGACCGAGCGCGACAAGGCTTCCAGTTCGACCGGATCGTCATGCGGCTCCTCGAGCACATGGCCGAGCGCCTCATAGAAATCCTCACGGCTCGTATAGGTGTCGATTTCGGCGCGGGCGCGGCCTTCGACCAGAACCTTGACGGTGCCATCAGGCAGCTTCAGCAGCTGCAGTACGTTTGCCACCGTGCCGACATTGTGGATCGCCGAAGGGTCCGGATCATCGTCGCTGGCGTTGATCTGCGTCACCAGCATGATCTGCTTGTCCGAGCCCATGACCTCTTCGAGCGCACGGATCGACTTTTCCCGACCGACAAACAGCGGCACGATCATATGCGGGAAAACCACGATGTCGCGCAGGGGCAGAACAGGGTAGGCAGTGCTGCTCGCTACAGACGTTTTCTTCGTCATTTTATGTCCTTTCCATCGTCCCGTTGCCGGGCTCTCTGCACGGCCGCTTGGGACCCGGCCGGCACTCTCACTTGGCCTACAAGTGGAGGTTCTGACTACGCTTTTCAAGCCACGCTAACGCCCGCGTTCCACGGATGTGACAGCTTTATTACAACGGAACGCCAACACTATGAAGCGCGTGGCTGGACCGGCGCTTACCACTTCCGACCCGCTAAAATACAACGCCAGCAATAGGCTTACGGAATCGCTGCATCTTCACCAAGCACCGCCCCTTGCGCGACATCGGCAAAGGCAATTCCGGTCCCCACCGGCAAGATACTAACAGCGCCTCGCATGGTTTTTCAAATAGAAAGGGGCTCGCCCATGGCAAGCCCCTCAAAATAATGGTGCGAAAGCCACAAGATTACGCGGAAGCGTTGGCTTTTTCTTCCTGACGATCGGCATAGATGTAGAGCGGACGGGCCGAGCCGCGCACCACTTCCTCCGAGATCACGACCTCGCGGACGCCTTCCAGCGTCGGCAGTTCGAACATCGTGTCGAGCAGGATCTTTTCCATGATCGAACGAAGGCCGCGGGCGCCGGTCTTGCGCACGATCGCCTTGCGGGCGATTTCGCGCAACGCATCCTCATGGAAGGTCAGTTCCACATCTTCCATCTCGAATAGGCGCTGATACTGCTTTATAAGCGCGTTCTTCGGCTCGGACAGAATCTGGATTAGCGCGTCCTCGTCGAGATCCTCGAGCGTCGCCAGAACAGGCAGACGGCCGATGAACTCGGGAATGAGGCCGAACTTGACCAAGTCTTCCGGCTCCAGTTCGCGCAGGACTTCGCCGACGCGGCGGTCGTCCTGAGCCTTGACGGTCGCGCCGAAGCCGATCGAGGTCTTTTCGCCACGGGCGGAGATGATCTTGTCGAGGCCGGCGAATGCGCCGCCGCAGATGAACAAGATGTTCGTCGTGTCCACCTGCAGGAACTCCTGCTGCGGGTGCTTGCGACCGCCCTGCGGCGGAACAGATGCAACCGTGCCTTCCATGATCTTCAAGAGCGCCTGCTGAACGCCCTCGCCCGAGACGTCCCGAGTGATCGACGGATTGTCGGACTTGCGCGAGATCTTGTCGACTTCGTCGATATAGACGATGCCACGCTGCGCACGCTCGACATTGTAGTCAGCGGCCTGCAGGAGCTTCAGGATGATGTTTTCGACGTCCTCGCCGACATAACCGGCCTCCGTCAGCGTCGTCGCATCCGCCATGGTGAAGGGAACGTCAATGATGCGGGCAAGCGTCTGTGCAAGATAGGTCTTGCCGCAGCCGGTCGGACCGACGAGCATGATGTTCGACTTCGCCAGCTCGACTTCGCCGTTCTTAGAGGCGTGCGCCAGGCGCTTGTAATGGTTGTGAACGGCGACCGACAGGATCTTCTTTGCCTGCCGCTGGCCGATGACATATTCGTCGAGGACCTTGATGATGTCCTGAGGCGTCGGGACGCCGTCGCGGGACTTGACCATCGAGGATTTGTTTTCCTCGCGGATGATGTCCATGCACAATTCGACGCATTCATCGCAGATGAAGACGGTCGGTCCGGCAATCAGTTTCCGAACTTCGTGCTGGCTCTTTCCGCAGAACGAACAATAGAGGGTGTTCTTGCTGTCGCCGCCGTTGCTGCCGCTGACCTTGCTCATATCACTTTCCTTCCAGCACGCCGCATTTCAAGGCGAAATCGCGGTCCACTCTATCACTCCTGGCGGCACTCCGTTTCCGGAGCCTTTGCCGAGAAGGGCTTCAGGGGCTACGAACCGGTCCCAATCAACCATGTCCGGGTTCCGGCGGCAACGAATTCCCCTTCGAATGCCAAATGCTATGTCATAAAAATTCAACATAGCATTAATAGTTACTATTAGCGTCTTCGTCGCCGGATGAAAGCCTTGTTCGATCACAAATGAGATAGAACTGTGGCGAGGAAAACACCATCCCAATTAATTACTAGGCCTGCTCGCCTTCCATCTCAAGGCGCGACGTCAGAACCTTGTCGATCACGCCCCAGCCTTGGGCCTCGTCCGCATCCATAAAATGGTCACGATCGAGCGTCTTTTCAACTTCCTCATAGCTGCGGCCGGTGTGCTTGACATAGACCTCGTTCAGCCGACGCTTCATCTTCAGGATGTCGCGGGCGTGACGCTCGATGTCCGAGGCCTGGCCCTGGAAGCCGCCCGAGGGCTGGTGAACCATGATGCGGGAATTCGGCGTGGCGAAGCGCATGTCCTTATGGCCGGCCGCCAGCAGCAGCGATCCCATAGACGCGGCCTGGCCGATGCAGAGCGTCGACACCGCAGGCTTGATGAACTGCATAGTGTCGTAGATCGCCATGCCGGCGGTGACGACGCCACCGGGAGAATTGATATAGAGGGCGATTTCCTTCTTCGGGTTTTCCGCCTCGAGGAAGAGAAGCTGAGCGCAGACGAGCGTTGCCATGTGATCCTCGACGGCGCCGGTCAGGAAGATGATGCGTTCCTTCAACAGACGGGAATAGATGTCGTAGGAGCGTTCACCGCGGTTGGTCTGTTCCACGACCATCGGCACGAGGGCCATTGCGGTATCAACTGGGTTTCTCATGTGCGTCCTTTGTCAACGTCATGCCGGCAGGCCGGGAATCAAAGAAATTGTCTTATCCCTACATAGAGTGTCCCTGCCCTCCTCTTCAAGACACGCGTTTGGATAACGTTAAGAAGGCGGGCAAGGCGGCAAGGCTTCGACGCCGGCAGCCTCTTTCTCGCAAACGCCTGTCGGCCGCGAGCCCTCGATCTCGGCTCCCCCCGCTTTTCTCGATGACAGGATGAAGGAAAGGTTACTCCATTCGGCAGCGCTCACGCACGTTTACCCAACGGAAAGCCTATAGCCAGATAGCAGCCGAAAATCATGCCGCAGCGCAATGGCATTAAGGAACTGGCGAACTTCCTCCGCAAGGATGCGGGCCAACAGACAAGCCGACGGGCAAGGGGTTGCTGCCGTGTTCAATATCGCTACAGGTCTCGCCATCTGGTGTTCGGAGGCCATGACGCTCGCTTTGGTGCTTTTCGTCGCCTGGCGCCACAACGTCAGGAACGAAGCCTATCTCTATTGGGGCCTCGGCTTCTTTCTGACCGGCATCGGCTTTGCGATGATCTCGCTGCGCGGCGAAATACCCAGCCTGTTTTCGATCGAGGTGGGCAATGCCATCGCGCTGCTCGGCCAGAGCGCCTGGGTAGCGGGCTTTCTTGCACTCGACCGAAAGAAGATTGAATTGTGGGCTCTGCTGCCGCCGGCAATCTGGCTGGCCGGGGTGTTTCTGCCCTGGGTCAACACCGATTATTCCAACCGCGTCGTGCTCTATAATCTCGCTTCGGCGACGGGTGCCACGGCACTGGCCATGGCAGTCGCCGCCGGCGACATGCGCCGCGAGCGCACCCGCATCAAGCTGATGGGCGTGTTCGTCATCCAGGGCTGCCTATGTTTCGGCTCGGCGCTGACGATGGCGGTGACGCTGCCAAGCGATACCGAGGCAACCAATCTCGGCGGCGTCTCGGCAATGGCTAGCGCCTTCCTGCTCACCATCGCCTTCGCGCTCACATGCCGTCTGGTCATGGAGCGCTCCGAACGGCACTTGCGTGCGATGACACTGACCGATTCCCTGACCGGCGTGCTTAACCGCCGTGGCCTGCTCGGCTATTTCGAATCCATCCAGGAGAGAGCCCATAGCGAGCAGCGGCAGGTCGCGGTGGTCCTTTTCGACCTTGACCATTTCAAACGCGTCAACGACCGCTTCGGCCATCAGTCCGGCGACGCCGTGCTCACCGCTTTCGCGCGCATGGCCCGGCAGTATATTCCAAACAACATCTTCGGCCGCATGGGCGGTGAAGAATTCGCCGCCTTCGCGGCCGTCGCGGACCAGACGGAAGCCGAGGCGATCGCCGAAGCTATCCGCACCGAATTCTGCCGCCTTCCCGTCAGCACCGGCGAGTCTATCGTTCCGGTCACCGTCAGCATCGGCATTGCGCTCGCCTCCTCGATCGAAGCCAATATGGACAAGCTGATCTCGGCCGCCGATCGGGCGCTCTATGCGGCCAAGGCCGCCGGCCGCAATTGCACGGTCACCTTCGGTGAGGCGGAAGCGGCGGCCCTGGCGCCTACCACGCCGAGCACCGCCGCCGGCGAACTCGTGCCGACGGTCGACGACCAGGTCGAGGCGCTGCGGCGCATGGGCGCGCTCTCACGGGCCGGCTAGCAGTAATTCCGAAAAACAGAATCAATCTTCAGGCTTAGACACAGATCTTAAAGTCGTTGGCGCCCGATCCCGCGCGCCTCGCTTCCGGCAGGCACTCCTCACCCCTCATCTTTTCGAGGCCCTGCAAATCCGCTAAGCCTTCGGTTCATGACGATACCGCCTTTCCTCTCGATCGACCCTGCCCTCCGCCATGTCTCGCTGGACGCCCGCAATCCGGCCTTTTACGGCAATCCGAATGCCGTCTATGCCGCACTTCACGCCCATTGTCCGACCTTCTACTGGACCGAGCAGAAACAGTGGTTCTTCACCGGCTACGACAATGTGAACGGGCTGCTGCGCGACCGCCGCTTCGGCCGGCAGATCCTGCATATTGCCAGTCGCGAGGAGCTCGGCCTAGGCGAGCCGATGGCGCATCTTGAGAGTTTCGATCTCTCGGAACGTTATTCCCTGCTCGAGCTCGAACCGCCGGAGCACACGCGACTGCGCACGCTCGTCAACCGCGCCTTCGTCTCCCGCCATGTCGAGAAGATGAAGCCGGAGCTTGTCGAGCTAGCAAACCGGCTAATTGACGACTTTGTGGGGAGGCGCGAGGTCGAGCTGCTCTCGGCCTTTGCCGACATCATCCCGGTGACGATGATTGCCCGGATGATCGGCATCCCCGAGGAGATGGGGCCGCAATTGCTCGCCTGGTCGCATGCCTACGTCCGCATGTACATGTTCGGCCGAACGCGCGAGCAGGAGGACGAGGCCGAAAGGGCGGCGAGGGAATTTTCCGACTATGTCAGTGGAGTTATCGCGGAACGCCGGGCCGAGCCGCGCGACGACCTGCTGACCCACATGATCCACACGGAGCACAAGGGTCAGTATCTCACCGAAGAAGAACTCATCTCAACGACGATCGTGCTGCTCAATGCCGGGCACGAAGCGACCGTGCACCAGATCGGCAACTCCGTGCACACCATCCTCAACAGCGGCTGCGATCCTGCGGAGCTCTTCCGGGACGAAGCCACCACCGAGCGAACGGTCGAGGAAACCCTGCGCATCTGTGCGCCGGTTCACATCTTCCAGCGCTGGGCTTTGGAGCCTGCCGAGATCGACGGTATCTCCTTCAAGCGCGGCGACAAGGTCAGCCTCATCCTCGCCGCGGCCAATCTCGACCCGGCTAGATTCACCGATCCCCTCGCCTTCCGGCCGGATCGCGACGAGGCGCCCAACCTCTCCTTCGGCGCCGGCATCCATTTCTGCATCGGCGCACCGCTGGCGCGGCTGGAGCTCAACGTCGTGCTGCCCCTCCTGTTCGAGCGGCTTTCCGGCCTCAGGCTGGCGAGGACGCCCGTGGTCAAGGACGTCTATCATTTCCACGGTCTCGACCGGCTGGATCTGCGGTGGTGAATGCCCCTTAGTAGATCAGCCGTACCGCCCGGTGATGTAATCTTTTGACCTTCATTGACTGGAAACTTTCAGGGGCCGGCCCGTATTCTACCACATAGCCTGATGTCGCAATCTCGTGGCATTAGGCTGCTTGTTCTTGAAGCTTGCTGGATATGTCGAACGCCGACATGGGTTTTCCGATTAAATAGCCTTGCAGTTGGTCGCAGCCGGCCTCCCGCAATATCGCTGCCTGGTGCATATTCTCAATGCCTTCTGCGGTGACCGGAATCTGCAGGGCGGTCGCCAGAGAGATGGTTGCCTTGAGAACATCGGCACCGTTCGAGGCCTGGTCGAGAGCGGACACGAGCGATCGGTCGATCTTCATCCGATCAAAGCCAAACTGCCGCAATGCGCCAATACTTGCATAGCCGCAGCCGAAGTCATCGAGCGCGAATTTGATACCGACCTGTTTTAGGTGATCTATCGACCGGCGGGCCTGATCCGGATTTGTCATGAGGACACCTTCGGTGATCTCCAATGTCAGGCGCCTCGGATCGAAATCGAGTTCCTGCAGGAGCGAGATCACCTCGGCGGCAAATTCCGGGTTGCAGAGCTGGACCGGCGAAACGTTGACGGACAGCGCCAGACCGGGCCAGTTCTTGGCATGCTCGATCGATGTCTTCAGCATATGCTCGCCGAGCGCATCGATGAGGCCGCATCTTTCGGCAAGCGAAATGAAAATCTCCGGGCTGATATTTCCTGTCGCAGTCCGCCAGCGGGCCAGCGCTTCAAGACCGGTGACAGCACCCGTCGTTGCAGAGACGAGAGGTTGGAAAACGGCTTCGATCGCACCGTTGCTTATGGCGCTCTTCAACTGGCTTTCCAATTCAGCGACCCTTTGGCGCTCCCGATCCAGCTCGAAATCGTATTCGATCGCCCGGCCTCTGCCATTCTCCTTGGCGCGATAGAGCGCCATATCAGCCCTGCGCAGAAGCTCCAAAGGCTCGATGTCTCCGTCACGCGCAGCAGCACCGATGCTCGCGCCAACCTCGATCGTTCGTCCATCGATTTTGAAGGGATCGGCAAACAGGGCCAGAATGGTCTCTTCTATCTCCTGGCGCGCGGCGGTTCCGACCTGCACCAGAGCAAATTCGTCGCCTCCGAGCCGCGCCGCGGCGACGACTTCTGAATGGCAGGCGCTCAGCCCGCTCGAAACGATCCGGATGAGGTCATCCCCAACCGCATGCCCCCAGGCATCATTGACCGCCTTGAAGCCATCGAGATCGACCAGATAGAGCCGAGGCGGCGAAATATCCGAGCCTTCCAGCTCTTCCAGCAGGGCGAGAAGCCCGTGCCTGTTCAGCAGGCCGCTCAGGCTATCGTGGTTCGCTTCGAATATAGCTGCCAGCGCCAGTTGGCGCAGGCGCCGCGCCTCGGATGCGCCCACCAGCAGAACGCCGACCAGGAACAGCACGAGGATGATGGTGGCGGCTGCAACATAAGGATAGACCTGCTGGAACACGGCGCTTCCCGGCGCTTTGCTCGGCCAGACGAGATGGCCCAGGACGGCCCCCTTCATGTCCGTGATCGGGGTGTTCAGAAGGCCCGGCTGGGGCGCGGCTGCAAGGCGCAAGCCCTCGAGTTCGTGTTCGTTCGAAAGTGTGCCAAGAACTTCCGAGTTGAATTCCTTGTAGAAGCTCAGCACGCTGAGCTCCGGGAGCTCGCCCTCCTCATCATAAGGCTGAATTGCCTGTGACGCGATCAGCGCGATCCCAGTTTCGGTCTTGATGAAGTTGACCACCGGCGCCTGTTCGAAATCGGCGGCTGTGTTGATCTGCCGGAAGAAGGCCTGGCCGAAGAAAGCACTCGGCTCGATCGGTTTGCCTTTGCCATAGGCGGAGATGACGGAGGAGCGGTCGGGACCGATCACGATCGCGCCGTCATAGAGCGGGTAGTCCTCGCTGGTCTTGCCCCAGTTCTCATAGGCCCAATCCGCGGCGCCGGCAGATGAAATCGCCTTATAGGCATCATCCCATACGGCGTTATCAGTCGTTGTGGCGCTCAGGCGACTGACAAAGGCTGCGATCGACGCGCGAGCGGCGCGGTTGGCCCTTGCATCGTCGATCTCGTTCGCCGACCGGGTCATGGTGGCGACGACGTGGGCCACAAGGCCAGTCAGTACGAGCGCGACGACGAGGAAGCAAACTGTTGTCACAATGATGGAAGACGTCTGGGTTCGAACGTGCCTACCCGCAAGATTTGACGACATGCCAATCCCGAAAAGAATGAATTGCAAGGCCATGTCTGTAGTGACTGCAGGAGACATCATGTCCGCAATGCGCTGCAGATCAGATCTAGCATTTTGACGATGCAGGTCCCATTAATGGGAAAGATCAAATGCCTTCTATCCGCGAAAATGAAGCGGTTATTTCAGGAGAAACAGCCATAATCGCCGCAAACCGGGACAGGCCCGGCATCGTCACAGTCCATCCGCAGCCGCTGCTCAAATCTTGATCACGTAGTCCTTGCGAGTCGTTTCAACGACTTCCCAGGTTCCCTTGAAGCCGGGTCTCAGGATCATCCGGTCGCCGCCCTTCAGGTGGACCGGCTCACCGCCGTCCTCCGTGACGATCGAATGACCGGACAGCAGGTTGAAATATTCCCACTCCTCGTAAACGATCCGCCACTTGCCGGGTGTCGCCTCCCAGATGCCGGAATAGAGGCCGCCTTCCGACTCCTCCAAGTTCCACGTACGGAACTGCGGGTCGCCGGAGATGATCCGGCCGGGGTCCGGGGCACCGAACTCCGGTTCGATGCCATCGATGTTGAAGGTGATGAAATTGGTGGCGGTCACCATGGGTCCCTCCGATCTCAGATGTTGTTCGTCACATACGTTTGACAACACCCCCGTTGAAATCATTGAGTTTCAAAGGAGACGACTTCACGTAGTGTGGCTGTTTCCTCACATTCCATTGCTCAGGTATAGGCCTTACGTCAAATACCTTGACCAACTCTGCAACCAGAACGTAGATCATTGTTTTGTTGACTGTTTTCGCACATCTTTAGTCGCCGAGGCCGGTGCCCTGGACGGTCAACCCTCGGCAACTTGCACCGTCGACATCATCGAAATTGAGCCGCATAGTTGATGGCTAAGCCTTGCCGATCCGCATGAACATTGTCGGCGTCATCTCCGGCTTGCTCAGGCTGTATACCTCATAAGCCGCTTTCGGATCGTCCCCCATTCCCAGCGAGCCGGCAGGCATGCCCGGCACTGCAAGACCGGCAATACGGGGTTTCTCGCTCATGACCTTTTCGACGGCTTCCAATGGGACGTGTCCTTCGAAGAAGTAATCGCCCACCACAGCGGTGTGGCACCCCTGCATGTTTTCTGGGATGCCAAGCTTGGCCTTCATTGCCATGAAATCCTCATCGCGAACAACGACGTTGAAATCAGCGTCGGCCATGGCTTTCGACCAAGCCTCGCAACACCCGCAGGTCGGGTCCTTGTAGACGTCCATCCGGAGCTGGGATGCGGACACAGGTCGCGTTATGGCAGCAATAGCACTTGTCGCCGCCAGGCACATGAAAGCTCTGCGTTTCATGCTCGTTTCTCCTTCCGTTGATATTCGATTTCGTCAGGCTCGGCAGTTGCGAAGCCTGCTTCAGAGAGCGACCATCCCTTTATCAATCCGTAGACTGCCGGGATGACGACCAGTGTCAGGATGGTTGAAGACACCATCCCACCGATCATAGGCACGGCGATCCGCTGCATGATCTCCGAGCCGGTTCCAGTGCGCCACAGGATCGGAAGCAGCCCGGCCATGATCGCGACGACCGTCATCATCTTGGGCCGTACGCGCTCGACTGCTCCAATCATGATGGCGCGGTTCAGGTCCTGCCGTGTGAAGTCCCTTCGTTCCGCGAGCGCTTCGGCCTTCTGCTCGTTCATCGCATGATCGAGATAGATCAGCATGATGACACCTGTCTCCGCGGCGACGCCCGCCAGTGCTATGAAGCCGACCGCCACCGCGACGGAAGCGTTGAAGCCCAGCCACCACATGAGCCAGATGCCGCCTACCAGGGCAAAGGGCAGCGACAGCATGACGATCATCGTTTCGGTCAGCCGCTTGAAGTTAAGATAGAGCAGCAGGAATATCAGGGCCAATGTCAGCGGGACGACGATTGTCAGCCGCGCTTTTGCTCGCTCCAGGTATTCGAACTGTCCACTCCAGGCGACGGAATAGCCGGGGGGCATCCTAACCTTGTTGGCGACAGCCTTCTGTGCCTCAGCCACGTAGCCGCCGAGATCGCGGTTGGCGATATCGACGAAGATATAGACCGCCAGTTGGCCGTTTTCGGTTCGGATCGTCGTCGCCCCACGTGTGAGCTTGACTTCGGCCACCTCTCCGAGGGGAACGTTCCCGCCGCCGGGCAACGAAACAAGGACGTCCCGTGCGATAGATTGAGGGTCGCTTCGGGTGGATCGCGGATAGCGGATCGCTACGCCGTACCGCTCCCGGCCTTCCACGGTCGAGGTCACGACCTCCGAACCAAGCGCCTTTCCTATCACAGTCTGAACGTCGTCTACAGTCAAACCATAGCGTCCGAGCGCGATCCTGTCGGGAACGATATCCAGATAGTAGCCGCCGATTACCCGCTCGGCATAGGCGCTTGAGGTGCCCCGGATCGTCTTCAGGACGGCCTCGATTTGCCGGGCCACCTTCTCCATTTCGCCGAGGTCGGTGCCATAGACCTTGACCCCGACGGGCGTTCTGATGCCGGTGGAGAGCATGTCGATACGAGCGCGGATCGGCATGGTCCAGGCATTCGAAACGCCCGGGAATTGCAGGGCCGCATCCATCTCCCGCTTGAGGCTTTCCGTGGTCACCCCTGGCCGCCACTGTGACTTTGGCTTCAAGGTGATGATAGTCTCGAACATCTCCGTCGGTGCCGGGTCCGTGGCAGTCAGCGCCCTGCCGGCCTTGCCGAACACGCTTTCAACCTCAGGGAAGGATTTGATGATGCGATCCTGCGTCTGCATCAACTCCGCCGCCTTGGTGACGGAAATCCCCGGCAGTGTCGTCGGCATGTACATCAGCGTGCCTTCGTCAAGGTTCGGCATGAACTCGCTGCCGATATGCTGAACAGGCCAGACGCTTGCGGCGAGGATCGCAACGGCGGCAAGGATCGTCAGCGTCTTCACCTTGAGCACTCCCGATATGATCGGTCGATAGACCCAGATCAGAAACCGGTTCAACGGGTTCTTATGCTCGGGAACGATCCGGCCCCGTACGAAGACGACCATAAGCGCCGGAACCAGCGTGACCGACAGGAAGGCAGCTGCCGCCATGGCGAAGGTCTTGGTGTAGGCTAGTGGACCGAAGAGCCGCCCTTCCTGCGATTCCAAGGTGAAGATCGGCAGGAAGGAAACCGTAATGACCAGCAGGCTGAAGAACAGCGCCGGCCCGACCTCGCTGGCCGCCGCCACCAGTACCTCGATCCTTGGCTTGTCCGGCGGCGCTCGTTCCAGATGCTTATGGGCATTCTCGATCATGACGATGGCGGCGTCGATCATCGCCCCGATTGCGATGGCAATCCCTCCGAGGCTCATGATGTTCGCACCGATCCCCAAGAATCTCATGGCGATGAAGGCGATCAGGATGCCGACAGGGAGCATGATGATGGCGACAAGAGCACTCCGCAAATGAAGCAGGAACGCGACCGTCACCAGCGCGACCACGATGGATTCCTCGACGAGCGTCCCTTTGAGTGTCTCGATGGCGGCTTCGATCAGCGTCGAGCGGTCGTAGACCGGAACGATCTCCGTCCCCGCTGGCATACTGGTCTTGACCCCGTCGATGCTCTTCTTGACGTTGTCTATGACGGTCAGTGCATTGGACCCGAACCTCTGGAGGACGATGCCGCTCGCGACCTCGCCGTCACCGTTCAATTCGGTGATCCCGCGCCTTTCATCCGGAACAAGCTCGACCCTCGCGACATCTGCCAGCCGCAGAGGCACGCCGTTAGTCGACTTCAGGGTGATGTTCTCGATATCGCTAACACTCTTGAGGTAGCCACGCCCCCGGACCATGAATTCGAATTCGGAAAGCTCGATGGTCCGGCCGCCAACGTCCGTGTTGCTTGCCCGGACGGCGTTGGCGATATCGTTCAAGGAGACACCCTGCGCTTTCAGGCGCGAGGGATCGACGACGATGGAATATTGCTTCACGAAGCCGCCGACACTTGCGACCTCGGCGACACCTTCGGACTTCGCGAGCCCGAAGCGGATCACCCAGTCCTGCAACGAGCGTAGCTCTGCAAGCGTCAGGTTCTGGGCGACAACTGCGTATTGATAGACCCAGCCCACACCAGTGGCATCGGGCCCAAGCGTTGGCGTGACCCCCTGTGGCAGTCGGTTCGACACCCCGTTCAGGTATTCCAGCACGCGGCTCCTTGCCCAATACGGATCGGTGCCGTCCTCGAAGATCACGTAGACGAAGGAGGAGCCGAAGAAAGAAAACCCACGAACGACCTTGGACTTCGGGACCGTCAGCATCGATGTCGTCAGCGGATAGGTCACTTGGTCTTCGACGACCTGCGGCGCTTGGCCGGGGTATTCGGTATAGACGATGACCTGGATGTCCGAGAGGTCGGGAATGGCGTCGAGCGGAAGGGACCGGAGTGCGTAGATACCTGAGGCAACCAGAAGTGCGGCGGAGACGAAGACAAGCAGAAGATTGTGCGCAGACCAGGAGATGGCTTTAGAGATCATGGCTTTGCCTCCTCGGTCATCGAACTCAACGCAGAATTCAAATTGCTCTCTGCATCGAGGAGGAAGTTCGCCGCAACGACGACCTTGTCGCCCGCGACGATGCCCTTGAGGATCTCCGTGTGCTCGCCGCCACGAACGCCTACGGAGACATCCTTGGGCTCGAAGCGTCCGTCGCCCTTGTCGATGAACACTACCCGGCGGTCGCCCGTGTCGATCACGGCGCTCGACGGAACACTAACCACAGGCTTGGGCGCACCCGCTTCGATCTCGACGTCGGCGTACATGTTCGCCAGAAGCAGTCCATTGGGGTTCGCCAACTCGATCCGGACCTTCGTCGTCCGCGTCTGCTCTTCGATCTGTGGATAGAACAAGCTGACAGTACCGGAGAACGACTGCCCAGGCAGGCTTCTAACCGAAACCTTGACCGGAGACCCGATCTTCACGGAGCCAATGTCGTATTCGGGAACTTCGGCAACGATCCAAACCGTGGAGATGTCGGCGATCTTGAACAGAGGGTCGCCGGGCTTCGCCATCATACCCGTGGTCGCCAAGCGCTCCAGGACGACCCCGTTGCGCGGCGACATGTAGTCTATGCTCGTCGGGACCTGGCCTTTTGCAGCAATCCCGTCGATGACCTCTTGAGGCACGCCGAGGTTCTTCAGTCGGAGCGCGGAGCCGCTTTCCGTTGCGCGGCCAGCGCTCCTTCCTGCCGCGAACTCTGCGCCGGCGGTCGCGATTTCCTGGGAGTAGAAGCTGAAAAGCTTCTGGCCCTTCGACACACGGTCGCCCGTCGTGATGCCAGCCACCTCATCTACGAAGGAGTCCGTTCGCATCGAGATGACGCTCACAAGCCTTTCGTCCCAGGTAACAGTTCCGGGAACCCGTACCTTCCGGGATATGGCCGCCATTTCGGCGACCGCAGTCTTCACGCCTGTCCGCTGCAGCTTGCCGAGGGAAACCTTGACCGTAGAAGCATCAGCCTGATCACCCTCGTAAACAGGAAGGTAGTCCATCCCCATGCTGTCTTTCTTGGGAACCTTCGACGTGTCCGGCAGACCCATGGGGTTGCGGTAATAGAGAATTTTGCGCTGTTCCTGTGCCTGCTCAAGCACGGGCGCTGCGCTTTGGGAAGCGTCCTTCGCCGCCACGACGCCAGAGGCGTCGAAGCTGATGTCGGCAGTCTGCCTGACAGCGACGAAGTCACGGCCGTCGGCAGCCTTCTTGGCCTGGCGCGAATACTCGGGGCGACCATCGGGATGGCGGTAATAGATAATGCTTCCGGTGCCGACGGGGATCACCGGCTCCGCCTCTGCAGACGCCAACCTTAGCAAATAGTCGAGCTGTTGCTGGCCAACCCCAGTGGCACCAGCCAAGTACGCTCCCCCGCCGATCACGGCGAAGGAGGTTACGGCGACCAGCCATGTGGTCGTCTTCACGGGGTAGCCTTTACGACGACTTCACCATTCACGGTTTCGCCTTCGCCCTGCACCTTGGCCCCGATCTGAAAGCGCCAACCGCCTTCCATGCTGAGGTTCGTCTTGAACTTGTAGGTTCCGGGCTGCGAAGACGGAAGCTCCTCGACCGGGGTCGCCATCATCTCCATGCCCTCGGGAGCCATGTCCATCCGGGTCGTGAAAATGACCGCATCCGAGACGAGACTGCCCGTCCTCTTGTCGACGAGGCGTACGGAGACTTCGGCTGCCGGCCCCGTCTTCACCTCGGACGGGAAAAGCTGGAACTCATAGTCTTGTGCGCCAGCGTGGGCACCGGAAAGTGAAAGAGCGGCATAGGTGATTGTTGCGAGCAGCGCCCGCGAAAGGAGGTTGGTTTTCTTCATGTTTGACTACATCTATTTTGCGGAAAGCCATAGGCATGCCGCGAACAATGGTTGCCGAACGCGTCGTGGAACCAGCGTCAGCGTTTCGCAATTGTCGATATAGTCAGGCTCTTGGGGGTCGGGCGGGCGGCTCCGGGACAGCCGATGCCAAGCTGGCATCGCGGGAAACGCGGAAGGAGATGGCCAGAGGGAGCGCCAAATCGCCAGACGGCAGCTGCAGAGGATGGACAAAGACCATTGAGGCGCAGATCAGCGCCAACGGGCAATTCTTCTGGCAGTCAGGCGCAACGGGCTGGGCTTTGGGGCAGCACGGCATGTCGTCCGCCGCCCCTGCCGTTTCCGTTTCAGCCGCAGACATGTGCATATCGGGCATCGAGTTCGACACCGACATACTAGCCGAAGCGGCCATCGCGCTTTCGGCAACGCCGATGCTCACCGGGCCAAACACGACCCCGAGCATTGCGAGCACGCCAAGCATGCGCTGGAACACGAAGATGACCCTCATACGACTATTCTGGCACGCGGTTTTCGCCTCGGGCAAGTGGCACACGAAAGATTGAACGTTGCGTTAACCTCCATCCGTCATAGTGAGAAGGCTTACAGAGGCATACATCCCACCTTTTTCTTCTTGGAATGGATGGCTATTTGAGAGAGCTCAGGCCGGTCGCCAAGCCAGTGTAGGACCCGGCCCTCTCCCTCGCCCCCCTGAATTGGGCTTCCGGGCCCGCCATCCCGCGACCGCTGTCGCGCGGCAAGGGGTTAACAAACGGCCTTCGAGCACCACAAATTTAAAATGCCGCTTTTTCAAAGTTCGAGCGCCGAAAGCGCCCTGTTTTCAGGGCTCCTCGGCGGTCGACTCAATACAACCTGCTCAAAAAAGTTGTCAAAGGTGCTGACGTACGAGTCAGATATACGTGACGAACTACATCAGATCCTCGAGAGCGCCTGCTCGAGATCGGCGATGATGTCCTTGACGTCTTCGATCCCGACGGAAAGGCGCACCACGTCGGGTCCGGCACCGGCGGCAATCTTCTGCTCGTCGTTCAACTGCCGATGCGTTGTCGAGGCCGGATGGATGACGAGCGAGCGGGTGTCGCCGATATTGGCAAGGTGGGAGAAGAGTTCAAGTCCTTCGACCAGCGTCTTGCCGGCCTCATAACCGCCCTGGACGCCGAAGGTGAAGACGGAGCCTGCGCCCCTGGGCGAATAGCGCTGCTGCAGGGCATGGTTCGGATCGTCTTCAAGGCCGGCATAATTCACCCAGGCGATCTTGCTGTGCGCCTTCAGCCATCTCGCCACGGCGATGGCATTGTCGCTGTGGCGCTGCATCCTGAGAGGCAGTGTTTCGATACCGGTTAGGATGAGAAAGGCATTGAAGGGCGAGATCGCCGGCCCGAGGTCGCGCAGGCCGAGAACGCGGGCAGCGATCGCGAAGGCGAAATTACCGAATGTCGCGTGCAGCACCATGCCGTTATATTCCGGCCGCGGGCTCGAGAGCATCGGATAATTGCCTGACTTCGACCAGTCGAAGGTGCCGCCGTCGACGATGAGGCCCCCCATGGAATTGCCATGGCCGCCGAGGAATTTCGTCAGCGAATGCACGACGATATCGGCGCCGTGTTCGATCGGACGGATGAGATAGGGTGTTGCCATCGTGTTGTCGACGATCAGCGGCAGGCCATTGCGATGCGCGACGTCGGCAATCGCGGCGATATCGACGAAGGTACCGCCCGGATTGGCAAGGCTCTCGATAAAGATGCCGCGAGTCTTGTCGTCGATCTGGCTCTCGAAGCTCGCCGGATCGGCGGAATCGGCCCAACGCACCTGCCAGCCGAAATTCTCGAAAGCATGGCCGAACTGATTAATCGAGCCCCCATAGAGCTTGCGGGCGGCGATGAAATTTTCTCCTGGGCGCATGATGGTGTGAAAGACGATCATCTGCGCCGCGTGGCCGGAGGCGACGGCAAGGGCTGCCGTGCCGCCTTCGAGCGCGGCGACGCGCTCCTCCAGCACGGCCTGCGTCGGGTTCATAATGCGGGTGTAGATGTTGCCGAACGCCTGCAAGCCAAATAGGGCGGCGGCATGATCGGAATCGTTGAAGACGAAAGCGGTCGTCTGATAAATCGGCGTTACCCGCGCGCCGGTCGCCGGGTCGGGCTGTGCGCCCGCGTGGACCGCCAAGGTGTTGAATCCAGGATCATTCTTGGCCATCTCGCCCTCCAATTATTGCTGACGGGCAGGATCATAGCCTGCCGGCAGCGAAAGTTAACCGCGATCCGTTTCAAGCCTTGGGCGTTCGGTGGAAAATCCGTCTCAGCGCAGCCCTGCTCAGGCAATGAGACGGGGATATTCGATCGCCGGGCAGCGGTTCATAACCACTTTGATGCCGGCAACCTCCGCCTTTGCCGCCGCGGCATCGTCGCGGACGCCAAGCTGAGCCCAGATGACCTTCGGCAACGGCCTCAGCGCCAACGCCTCCTCGACGATACCATCGAGATATTCGGAGGCGCGAAAGACGTCGACCATATCAATCGGCACCGGAACGTCGGCAAGCCGGGCATAGACGGTGCGGCCCTGGATCTGTTTGCCCGCCTGCCCCGGATTGACGGGTATGACCTCGTAGCCGCGCGACAACAGATAACCCATGACGCCGTTGCTCGGTCTGGCCGGATTGGGCGAGGCACCAGTCAACGCGATGGTCTTTACCGACTGCAGGATTCCGGCGAGATAATCATCCGTGTAGACGTCGTGATCCATTTCCGTTTCTCCATTCCGGGAATGCCTTTGAGCCCGCCGGCATTTTTCGCATTTCGGTTAAACCGGCTGCACATGTTTTGCGTATATAGCAGTTGAATGGCCCTGAGGATGATTCAATGAGAAAAATTGCTCTTGCCCTTCATGCTTGTGCTCGCCGCTACGCCGGCCTTGGCGATCTCGCGCCGCAACAGTAGTTATTGTGACGCGACCGCTTAGCGGAATGGACGCATATCCCTGCAAAGGACGATCCCCGCTGCCCCGTTTTGAACTGCCAAAGCATAGACAACCTTGACGGGATGCTTTCCATTCCGCATCATCAGCTTTGACATTTTTGCGCCGTGGCTGCGGCAGGCTGCATACGCGTTTCGCGTTTGCGAATAGGTTTCCGGCTCAATCGCGCGCTGCGATTTATCCATCATGATACAATCATAAGCTTTATAATTCACGTATGTCAAAGTTATAGAATAATATCTGTATTTCAGCAACATAGAAAGATCCACTCGTGAATTCCCCCAGTCTGTTTTCTTGTTATGTTCACTGCAAGATCACTTTATGTTCTCGCGTCCATTAGAAACATCTCATAGTTGAGAAGATCGCGTGGATTGAACGCATATCGCGCGCACGTAAAAATTGTCGACAGACCCCGCCATTGTCTGGGTATTGAAAGGGTGGTATTGGAGCTCGGAAAGCATCCGCACCCGCGGCAATGCATTTTCGTGCAAATCCCAGTTGTCTTTCCAAAAGTTTGCCCTGTTGGACGAAGCGCTTGCCTTCCTCCGCGCAGCACCGGATTTATCCATTGCCCCTCGACGTCATCCTGCTCGTTCTGTTCGGTGCGTTCCTGCATGCGACATGGAATGCGATCGTCAAAGCGGGAAGTGATAAATCCCTTGATGCGGCGCTGATTTCGGCCGGCGGCGCGGTGTCTGCTCTGCCGTTTCTGGCATTTTTGCCATTGCCGCAAAGCGCTGCCTGGCCGTTCATCGGCGCTTCGGCCATCCTGCAGTTCGCCTATTTCCAGCTGGTAGCCGCCGCCTACCGAGCCGGTGATATCGGCCTCGTCTATCCGCTGATGCGTGGTTGCGCGCCGTTGCTGGTCGCTGCGACAAGCGGTGTCGTCCTGCGGGAAAACCTTTCCGGCGCCGCTCTGGCCGGTATCATGACGATTTCAGCCGGCGTCCTGACGCTCGCCCTGGAGGCTCGGCGAAATAGCGGCCGTGCGGTCGCCTTCTCCATTGCCAATGCTTTCGTCATCGCCTGCTACACCTATGTCGACGGCATCGGCGCGCGCCTTTCAGGCAATGCGGTTTCTTATACGTTGTGGATGTCGCTGCTACCGCCCATGCTGTTGTTTGTGTGGGCGGCGTCCCAGCGCGGCAGCTTGATGGTGCTGCGTCACGTTCGCCGCAACTGGTGGCGTGGTCTTATCGGCGGCGCGGGATCGATTGCATCCTACGGACTGGCACTTTGGGCGATGACGAAGGCGCCGGTGGCGACGGTTGCCGCACTACGGGAAACTTCGATCCTTTTTGCGCTGGTAATCTCCGTTGCGGTATTCAAGGAAAAAGCAGGTATCTGGCGTTACGTCGCCGGCATCGTCATCGCGATGGGCGTGCTGTTTCTGAAACTCGCCTGATCATTCGCCCTTCCATTCCGGCTTGCGTTTGCCGAGAAAGGCGCCGATCCCTTCCTGCGCATCCCGCGTCAGCATGTTCTCCACCATAACCCTGGAGGCGTAGTCATAGGCCGCCGCCACCGGCATTTCGAGCTGGCGATAAAACGCTTCCTTGCCGATTTTCAGGATCAATGGCGATTTGCCGGCAATCACGGCTGCATACTTGGAAACGACCTGCGCCAGATATTGCTTCGGCACGATCCGGTTGACGAGGCCGAAATCCTTGGCGGTCGAGGCGTCGATCGTTTCGCCGGTCAAGAGCATCTCCATAGCCTGCTTGCGGTGCGCGACACGGGAAACGGCGACCATCGGCGTCGAACAGAACAGGCCGATATTGACGCCCGGCGTGCAGAAGGTCGAAGTGTCGGTGCAGATAGCCAGATCGCAGGAGGCGACGAGCTGACAGCCCGCAGCCGTTGCAAGCCCATCGACCTCGGCGATGACAGGTTTTGGCAGATGCGCAATCTTCAGCATCAAATCGGCGCAGAGCCGGAAGCTCTTCTCGAAGAAAGCGGCGCCCTGATCTTCGTCGACGCGATGGGCCGTGAGTTCCTTGAGGTCATGGCCGGCGGAAAAGACGGCGCCGGTCGAGGCGATGACAACCACGCGCACATCCGAATCCACCTCCGCCTTTTCGAGCTCGGCCATCAGCGCTTCGAGAAGCGCGATCGACAGCGCGTTTGCGGGCGGGTCGTTAAGCACGAGCCGCAGCACGCCGTCGTGCAACGAGCGGAGCAACAATCCCTCCGTTTTGCCTGCTTCCTTTCGGAAGGATACGATCTCGGCCATGATGGGTGCTCCCTGCGCTCGATTTCCATCTAGCCGTTCTGCCACAAGGCGCCGCCAATTTCGAGCAGGATCCTGCCCTGCCCCGCCGCCGTCTGGGTCAGAACCAGAACCATGATTTCGACGTCTCCGCTTTCACCTGCGCAGGGGTGAGACCGATGTCGCGAAGTTCGTCATCGCTGAGGTCCGAGAGCCTACGGCGGCTGCGACGCTTTTCGAGCCGACCCTCGATGGCCGCCAGTAGCCACCAGCCCAGGCGCCTCATCGCGCGAAGTTTCAGCCGAAGGGCGTCGCGCGGTGTCTCTAGGATTTCGCCAAATTCCACAGTCATCTCTTGATCCTTTCCTGGTGGAGGAAAGATGCGCTGGAAGGCGCGCCAAAAGAAGCTTATGGATATTATGATATGCATAAGGATTTCTTTGGTATGCCCCTTAACCTCGATCAGTTGGCAACCTTCATCAATGTCGTCGATCTCGGAAGCTTTACGGCCGCCGCCGACAAGGAAGGCGTGACGCAACCGGCCGTGAGCCTGCAGATCAAAGGGCTCGAACAGCGGCTCGGCGTCAGGCTGATCGAGCGCGTCGGACGGCGGGCGCAACCGACGGCGGCGGGCCTCGACCTGCTTTCTCATGCAAGGCGTCTGCTTCAGGAAGCGGCCACGGCGGAAGAAGCGATGATGCCCCACAGGGATGGCGCCAGCGGACGGGTGCGCATCGGCAGCGGCGGCACGGCCTCGATCCATCTGCTTCCCGGCGCCATCGCCGCCGCACGGAAATCCATGCCCGGCCTCGAAATCACCGTCTCCATCGGCAATGCAGACGATATTTTGCGCGATCTGGAGGCCAACAGTCTCGACATCGCCGTCGTGGCCCTGCCGGCATCGGGACGGAACCTGGAGATCGAACCCTTCTACGAGGAGGAATTGCTGGCCGTCGCCCCCGCGGGCAGCCCGGTGCCCGAGGGTGGACCGGACGCCGCCTTCATGCGCGACAGGACACTGCTCCTCTATGAGGGCGGCAATACGAGGCGGGCAATCGACGCGTGGCTGGCCGCCCCGGAAACCAGGATGCGACCGGCGATGGAGTTCGGCAGTATCGAGGCAATCAAGGAGCTTGTGGCGGTCGGACTCGGCTGGTCGATCCTGCCGGGGCTGGCGGTGAAGCGCGACCGAGGCAGGCCCCTGACGACGTCGTCGCTGCAGCCGAAGCTGACACGCCGCCTCGGCATAGTTCTTCGCCGCGACAAACATCTGACACGCGGCCTTCGGGAGGTGATAAAATGTCTGCGTGCGTTGGGAGATTAGCGGTCGCCCTCGGCCAAAGCGCGCTCTCCGAAAGGGGCAGGCCGACGTGAAAAATGTCAAATTCGGCAGATTTTCAAGCGACAAATTTGAGGTATGATAACACCACACTAGTAACTCATTGTTTTCCTTTTAGTTTTTTTTGAGCGACCGCAGAGCCCGATATTGACCCTATGTCACATCCGCTTTATACACCGCGCCAGAACGCAGCCTATCCGGGCTGCTTTCTTTTTGGCACGTTCGCGCTTGCCAATCCAAGCAACAAGAAACGCCCTTCCAGCCTTCGGGCCAAGGGTCCCAAAAGAGAGTATTCACTATGGCAACCTTCTCCCAGAAGCCCGCAGAGGTGGAGAAGAAGTGGGTGATCATCGACGCCGAAGGGCTGGTCGTTGGCCGTCTCGCTTCCATCATCGCTATGCGCCTGCGCGGCAAGCACAAGGCAACCTTCACCCCTCACGTTGACGACGGCGACAACGTCATCGTAATCAATGCCGACAAGGTCGTTTTCACCGGCAAGAAGTATTCCGACAAGGTCTACTACTGGCACACCGGTTATGCCGGCGGCATCAAGGAACGCACCGCACGCCAGATCATCGAAGGCCGCTTCCCGGAGCGCGTCCTCGAAAAGGCGGTCGAACGCATGGTTCCGCGCGGCCCGCTCGGCCGTCGCCAGATGAAGAACCTGCGCGTCTACGCCGGCTCCAACCATCCCCATGAAGCCCAGCAGCCGGTCGCCCTCGACGTCGCCGCGCTCAACAAAAAGAACGTAAGGAGCGCCTGATCATGGCTGACCTCTCCTCCCTGAAGGATCTCGGCACGGCTTCCGAAGCTGCTGCTCCGGCCCATGTCCGCAAGGTCGATTCGCTCGGCCGCTCCTACGCCACCGGCAAGCGCAAGAACGCCGTCGCCCGCGTCTGGGTCAAGCCGGGCTCCGGCAAGATCATCATCAACGGCAAGGAATTCGCGGAATATTTCGCCCGTCCGGTGCTGCAGATGATCCTGCGCCAGCCGATCGTCGCGGCTGCCCGTGACGGTCAGTTCGACATCGTCGCAACCGTTGCCGGCGGCGGCCTGTCCGGCCAGGCCGGCGCCGTTCGCCACGGCCTGTCGAAGGCGCTGACCTACTTCGAACCGGGCCTGCGCTCGGTGCTGAAGAAGGGCGGCTTCCTGACCCGCGACAGCCGCGTCGTCGAACGCAAGAAGTACGGCAAGGCGAAGGCCCGCCGTTCGTTCCAGTTCTCCAAGCGTTGATCGCTTCGGACAGACGGAATTACGAAGGCCGGGGAAACCCGGCCTTTTTGTTTGCTGGTTTGAAGAAACTCCTGGGATCGCCTGCGCCAGCCGCCATTGCCGCATCCCGGTTCTGCTGATAGAAATTCGGCAAAGCGCTTCGCGAACGGGCGAACCCGCAGCCAAGGTCGCATAATGGGAACAACCAAGTCCGCAGACAACTAGGCCGCAACAACTGCGCTGTTGTTGCGGCATCTGTCCCAGCAGATCCTGATGAAAAGACAGATCGCCGCCGAATGAAATCATTTGAGCGGATCTTACCCATGTCTTATCCGAAAATTCCGTCCTGGAATTATTCCATGCCTGCAGCCATGTTGCTGATGGCTCCTTTCGACGTCCTCGCGTCGCTTGCCATGGACATCTATCTCCCGGTCGTGCCGATGATGCCCAAGGCGCTCGGCACCTCGCCGGAAGTCATCCAGTTGACCCTCAGCCTTTATATGCTCGTGCTCGGCGTCGGCCAGATCGTCTTCGGTCCGATCTCCGATATCGTCGGGCGACGGCCCGTGCTGCTCGGAGGGGCGGCGCTCTTTGCTCTTGCATCCTTCCTGCTTGCCGGGACCTCCTCCGCGTCGCTGTTCGTTGCCCTGCGATTGCTGCAAGGCATCGGCGCCTCAGCGGCGCTGGTCGCCACCTTCGCGACGGTGCGCGACGTTTACGCGGAACGGCCGGAAAGCAGCGTGATCTACAGCCTGCTCGGATCCATGCTGTCGCTTGTGCCCGCGCTCGGGCCGATCGTCGGAGCGGTGATTGCCGAGCGCTATGGCTGGCAAACGATCTTTCTGGTCATCGGCCTGATCTCGATCGTCGCAATTCTCAATGCCGGTATGCGGTGGCATGAAACCCGCCCGACTACTGCGGCGGCAACCATCGCATTGCGCCCGATCTTCGCGAGCTTTCCCTTCTGGATCTACACGGCCGGCTTCAGCGCGGCGATGGGAGCCTTCTTCGTCTTCTTCTCCACCGCGCCACGCATCCTGATCGATCGAGCCGGCTTTTCCGGCATCACCTTCAGCGTCATCTTCGCCTCGGTGGCATTGGTGATGATCGTGACGGCGCGCTTTGCCAAACGCTTCGTCAGATGCTGGGGCATCGCGGGCAGCCTCGCAAGAGGCATGGCGATGCTGCTACTCGGCGCGGTGATGCTCGCCACGGGAGAGATGTTTCTGCAGGCGCCGCTTGTCGGCCTCATCCTGCCGATGTGGATCATCGCGGTCGGCATTGTCTTTGCGACAGCCGTCACGGCCAACGGAGCGCTCGCGGCTTTCGGCGATACCGCGGGAACGGCCGTGGCGCTCTACTTCTGCGTCGAAAGCCTGCTGGTCGGTATTGCAGGCACATTGTTCGTATTTCTGCTCGATGGCGACACGGTCTGGCCGCTCGCTGGTTACACCGGCGCGACAGCGCTGATAACGCTGGCCGGATTGCGCCAGCTTCCGAAGAAGGCAATCTGACGAAGCTGCTGCGGAATGGCGGCAGAGCGGTCAACCGAGGGATCGCTTGAAATCTCGGCGCACCTCGCCTACCCCTTACCTGCTCCCCGAAAGGAAACATCAGTTCCTTTCGGGGCAGGATCAGGCAGACGCCGACCGGCGGCTTGGTCGCGACCGGTGGCCGGGCGATATAAGGGCGACATCGAAAGCGACTAAGTTGGCGCCCACAGAGAAGGAGCCCCCCTTGGCGAACAGGACCATCGATCATGCCTTCACGGCGACCAGCCTCACTTCGGCTGCCAGCGATCCCACCTTTGCCGGTGCTTTGTCCTTCATGCGCCGTCGCTTCACCAAAGAACTTGCCGGCGTCGATGTCGCCGTCTGGGGCATCCCTTTCGACGCCGCCACATCGAACAGGCCGGGCACGCGCTTCGGTCCCCAGGCGATCCGGCGCGCCTCGGCGGTCTTCGACAACGACGCGCAATATCCCTTCAACCGCGAACTGTTTGCCGACATGGCCGTGATCGACTATGGCGATTGTCTGCTCGACTACGGCAACCATCAGGACACGCCTGCTGCCATCGAACGCCAGGCCAACGCGATCCTCGAAAGCGGCGCCTTTCTGCTGACGCTCGGCGGTGATCATTACGTCACTTGGCCGCTGCTGAAAGCCCATGCGGCCAAACACGGCCCTCTCGCACTCGTGCAGTTCGATGCTCACCAGGACACCTGGTTCGACGAAGAGCGGCGCATCGACCACGGTTCCTTCGTAGCGCGGGCAGTGCGCGAGGGCATCATCGATCCTGACCGCTCGATCCAGATTGGCATCCGCACCCATGCGCCGGAGGATTGCGGCATCAATATTCTCTATGGTTATCAGGTCGAAGACATGAATGCCGGCGACATCGCGTCGGCGATCATCTCTCAAACTCGCGGCGCCCCCGCCTATCTCACCTTCGATATCGATTGCCTCGACCCCGCCTTCGCCCCGGGCACCGGCACGCCCGTTGCCGGCGGTCCGTCGAGCGCCAAAATCCTCTCGGTGCTGCAGCGTCTGCATCAGCTCGATGTCCGCGGCGCCGATATCGTCGAGGTGTCGCCGCCCTACGATCATGCCGATATCACCGCCATTGCGGGGGCGACGGTGGCAATGTATATGCTGGGGCTTCATGCGGAGCGACGCGCAATCGCAGCGTCACACGACTGACTCATCCATCTCGCAAATTGAATCCGGAAACCTTCAGAACCTCTTGAAAGCGCAGGTCTAAAATGGCACCGAAAATCTTCATCGATGGCGAACACGGCACTACGGGTCTACAAATCCGCACGCGCATGGCCGGCCGCCGCGATGTCGAGCTTCTGTCCATTCCAGAGGCCGAGCGGCGCAACGCCGCCATGCGCGAGGACATGCTGAACAGCGCCGACATCGCCATTCTATGCCTGCCCGACGAGGCGTCGAAGGAAGCAGTCCAGATGGTTTCGGCCAATAATAACGTCCGCGTCATCGACACCTCGACGGCCTTTCGCGTCAATCCCGGCTGGGCCTATGGCTTCGCCGAGATGGATAAGGAGCAGGCCGAGAAAATTGCTTCGGCCCGCTTCGTCGCCAATCCCGGCTGCTATCCCACGGGCGCCGTCGGCCTGATCAGGCCGCTGCGCGCCGCCGGCATTCTGCCGGATGGCTATCCCGTCACGGTAAATGCGGTTTCCGGTTACACCGGCGGCGGCAAGCAGCTGATCGCCCAGATGGAAAATCCGGATCATCCGGACGCGATCAGCGCGCCGCATTTCCTTTACGGCCTTCCCCTCACCCACAAGCACGTTCCGGAGATGACCGTGCATGGTCTGCTCGACCGCGCGCCGATCTTCTCGCCGTCGGTCGGCAAGTTCGCGCAAGGCATGATCGTACAGGTGCCCCTGCATCTCGGCGATCTCGCCGAGGGCACGACGATGGAAAGCATCCACGCCGCGCTCGTCGCCCAATATGCCGGGCAGGACATAGTCACCGTCGTGCCGCTCGCCGAAAGCAAGGCGCTGCCCCGCGTCAACGCCGTCGAACTCGAGGGCAAGGACACGATGAAGCTCTTCGTCTTCGGTACGCCGGGCGGTTCCCAGGTCAATCTGGTGGCGCTGCTCGATAACCTCGGCAAGGGCGCTTCCGGTGCTGCCGTGCAGAACATGGACCTGATGCTCGCCAGCTGAGGTCATGATGCTGGATAGGCTTGTCGCCGACATGCAGGCGTGGTTTGCCGCCGCCCTGCCCGGTCACGGCATCTACGCGTTGATGGCATTTGCCTTCATCGCCGGGCTTGCCCGCGGCTTTTCCGGTTTCGGCGCAGCCCTGATCTTCATTCCGCTCGGCGGCGCCATCGTCGGGCCGAAGCTGGTCTCGCCGATCCTGCTCGTCATCGACGGCATCGCCACCCCGGGATTGATCCCACCCGCCTGGCGCAATGCCAACCGCTCCGAAGTCTTCGTCATGGCGGCGGGTGCTGCGCTCGGCGTCCCGGTCGGCACGGCGCTGCTTGCGCTTCTCGACCCGACGCTCCTGCGCTGGAGCATCACGGTCATCGCCATCTGTCTGCTCGCGCTCCTCGTATCGGGATGGCGCTACCAAGGCGCGCCGTCGGCGCCGCTCAGCAGTGGCGTCGGCCTGATTGCCGGACTTTTCAGCGGCGCTGTGCAGCTCGGCGGACCGCCTGTCGTCGCCTATTGGCTAGGCGGCAAGAGCGACTTCACGCGGGTCAGAGCGAATGTCGTGCTCTATTTTTCGATCTCCTCCGTCTTCAGCGCCATCAGCTATTATATCGGCGGATTGTTCGTGCCCGCCGTCTTCGCCCTCACCGCCGTCATCCTGCCGAGTTATGCGCTCGGTCTCTTTGGCGGCTCGAAGCTGTTCGGGCTTGCCGAGGAGCGGACCTTTCGCATCGCCTCCTACGTGCTGATTGGGGCCGCCGCCATCATCGGAATGCCGCTGCTCGACGGCGTGCTGCGATAGAACGAATGAAGGCTTCTCGCTTTCAATCGCGTTCGCTGATCATTGTCTCGTGCGGGTATTCCCCGTAAAAGCCGCGCCAGTTGGCGACGGCGAAACCGAATACAACAAGCGCACCGGCCTGATGCAGCAGCCCCCAGTGAAGCGGCACCTGCATCAGCAGCGTGACGATGCCGATCGCCGCCTGAACGGTAACCAGAACGAAAAGCAAGACGGCGCGACGGGCATGGGTGGTCCAAGGTGCCGCGCGAAGGGCGATCACCATGTTGATCAGCACCAGTGCGAAGAGCGTATAGGCGCCGATGCGGTGGATGAACTGCACCGCTTTCGGGTTCTCGAAGGCATTGATCCAGAACGGCTGCTGAACCAGCAGATCGGAGGGAATGACGGCACCGTCCATCAGCGGCCAGGTATTGTAGGTAAAACCGGCGTCGAGCCCCGCCACCAGCGCGCCAAGATAGATCTGGAACAGCGCGAAAACGGCGATCACGGCAGCAAAGCCGCGCGAACTGCGCGCCGGCGCCGGATCGTCCGAATGAGGGGAGAGACCGCGCATGATCCACATGCAGCCGGCAAAGATCAGGCAAGCCATGACGAGATGGGTTGCCAGCCGGTACTGACTGACGTCGGTGCGGACCGACAGGCCGGAAGACACCATCCACCAACCAATAAAACCCTGCAGGCCGCCAAGGGCAAGGATACCGACAAGCGGCCAGCGCAGGCGTTTCTCGATGCGCCCCGTCAGCCAGAAATAGAGGAGCGGCAGCGCGAAGATCACGCCGATGCCACGGGCGATCAGCCGGTGCGCCCATTCCCACCAGAAGATGCCTTTGAACTCGTCGACGGTCATGGAACTGTTCAACTGCTGAAACTCGGGAATGCGCTGGTAGAGGCGGAATTCCTCTTCCCATTCGGCGGCCGACAGCGGCGGAATGACGCCATGAATCGGCTTCCACTCGGTGATCGACAGGCCGGAATTGGTCAGCCGCGTTGCCCCGCCGACAAGCACGAGACAGAAGAGCGCCAAGAGCACGACGCCGAGCCACAGCCGCAAGGCGCGGCGATTGCGGTTCTGTTTGCGTACTTCGGTCAGGATCGCCTGTTCCATGGTGGGGTTCGCGACGGCCATGATGTCTCCTTCTATCCGGCAGTTGATTTGCCCCACCAGCTCATGCAAAACAAGCCCCGAAGCTTTGCGGCATGCCGTCGCGCCGCTCCACGTTACCCATACAAGAGATAAGCAATGCCCGTCCGTCTCCGCAAATTCATCGGCACGATCCTTATCATCGTGCTCGTGCTCGTCTATGCGCTGGTGGCGAACACGGTCGCGGTGGCGACGCTCGGCAACGTCCCCTGGTGGGGGCACCTGCTCTACTTCCTGCTGACCGGCCTGCTTTGGGTCTTGCCGGCAATGTTGATCATTAAATGGATGGCCGGGCCGCGCCAGCAGTAAGCATTAACGGCCGAATAACCGTGATCGGCGGAAAACCTCGCCGATGGACGGCCGTTAAACCAATTATACGTCCCGCATACCTACCTTCCCGTTCAGCATTTTGACCGGAGAAGTTCCCGTGCAGACGCAAAAGCTCGATGTTGATGAACAGCCGTCAGACGATGGCGCGCTGGCCGATATGGCAATCTCACGCCTACGCCAGGTGAGCATGAAACTTGCCATGGCAAAAATCGACATCTCGGTATTCGATGCGATGCAGCCGCTGGAGGATGATTGGCGGGCCTTGGAGACGGACGATCTCCACTCCCTTCATCAGAGCTACGATTGGTGCGCCGCCTGGGTAAAAGCCTTTCAGCGGCCGCTGGCGATCCTCACGGGCACCTATGCCGGAGAGACGGCCTTCATTCTGCCGATCGAGATCGTCAAATCCCGTGGATTGGCCGTCGCGAAGTTCATCGCTGCCGATCACAGCAATATCAATACCGGTCTGTTTTCGGGGAACTTTGCCGAAAGCGGCGGGAGCATCGACGCGGAGAAATTCGCGGGGCAGCTTCGGCACGCCTTAAGGGGTTACGCTGATCTGTTGCTGCTGCAAAACATTCCGTTGGAATGGCGGGGGCGGCAGACCCCGCTCACCGGACTGCCGATGGTGCAGAACCAGAACCACGCTTATCAATTACCATTGCTCTCCAATTTCGACGAGACGCTGAAACAGTTGAACGCCAAGAGCCGGCGTAAGAAATTCCGCGTTCAGTCGAGGCGTCTGGAAGCGGTCGGTGGTTTCGAATACATCATCCCCGAAACGTCGGAAGAACAGCACCACTTGCTCGATGTGTTCTTCCGCCTGAAGAGTATCCGCTTCGCAAGCCTTGGCCTGCCCGACGTCTTCGCCGATCCGGAGACGCAGAGCTTCCTGCATGGCCTCATCGACAAGCGGGATGATAGAAGACAGTATTTCGGGCTGCAGATGCATGGGTTGCGGCTGAAGGGCGAGAATAAGGACCGGATCGCTGCGATCTCGGGCATTTCGCGCAAGGGCGACCACGTCATCTGCCAGTTCGGGGCGATTGACGAAGATCTTGTGCCCGATACGAGCCCCGGCGAATTTCTCTATTGGCAGACCATCGCGGGACTGCATGGCAGGGGTGTCGCGCTGTTCGATTTCGGCCTCGGCGACCAGAGCTATAAGCGTTCCTGGGCACCCGTTGAGACCGCGCATTATGACGTGGTCCTGCCGGTCTCCCCGTTCGGGGTCGCCGCCGCCGCCGCGCACCGGATCGTCACCCGCGGCAAGGCTCACATCAAGGCGCGTCCGAAACTCTATAAGCTCGCCCAGGGCATCCGCGCACGGATCGGCTGACATAGCTGGCCATTTTTCGCGACGGCTCTAGGCGGCCTGTCCGATCTCCTGCTCGTCCGCCTGGCCGGCAGACATCAGCACGACGCGCTCGTAACCCGCCGCCTGGAATTCCGTCATCAGGGCAACGAAGATCGTCTCCTCCAGCTGCGGCAGCGAGAGGATGATCTCGACATCCCGGCTGCGCGTCAGCCGCGAGACGCCGGCGACATCGGCCGCACCGCATTCGACTACCACGAGGTCGTAGGCGGCGGCGAGCGCATCGAGCAGCAGCGACAGCCGGTCGACACCGCGCATGGCGCGCCGCGCGTCGCTCTGACCCTGCGGGATCAGATGGGCATCGGAAAGGCGATCGCCATGAATCGTATCTCCAAAGGCGGCCTCGCCGCACAGAAGGTCAGTAACGCCGAGCGCGGACTGGTCCTCTGCCATCAGTTCTGTGGGATAGCCGGAGCCGGTCATGTCGATCAGAACCACGCGCCGGCCGGCATCGGCGAGCATGCGGGTCAACGAAACCGTCGCAGCCGAGCCATTGTCACCAGTCGGAGATATGGCGATCGCCAGCGGTGCGCGGCTATCGGCCAGATAGTCCGCAACAGAGGCAATGGAGAACTCGTTGTCGTCCTCGGGCACCTCTTCGGCAGCCTCCACGTCGTCGACCTCGTCCGTTCCATCATCATCCGTGACAACGGCGAGCATGCTCGGCTGGACGGGCCTCCTGACGGCAGCAATGGCCACAGCGGCTTGCGGCACATCCTTCTCCTCGGCGACCGTTTCCGCTTCGATCGTGTCACGCGACGCATCGACGGGACGAAGCGCCCGGCCGCTGAAGAGTTCGGCGAGCATGGTGACGATGGCACTCAGGATCAGCGTCGCGACGGCCGCGACGACGACGATCGGCACCACCTTCGGGAAATAGGGATCGACCGGCTCAATGGCCCTGGAGACGATACGGGCGTCCGCCGGGCTCGAATTGCTGTCGGCGCGCGAGGCGGCTTCGCGGTAGCGAACGAGATAGGTTTCGAGCAGCTGGCGCTGGGCGTTCGCTTCGCGCTCAAGTGCGTTGAGCCCGACCTCATCTTCGCCGGCACGAGCGCTGTTGGCTTGCACCGTATCTTTCTGGCGCTCGAGTTCGCTCGCGCGGAGGTCGGCAACCTTCGCCTCGTTTTCAATGCTAGCCAGTATCTTCTGCGTCTCCTGGCGGATTTGGCCGCGGATATCGGAGAGCTGGGCGCGCAGACTCTTCAGCCTGGGATGACTGTTGAGAAGGCTGGTCTGTAGATCTGATATTTGCGATTGCAGGCCCGATTCCGTCGCCTTCAGACGCTGGATCGCCTGAGAGGACATGATGTCAGGCAGCGTGTCGGACGCTTCTCCCGATGACAGCGCATTGCGCACCGCCTGTGCCCTCGCCTCGGCATTGGCCTTGTCGCCCCGCACGCGGGTGAGTTCTGCGGAGATGTCATTAAGCTGCTGGGCGGGAAATGTGGTCGTGCCGTTCGTCTGCAGCAGACCGTGGGTGGTGCGATATTCGGCAACCTTCTTTTCGGCCTCGCTGACCCTCTGTCGCAGGTTTTCGATCTCCGGCTCAAGCCAGCGCGTCGCTTCCGAATTGGAATCGAGCTTGGCGCCGCTCTGAGTGGAAAGATAGACGTTCGCCAAGGCGTTCGGAATGGCGGCGGCGAGCTTCGGATCCTTCGACGTGAAATTGATGCCGATGACGCGCGAACCCGGCACCTGGTAGACCTGCAGCCGCTCGACGAAAGCGTCGATTACCCGTTCTTCCGGCGGGTTCTCCATCGGGTTCTTCTTCAGATGCAGCTTCACGAGGATGCTGTTCATCGCCGAGCCGTTGGCGGCGTCGTCGAATTCCGGCAGATCATAGAGCTTCAGGTCGTTGATCACCTTCTTAAGGAGATCGGCAGATTGCAGGAGCTGCACCTGGCTGGCGATATTCAGTTCGTCCATCAGTGGGCCGGCGCCGGCGTCGTTCGCCTGCTGGGTGCTGGCAAAGGCCGGCGCGCGGGGCTCGATGAGAATGCGTGTTTCGCTGCGATATTGCGGCGAGATGAGCTTGGCGCCGGCAAAGGCGACGCCGGCCGCCACGAGCGTGATCGTCAATATCCTGAGCCGGCGCGCCCAGACGGCGCGAGCCAACTGGCCGAGGTCAATGTCCACATCCTGATCACGCACTACGCCGGACATGCTCTTACTCCACAACAAAGGTGCCGCAAGAGTAAACGACCATGGTAACTCAACGGTTAATAATGATCTCGCCAAGAAATAGCGCGGGGCGGCAAAGAACTCGGAAATTGTCGCGCGTCTTTTACCAGGCATTAACCCTAACGGATCGATAACGACTGCACCAAGTTCATTTTCTGTGAGCACAAGCGGATGTCTGTCGCCCCGCCCAATATCCTTTTGGCCCTGAGCCTTGCAGCCATGACGGCAGCATTGGGCGGATGCACGACGTACAAGCCGGCTCCAAAGGCCTTCAACGAGGCGACCATCCAGCCCTACACGCTCGACAGCGGCGACCGGCTACGCATCACCGTCTTCGACCAGCAGAGCCTGACCAACACCTACACGGTGGATCAGGCCGGCTATATTGCCTTCCCCCTCATCGGCCAGGTCCCTGCCCGCGGCCGAACCCTGCAGCAACTTTCGGGCCAGATCGCCCAGAAACTGCAGCAGGGCTATCTTCGCGATCCGGACGTCACCATCGACGTCGACCGTTACCGCTCGATCTTCATCATGGGCGAAGTCGGCCAGCCCGGCCAATATGCCTATGTTCCTGGCATGACGGTGCAGAACGCCATTGCGGTTGCCGGCGGCTTCACCAGCCGCGCCAACCAGAGCATGGTCGACGTTACCCGCAAGATAAACGGGCAGGCGCTGACCGGCCGCATCAACATATCCGGCCCGATCATCGCCGGCGATACGATCTACGTACGCGAACGGCTCTTTTGAGTAATGGCACAGGAAAAGCCGCTCCGCATCCTCCACTGCTTCAGGTCGCCGGTCGGCGGGATTTTCCGCCATGTCCGCGACCTGGTCGAAGAACATAGCAAGGCAGGCCATGACATCGGCATCCTCTGCGACAGCTCGACCGGAGGCGAGCACGAGGACAGATTGTTCGACGATATTCGTCCCTACCTGTCGCTCGGCCTGACGCGGGTGCCGATCCGGCGCTCTGTCAGCCCGTCCGATATCGCGACGATGTGGGACACATACAAGAAGATCAAAAGTTTGCGGCCGGATGTGCTGCACGGGCACGGCGCCAAGGGCGGCGTGCTCGCGCGACTTGCCGGCTCAGCCTTGCGGGTGAACAGGTATCGCGTAGCCCGCCTCTATACCGCGCATGGCGGAAGCCTGCATTATTCGCGCTCCTCGCTCAGCGGACAATTCGTCCTCAGGATGGAACGCCTGCAGGAATATTTCACCGATGCGCTGGTCTTCATCTGCGAGTATGAGCGGGACACCTACATGCGCAAGGTGGGCAAGCCGCGGACGAAGACGAAACTGATCTATAACGGCATCGGAGACCGTGAGTTCGAGCCGATCCACACCCGGTCGGATGCCGTGCATTTCATCTATGTGGGAATGCTTCGGGACCTCAAGGGTCCCGATCTGTTTGTCGATGCCTTCGCCAAGACCGAGCGGCTGCTCGGCAGGCCCCTTTCGGCGCTGATGATCGGCGACGGACCTGACCGGGACCGCTACCGCGAGATGATGGTCGAACGCGGTCTCGGCAAACGTATCGGGATGCTGCCGGCAATGCGCGTCCACGAAGCCTTTGCCATGGCGCAAAATCTCGTCGTCCCGTCTCGCGCCGAAGCCATGCCCTATATCGTGATCGAGGGGCTCGGCGCCGGCAAAACGATCATTGCAAGCCGCGTCGGCGGCATTCCCGAGGTGCTCGGCAAGGACAGTCCGGCCCTTGTAGAGCCCGGCAATTCCGACGATCTTGCCCGCGTCATGGCGGAAGCGTTGAGTACGCCTGGCTGGCACTCCAGAACAATGCCGCCGCGCGAAGCAATAAAGGCTGTGTTCTCGTCGACGGTGATGGCTCAGGATGTCCTCAAACTGTACCATGAGCTGGTCAATCCCACCGCCGGACAAGCAATGTCCGGCGCGCCGTAAATATTTCTTAGGGGCTTTCTGGTATTTCGCTTGCTGACAACGAGCGATAAAACCCCATGAACAAACTGGAAAGAGGCGATCAATTCGACTTGGAAGCGCTGCGCAAGCAGGTCTCCGACGTCGAGGCGCGCGGCAACGCAGGTCAGGAGCGCTCCTCCGGACCGATCGAAATCAACCCCTATGCCCGGCAGATCGCCGAACAGTTCCGCGACGGGACGCGTTCGCCTGTCATCGTTATCGGCCAATTGCGGCTCCTGGAACTCCTGGCGCTCTTTTCGATCGCCTTGATCGTCCACTACTTCTGGCCCGGCGACGGCAGCGATACCCTGCTGGTGCGGGCGGGCATGGCGGCGATCGCTTCAGCCTTGACTGGCGTCGCCCTGCAGATCGCCGACACCTATACCATTCCCGCACTTCGCGCGAAGCTGCGGCTAATGCCCCGCATTGTCGCAGCGTGGACGATCGCGCTCGTCCTCACCATAGGCCTGTTCGCGCTCATCCGCGGCACCACATGGGCGATGGTCGATGCCTACCTTCCCTGGTTCATCGCCGGGGCGCTCTTTCTCGCAACCGAACGCTTCCTCGTCGCCTACGGCATCCGCAACTGGGCGCGCAACGGCGTCATGGAGCGGCGTGCCGTCATCGTCGGCGGCGGCGAGCCCGCCAAAGAGCTGATCCGGATGCTCGAACAGCAGGCGGATAACGACATACGCATCTGCGGCATCTTCGACGACCGCGGCGAAAAGCGCTCACCAATCATGGTCGCCGGTTACCCGAAGCTCGGCACAGTGGCCGAGCTCGTCGAATTCGTGCGGCTGACGCGCATCGACATGCTGATCATCGCCCTGCCGCTTTCGGCCGAAGCCCGCATCTTCGATCTCCTGAAGAAGCTCTGGGTCCTGCCGGTCGATATCCGCCTTGCCGCGCATGCCAACCGGCTGCGCTTCCGGCCGCGCGCTTATTCCCATGTCGGCGCCGTACCGATGCTCGACATTTTCAAGAAGCCGATCCGCGACTGGGATTCCGTGGCCAAACGCGGCTTCGACATCTTCTTCACCCTGATTGCGCTTGCACTGCTCTGGCCGCTGATGGTCGCAACTGCGATCGCCATCAAGGCGACCTCGGAAGGCCCTGTCTTCTTCATGCAGAAGCGTCACGGCTTCAACAACGAAGTCATCAACGTCTTCAAGTTCCGCTCGATGTACACCAACATGGCCGACCCCACAGGCAAGGCCGCGGTGGTCAAGGGCGATCCGCGCGTCACCCGCGTCGGCAAGTTCATCCGCAAGACTTCGATCGACGAGCTGCCGCAGCTCTTCAACGTGCTGCGGGGAGAACTCTCGCTGGTCGGTCCGCGCCCGCATGCGGTTCTTGCCCAGGCGCGCGACCGCGCCTTCGCCGATGTCGTCGAAGGTTATTTCGCCCGCCACCGCGTCAAGCCCGGTGTCACCGGCTGGGCGCAGATCAATGGCTGGCGCGGAGAGGTCGACAATGACGAGAAGATCAAGTTCCGCACGGCCTACGACCTCTACTATATCGAGAACTGGTCGCTCTGGTTCGATCTTAAGATTTTGCTCCTGACGCCGATCCGGCTGCTCAACACGGAAAATGCCTATTGAGCGCGGTCGAGGCGACATATTCGCGTGTCGCCCAGCCGCAGAGGGCAGCGCTGCGCCTGATCGGCTCGGCTGTTGTCGCCATTGGCGTTTTCCTCTCCGGCTTCGTCATCGATGAGCCGGCGCCCTATGAACTCTGGATGGCAGGGCTGATCGGCCTCTGGTTCATCCTCGGCCTGAAGATTTCGCGCGGCGTCGCGCCGTTGCTTGCCCTGCTGCTCACTTTCAATATCGGCGGCATGCTATCGCTGACCCAGATGAAGGACCTTGCGACGGCGCCGATGTATATCGCTGTCTCGACCTTCCTGGCGCTGACCGCGGTTTTCTACGCGGCAATCATCGAGGACAGCCATAAACGGCTGCCGCTGATCTTCAACGCCTGGACCCTGGCCGCCGTCGCCACGTCGGCGCTTGGCGTGCTCGGCTACTTCCACGCCTTCCCCGGCTCGGAAGTGTTCACTCTCTACGACCGCGCCAAAGGCGCATTCCAGGATCCGAACGTCTTCGGCCCCTTCCTGGTGCCGCCGTCGCTCCACCTCATCCACGGCATTCTGACCGGGGACTTGAAGAAATCGCCCTTGAAGGCAGCCGCCCTTCTGGTGATTGCGCTCGGTATCTTCCTCTCCTTTTCCCGCGCCGCCTGGGGGCTCTTTGCGCTGGGCGTAATGCTCCTGATTTTCATCATGCTGCTGAAGGAACGCAGCGGCGTCTTCCGTTTGCGAGTGCTGATCCTGTCCCTGGCGGCGATCATCATGCTGGTCGCATCACTGCTGGTGGCGCTGCAGATCCCGAAGGTCGCAGAGCTGTTCTCGGCACGCGCTCAGCTCGTGCAGCAGTATGACGGCGAACATCTCGGCCGGTTCGAGCGCCACCGGATCGGCTTCACCATGATGATGGAGCGCCCGCTCGGCATCGGTCCGCTCGTGTTCGGCACGATGTTTCCTGAAGACGAGCATAATATCTGGCTGAAATCGCTCACCTCCTACGGCTGGCTCGGCTTCGTCAGCTATGTCGGAATGCTCCTCTGGACGCTCATTCTGGGTTTCCGGAATCTGCTGTTCGATCGGCCATGGCAACCCTTCCTGATGATTGCCTGGATCTCCGTTCTCGGCCACGCGGCGATCGGCAATGTCATCGACATCGACCATTGGCGCCATGTCTATCTGCTCTTCGGCACGGTCTGGGGCTGCGCGGCGCTGGAAGCGCGTCACAGACGCGGCCGAATGCCCAGGGGAACGGCCTAGGTCCTCCCGCCTCTCGGCTGATTGTTTATTTCGTCGCCCCGGCCGTCAAGCCGGCGATGAACCGCCGCTGGAAAATCAGATAGGTCAGGATGAGCGGGGCGATAACGATCACCGCACCGGCGGTCAGAACCGGCGTGTTGACCGTGTAACGCCCCTGGAAAAACAGCATGCCGAGGGGCAGCGTCCGATAAGCATCGTCGTTGACCAGAATGAACGGGATGAGAAACTCATTCCAGGTCCATATGAACAAGAACAGCGCCAGTGTCGACATTGCCGGCACCATGAGGGGTACGACGATCTTGCGCAGGATATAGAAGCGTCCGGCGCCATCGAGGACAGCCGCCTCAAGAATTTCTTCCGGCAATTGCTGCATCGCGCTGGCAAGGAAGATCGTCGAGAATGGGATCGACATCGCAATCTGCGGCACGATCACGGCGGCATAGGTATTGATCCATCCGAGATACCGCATTTCATAATAAAGCGGGATGATGAAGGCCTCCGCCGGTACCATCATGCCGAGCGTCAGTATAGCGAACAGCGTACGTCTGAGCGGGAAAGACAGAAAAGCGAAGGCGAAGCCCGTCAGCAGGCCCAGAAAGACGCTCGCGGCTACGACGGGTATGACAACGATGATCGAATTCCAGAAGTAGATGTTGAAATGTCCGGCATTCCAGGCATCCAGGTAGTTTTCGAAATGCGGATATGCCGGCAAGGCAAACGCACCCTTCAGGACGTCGGCTTTGCTCTTTATCGACGTCAGAAGCAGAAGCAGAAATGGAGTGATCGTTACGAATGCGAGAAGCCAGAGGAGAATGCGAAGTGGGAGCGTAGCGGCGGGGATGTTGGACGAACGGCTCATCAAGCCACCCCTCTGCTCTGCGAGCCCACAAACCGGTGAATTGCATAGTTGATCGCGAATGTCAGCAAGGCGCCGACAATGGCGATGGCCGCCGCCGCTCCGAACCGATTGAGCTCGAAGCCAAGCTGATACATGTAGATATTCGGCACGAGCGTGGCGTTCGCGGGTCCGCCGCGAGTCATCGTGAAAATCAGGTCGAAGCTTTTGATCGAGGCTATGACCGTCAACAGCAGCACGACCCTTATCTCCGGCATCAGAAGCGGCAGCGTCACCCAGAAAAAGGTCTTCCGCGCCGAAGCGCCGTCGACTTTTGCGGCATCGAAGAGAGACGGGTCAATGCGCTGAATTCCGGTGAGGAAAATGACCATGCAAAAGCCGAAGAAATACCAGGTAGCGACGATCCCGACTGCGGGAAGCGCAAAATTGAAATTTCCAAGCCACGGCAACGCGAACATGCCCAGGCCCATCGCCCTGAGGAACTGATTGAACGGGCCAAAAGCAGGATTGTAGAGCCATGCCCAGATGATGCCCAAGACGGCAGTCGGCATGATGTAAGGCAGGAACAAGAAGGTTCTGAGAGCAAGTTGCTCGCGCTGCTTCAGATTCCAGACGCAGGCAGCAAGTGTGATGCCGAGCACGAGCGGCAGGACACAATAAAAGATCATCAGCTCGGCATTGTTACGCAGGGCGATATAAAAGCGACCATCTGAAAAGAGGTCGATATAATTGCTCAATCCAACCCAGCGGGGCATGCTGACGCCGTCCCAGCTGGTCAGGCTCAGCCCCAGAGCCGCAATGATCGGGCCGAAGACGAAAGCCGCGTAGAGCAGCAATCCCGGCAATAGATAAAGCAAATTGGTAGGTTGGGAGCCGTCGAGTTTGGAGCGCATCATCCCAATACTCCGTGAAGCCAAAGCTCTGGTCATCACGCAGCAAGCCGCAGCTTGCTGCGCTGGTTTTAAAGTGGTCCGCGAGACGCCGCTCACGACCGCCAAATGGCCGGCCGCGACGGCCCCTCGCCTCCTATTTCTTATCCTTCAGATAAGCCTGATAATCCTTGTCCATGGCGTCGACAAAGGCTTCGGGCGTGATATTGCCGGACAAGAGAAGTGGCGTGTTGTCGTCTATCGTCTTCAGCATCGTCGGGCTCGACCAGTCGGGATAATGGCCGAGAGCATCGTTGGCATTGAGGGTCTTCCACATTTCGATGCCCGACGTAAGCAGTGGCGTGAGCTTCGGTTTTGCGTCCGGCGCCAGCGAAGTTGCCGGGAGGTAGCCGGCATTGGCCCAGGTTTCAGCAGCCTTTTCCGAAACCATATAGTCGATATAGTCGCCGGCAAGGTCCTGCTTGGTCTTGTCTTTGGCAAGGCTCGTTATCGCCCAGGCAAGATCGACGCCGCCGACGCTGAGCGGCTTGGCGATACCTTTCGGGGCGGGAATGGCCATGAAGCCGATATCGGGATTGTGTTGCATGTCACCGAAATACCAGGTCCCGGAGATCAGGAATGCGCCCTGCCCCGATATGAAGAGCTGAACGGCGTCATCACCTGAGATGCCCTCGAAACCTGGGAAGAAATAGCCGCCCTGCGCCCATTTTTGTACGAGTTTGGCGGATTCGATATTCGCTTTGGTGTTCCAGGAGCCGCCCCGGCCGTAGATCAGATCGTCCAGTTCGGCGCGATTGCTCGCATCGATATGCGCCTGCTCGATGGCGCCGATCATGTGCAAGGCCAGATGCTGCTTGGCCGTGCCCATCATGAACGGCGCGACGCCCTTTTCCTTCAGCTTATCGAGACCGGCCAGAAACTCCTCGAAGGTTTGCGGCACCGCGACTCCCGCGTCGGCAAGAATCTTCTTGTTGTAATAAAGGCCGACGATCTCGGCGAGGCCTGATATGCCGTAGGTCTTGCCGACCCCGAACTTTGCCCCGTCCCAACGATCTCGAGCAAGCACGGAGTCCGACTGCCGCTTATCCCAGCCATATTTCTTGATGTAATCGTCGACCGGCAGGAGCAACCCTTCCTTTACCATCGCACCCATGTCGCCGGCACCCTGGTTGACCTTGGTAACGACAGGGCCGTCACCGGCCGAAACCGCGAGCTTCAGCGTCAGCTTCATGTCGTCGAAAGTGCGGGCGGTGCGTTTGATGGTGACGCCGGGATGGGCAGCTTCGAACTCCTTATTCAGTTGTTCGATGACCGCGCTTTGACCTTCATAGGTCTGGTCGTCCCAAA
This sequence comes from Rhizobium bangladeshense, assembly GCF_017357245.1. Lineage (NCBI taxonomy): Bacteria > Pseudomonadati > Pseudomonadota > Alphaproteobacteria > Hyphomicrobiales > Rhizobiaceae > Rhizobium > Rhizobium bangladeshense. The sequence continues at coordinate 1,597,909 of NZ_CP071612.1, read as the reverse complement.
CCGGCAGGTCGTCGGCGCGGGCGGTGGAAAGTCCGAAACTCACAAGCGCCGCGCCGGCAAGCGCGACGGCTACTTTCAATGGGTATGCAGGCAGTATGCTGATCGATTTCACGCTTCTTTTCATCTGCTCCACCTCACTTGGTTTATTCTCCACTCCCCGCTCAGGCCTCGTGCCAGGCACCGGCCGAACGATTTCTTCCCCCAGAGCTTTGCCTGACCGGCGAATCTGAGGTAATCGTCAATGCATCAGCTCCTCTCGCGACCAAAAATGACGAAGCGCCACGCAGGAGGTGGCATAGTGATGGACACCAGCTGCTTCATCCGTCCCGCGATCGAAGCGGATATCGAAACCTTTTTTGAAATCTGCCTGAAAACCGCGAATGGCGGGCACGATGCCAGCGCTCTCTATAGCGACCCGCGTCTTCCCGGCTACATCTGGTCGGTGCCGTACCTCAAGTTCGCCAAAGACTTTGCGTTTGTCCTCGTCCATGACGGCCGCCCGGCCGGCTATGTCGTGGGCGCACCCGACACCAGCCGGTTCGACCAGGACCTGGCGGCAAACTGGTGGCCGGTCGTGCGCCGAGAGATCGCCGGACTGTCGCCGACCCGCCCGCGCGACGCCGACGTCCTGGAACGAATCCAAAATCCGCGCAGCGGGACGGTCTGGCTTCAAGACCAGTATCCGGCGCATCTTCACATCAACATCCTCCCCGGGCTTCAGGCCAGCGGCTGGGGACGAAAAATGATAAATACCGAGCTGCAGGCGCTTCGAGATCACGGGGTTACGGCCGTGCATCTCGGCGTCGACCCCGCCAACGAGCGGGCCAGAGGCTTCTACCGTCACCTGGGGTTTTCCGAGTTGGAACGCGATGGCGCGGTCGCCTTTGCAATGCGGATCGATGAGGGTTCCCGCTAAAGTCGACGGCGCCAGATCGCTCATGACATCGGCTCCGAATTTGCGGCGTCAAGCCCATATTTCAAAACGACGGCCGCCGGCATGGCGCTCCAGCCTTGAAGCAGTGAGCCGCGTCCATATGGCGGCGAGAAATATTCCACCGCGCCGAGCCAGCCGTTGTCAAGGCAGGTTTCCCACCAGCGTGTCAGCGCATAACGGGCGCCTCCAAGCCCGAGGCGCAGGCGCTCCTCGGCATAGACGCCATCCCAATAAGGCCAGTCCGAGCCATTGTGATAGCGGTAGGGAAAGGCGGTTTTGGATCGTAGATCGGCTTGCCGCTTGAACGGCGGATAGGCGCACATCACGCCCCAGCTGCCATAGGGTTGGTGTTGATTGTGACGCGTTTCCAGTCTGGTTTCAAATGCTTTGAGCAGGCCTATAGCCTTCTGCCGCGAGATTGCACCGAACCGCGACAAGGTGAGGCTGTCGAGGGCCAAATGATCTTCGACAAAAGCGCCGGGCATTCCATAGTCGAGATATCCACCCGTTTCCGGCACGAAGAGCCTGGCTTCAATTTCGGCGCGGGCGAGATCTGCTGTTTGGCGCGCACGACGGGCAAGCGCCGGATCGAGCTTCTCGCCGAGCCTTGCCACCGCGTCCATGGCACCGACGAAAAGGCCGAGATCATACGAGACAAGACCCTCGCGAAAGACGTTGTCCGCCCAGTCCCGATCATTACGCGGTTTCAGCGGCAGAACGCTGTTGGGGCCAGCCAGGCCGAAGTAGCGGTCGGTGATTGCCTTGACGAGCGGCCAGTGCAGCTGCACCTCGGCCAGATCCTGGTTTGCGACGACATAGTCATTCAGGAAAAGAATGAAGAACAGCGGGCTGTCGAAGTGGTCGCTCCACCAGTCCTGCGGACGGTTGTGGTATTCCGGAACCGCCCTTTTGTGGGTTTTAGGATTGGCACTGCAATCGCCGACGAAACGTTGCCAAGCGTCTGATTGTGCAGGCCCTGTCACGATCACGCCACTTGGAGCCTCCCCATCCGGCTGCACCCCCTTGGCGAGCAAGCGGATCTCCTCGCGCACGGCCTCCGGTGCAAGCGTCAACAACGGCTGCATCGTCCAGTAGCCGTCGCGGTAATAGGTCCGCGCCGGAGCGCTATAGGCCTGTCCGGCGGCAAGACCCGCGAAGGCGCCGTTTTCGTCGAGCCTTATGCTGGATAGGGCTGCATGTACGCCCTGGCTGACCATGCTGCGCATCAGCGGGTCGGCCTCGGGCGTCATGTCGCAACGTGTCACATATTCAGCGGCTTCGGCGATAATGGCAGCTTTGGTGAGATCGAGCGCTTTCTCGGCTTCGTCTCTCGAGGCGCCACCGACAATCCGCAGTTCGGAATCGAGAGCATCCACGATAAGGACACCCCAGCCCATTTCGAAGACCTGCCGATGATCGCTCCGAGACATCTTCGCTTTAGCGCCCTGCCCATCCGGTTCGTGCCACCAGGCGCAACGGCGCGCCGGGTAGATGCCCTGCAGCCTCACTCCGCTGATCAGCATCACAGGCTGCGACTGCGCAACAAAAACACCGCCCCGTTTCGAGACGAGCCGGTTCGGAGCGTACGTATAAGGGCCGGAAATCGGAGAAAACCGCACACGCCCCAGGCTGCCGGCACCCCAAAGGGCAAGATCGGCATATCCGCCCGGGTGGACATCGCCCTGAAGGCGGGGCGCCATGATCGGCAGCAAGACGGCTGCATCGGCTGAAAGCTGTCCATCCGTCGAGGGCTTTATCATCGGCAGGTCCCCGACAGCCTCGTTGAGAAACCTGCAGAATGCAAAACGGAAAAATAGCTGAACCAGTCTGAGCCAATTGCTCCTTGGGCGATCTTGGCGCGTGTGCGGCGACCCAGACAATATGTATGGCGCATACTTGTCCTCGACCCTCTTCAGATCGCGCATTTGATTGCGCGTTAAACTCAGCCTACAGGGGGCTCCCAGTTTGTCAAGGACGTAGACAAATTGTCAGCTTGCGTGTTACTGAACCCAGCTATGAAGATAGGGTTGAAGGTCTACACCCGTCATTTCGTGATGGTTGAGAACCGAACCATCTTTCATTAGGTATATGCTTCGAACTAATTGGGATGAGCAGCCGGATGGCAATACCGTCGTCTCTCGTACAGACTCCCATCGCGCGAAAGATTTCGACGAACGCGGTGATCCGGACCGTGTTAGCCAAGGGTAGGATCTCCCGCGCCGACATTGCCAAGCTGACCGGCCTGTCGAAGCAGACGATTTCCGATGTCGTGCGCGATCTTGAGGATGACGGGTGGCTGAAACCCGTCGGGCAGACCGATGGTCGTCCCGGCCGGAACGCGATCATCTACGAAATCAACGCAAGGGCGGCCCTAGCCGTTTCGATCGATCTGGGAGGCACCAAGATCGCTGCGGCTATTTGCGATCTGTTGGGCAACGTTGTTGCCGAAACCACAGTTCCCACCGACCCGCGCGGCGGGCCGCATCTCGTCAACCAGTTCAGTGACCTCATCACTCAACTCGCGCTCGCGGCCGGGACCAAGGCCGACAAGCTGCGTCTCGTCGTTCTTGGCAGTCCCGGCGTACTCGATCCCGCCACCGGACATATCAACGTCGCACCAAACATTCCTGGCATCGACGCAATGGATCTGCGGCAAGTCTTCAGCGATAAGATGGGCATACCTCTGATCGTCGAGAATGACGTCAACCTTGCCGCGCAAGGGGAGAGATGGCGGGGACACGGGATCGAGGTCGGCAATTTTGCTTTCGTGGCACTTGGGACGGGCGTCGGCATGGGCATCATCGCCAATGGCGCGCTGTTGCGCGGCGCGCGCGGCGCGGCCGGCGAAATCGCTTATCTTCCACTTGGCGGCGATGCTTTTGATCCCGGCGGTTTTATGCTGGGAACCTTTGAGAGTGCGGTCGGCAGTGCAGCGATGTTGCGCCGCTATGCCGGTTTTGGTGGGCGCAACGCCTCTACGGTGGCCGATCTCTTCGCTGCATTCAATGCGGGCGAAACGAGCGCCATCGCCGCAATCGAAGAGACGGCACGGCTGGTGGCGGTCGCCATTGCTGCCATCGGAGCAATGCTCGACCCCGAACTGGTGATCACTGGCGGCAGCATCGGCGCAAGGCCGGAGCTCGTAAATGCCATCCAGCGCTTTCTCCCACGTTGCACGCCTTACCCGCCGCGCATCGAGATCAGCCGTTTTGGCAACCGCGCCGCCCTGATAGGAGGCATGGGGATCGCCGTCGAGCGCATGCATGATGATCTGTTTGGTGTAAAATTGCAGGATACTTGAAGACTGCAGGGTCACGGATAGCTCGCCCATCGCGACCGTCCCAAACGGGCCGCGGATCATTCGAGCCCGTACGCGCCAAATCATCGCCGCCTTATGAGTGCATTCAAACCGCCGCCCCACTTGCGAAGCCCCGCAAATGCGCTAGATTTTCCACCATGATAACAGCAACGCAGATACGCGGCGCGCGCGCCATGATCGGAATGAGCATCGAAGAGCTCGCCACCGCAAGCGGCCTTCCGGTCGAGACCGTGACGGCATTGGAAAAGGGTGAGTTTGAGGGCGAGCCGCATGCGCTGTTCGATCTGCGCAGCACGCTCGAGGCGCAGGGCATCATCTTTCTTTCGAGCGGCAACCAAGATGAAGGCGGCCCTGGCATCCGCCTGCGGGCACGGACATCAAGCGATGACGGCATCCGGCCAGAAAATCTCAATGCCGCGAATGACGATTAACTGAAGGCAATCGTCGTCGTCACGTCTTATTGTCCCATCCATTGTCGCGGAAACCGCGTATCAGAGATAAGTCTTGGCAAGGTCGGCGAGTTTGCCGCCGTCTTTCACGCCCTGCCTGTAAAGCTGAATGATGACCGCACCGATCCTCTCGGCCTCCGGCGTCGTCCTGACGAGTCCGCGTTCGTTACATACCTTGTCAAGCACCTGCGAAAGCAGATCGAGATCTTCCGAAAAGAGCGGTAAATCATGCGGATGAATTGTTGATCGTAACATCACGCCGCACTTCCCTCCGAGGGCAAACGCCTACACGCTTGCATCGCCGGCCGCCCTCCGCAACCGGCAATGAAGTTATTATGCGCGAGGGTCCGAATTTTAGCAACTGCGCAAATTCCTGTGGAACAATATTTTTGCGCGCGCGTTTGCCGCGTTTTGTAGCAAGAAGTAGCGAGTGCAAACGTTGAGTGATAAACGCTTTCCCTACCCTGTCCGAGTCCATTCTCCAACCAGCAGTCTGATCGTTTCCACCGCCTGGGATGCCGTCGAATATCTGAAACGGTGGCCGGGCAAACGCGGGCGCGATTATCGGATCGCACTCCAACATTGCCTTGATGCGCTCGATGGGCTGCGCAGTCCGCGGACCGCACAGGTTTCCTTTGTCACGGCGGCGAAGACGGCAGGATTGCTGCTGTGAGACTGGCTCAGGCGCGTCGCGATCCTTCGGACTCGCTCTTAGCGGTACAATCCTGATCCAGTGGACGGCGTTGTCGCAACATGCCTTAGCGATTGCGGCCGCCGCCGGCTGCGATGAACGGCGGCTGGATGGACCCTTCCATGATCACCTTGGCAGTCACCTCGATCACCCGCTCTTCAGCGAGCTCGGCAAGTGCGAGGGCGACGTCACCCTCCGGCCAGCCGGCCTTGACCGCCTCGTCCGACAAAGCTTGGAACGCACCGGCGAGAGCCTGCCTGCAAGTTAGATTCCGGTTCATATCCGATGCGCTCACACCAGGTCATCCGTGAGAGGAACAATGTTAATCTACACGCATTCGCAAAAATGCGAAGTGCAATAAGCCGCCTTCAATTCAAAATCTGTTTTTTAAACAAAAACTCCGTATAGACTTAACAAGAATAAACTATTCGTCCATCGCAGTGATGGATTCTCAAAGAGAATTAGAGGGATTATTTTTGAACCTCTCCCGTTATGGGAGCACGTCATCTCGCCATTTACTTGGAATGGCCAAAACTGATACACGGGCTATTTTTCCGCCGAATGGCGTAGATCCGAAGTGTGGCCCGTTTTCAGCATCTTCGCGGCACCCCTGTCAATCAACTTCGAGACATTCCCCGGCGCGGACATGACTATCAAGCATCGTGATGAAGAGGGTCTTAAAGGGTTCGGGCCAATGCGCATCGGAGGGTGCCGCCCGATGACGCAGCTGACCCACGCCTATCGGCGTTTATCACCGTAATGCCATAACGGCACCACACTGCCGTCAAAGTCCGCCGTACGATTGCGCTGGGAGGCTATTTTTTCAGGAGGTAAAATGTCTATCGAACTGGACGCTACTACCTATGTTCACACCAAGCCAACGACCGCTCATTCCTATATCTTGCCAACCGTTGTCGATGTTCTTGAAAGCAGTTTCCACGAGGCAAACGAAACGGCGGTCTTCGATCTCGGCTGCGGCACCGGCGGCGCTGCTTCGGTGCTCGCGGAGAAAGGTTACGATGTCGTCGGCGTCGACCCCTCGGAGGACGGCATCGCAAAAGCGAAAGCGGTCCATCCCGATCTACCGCTGGAAATCGGTTCTGGCTACGATGATCTTTCCAGCCGTTACGGCACCTTCGATGCGGTAATCAGCCTGGAGGTCGTGGAGCATGTTTACGACCCGAAGGCTTTCTCGGCGACCATGTACGATCTGGTGAAACCGGGAGGCATCGCAGTCGTATCGACGCCTTTTCACGGTTACTGGAAAAATCTGGCTTTGGCGGTAAGCGGGAAAATGGATGACCATTTCATGCCCCTCAAGGACCACGGTCATATCAAATTCTGGTCCCCTGAGACACTCAGCACGCTACTGCTCGACACAGGCTTCGAAGACGTCGACTTCGAATATGTCGGGAGGATTCCGCTTCTGGCAAAATCGATGATTGCAATCGCGCAGAAACCGCACTGACGACGCGTTCTCAGCCGCGGCCACGTACACGCTGCACTCACCATCAACATGGTGTTCTGACTGGGATTTCAAGGGGATAAATGGTCGGGGCGACTGGACTCGAACCAGCGACCCCTTGACCCCCAGTCAAGTGCGCTACCGGGCTGCGCTACGCCCCGACCTGCCGAAACGGCTTGCTTCGTTTAGTTTTTCGGAGCGTGCAATGCAAGCAGAAAAAGCCTGCATCGGATAAAAAGGAAGGAGTTCTCCGGGTAACCGTCAGATCGCCGTGAGCTTGAGCCGGCCTTCTGCGGTCTGGCGGGGCTGCCACGCCCGGTAGTTGGCAATCGAAAAATGTGGGGTTTCGAAAGGGGTGGCGTGGGTTTCGGTGATGACCGCGACGTCGGCGCCGGAGGCCTCGCCGGCGAGAATGCCGGCAACGGCATCTTCGAAGACCAGGCACTTCGCGGGTTCGACTCCGAGGCGGCTTGCACCGAGCAGATAACCTTCCGGGCTGGGCTTGCCGGCCCTGACCTCCTGGCCGCTGACCATGACCTTCGGCATCGGAATCCCGGCTGCAGCCATGCGGCGCCTGGCGAGCTCGATCGGCGCCGAGGTGACGATCGCCCATCTGCCGTCGGGGATGGCGTTAAGGAAGCGGACGGCATCGGGGATTTCGACGATGCCGGAGACGTCCTCCATCTCCTCGGCCAGCAGCAGATCCGCCTCGTAGGCCGGATCGACGCCCGGCAAACCGAGGCCGCGGATCACGTCGGAGGCACGGATGCCGTGGATCGTTTTCAGGAAAACCTCCGGCTCGAAGTCATGACGTCTTGCCCATTCGCTCCAGACGCGCTCGACGACGGCAATGGAGTTCAGCAGCGTTCCATCCATGTCGAAGAGGAAAGCATCATAGGATCTGTCGAGGATGTCATGGCGAGCGGGCACGGCTGTTTCCTTGCGAGCACGAGGCAGCGGGCGGCCCCTTCGACAGGCGAGTAACCGAGAGCGGCCACGGCGTCAACGTCAGTTGTTGACCTCCGGATGTATGACGTTGCGAACATCGGCCAGACCGCGTGCGGCGTCGCGATTGCCGGTAGCAGCGGCGGCTTCGAAGATCCGCATAGCGTCGTCGTACATTTTCAGATTGAGGTAGCAGTAGCCGCGCAGAACCATCAGATCGATCCGCTCCTGCTGTAGCTGGGCGCGCTGATCGAGATAGATGAGGGTTTCGCGGTAACGTCCAGCGTCGAAGGCCGATAAGGCACGATCGCCGAGGATCGCCACCTGCAGTTCGGCAGCACGCTGGCGGCTCTGCGGCGCCTTGGTTGCCGCAACGGCGGCATTGCTGGAAAGGCCAGCGCGCAGATAGGCAAGGCTCTGACCGTAGGCTGCGTCTTCCCGGATCTTGCGGGCCGGGCTCTGCAATGCCGTCTCAAAGGCAGAGACCGCCTCCATCGGCCGGTTGATATCCATGAGGCACCAGCCGCGCGACAGCGCCTCGCCCGGCCCGAGTCGTCCCGCGTCGATGGTCGTCGAGCAGCCACGCGCCTGGCGCGGGCCGCGCTCGACAGTCACCGCCTGCATCGGCGGTCGTGCGGCGCGGACGGCGACTTCCGGCTCCGGCTGCCGCCCAGCTCGCGGGTCGGCCGGAGGCGGCTCCGTGCGGGCGGTCGGATGCTGCGGCGGCTCTTCCGGCTGTACCGGCTGCTGCAGCGCAAGCGGCTGCTTTGCGGGCGTACCGGCATTCGAAACCGGCAAGGAAGTGTCCCTGAGATTGGCGATTCGCGCGGACCGGCCGGCCCAGGCGCGCTGGAGTTCGAGAACGCCCTTGCGGTCGTTCAGCTGCTCGCGGGTGACGGCAAGGCCATAAGCGGATGGTTCGTCGTCAGGTTTCCAGGCCAGCGCGGCTTCGAACCAGCGCGCTGCGGTCTGGAACTGGTTGAGGGAGCGGGCATACCATCCGAATTGCTGCGCCGTGGGCACATGTTTCCGGGCGATGACCTCGGCCGCGATCCGATGAAGCACATCCTCGGTCAGGTCGGCTGGCGGCTGCAGCGCCATCAGATTGGCGGTGGCGGCAAGATAGGTTGCGGTCGAATCATCGGAATCGGCGCGCCAGCGGAACATTACGTCCTCGGCTTCCTGAGGCGCCTTGCGGGCGATCAGCGCCAGCGCAAGCCCCTGCGAGGCAGCCGCCGTATCCTCCTTGGCTCGAGCGGCGCGAAACCACTTTTCAGCATCGGGAGGATTGTTGCGGCGCAGCTGGTGCCAGCCGAGCAGCAGCGCATCAGAGGCGAGCCCCTGGTTCGCGGCGAGCCTTTCCAGGCGAGCGATGTAATCCGGCGCGATGGTGAGCTTCGGATCATCATTGCTTTCGGCGACGAAGCGTCGCGCAAGGTTGTCGCGGATCGCGTCGAACTCCCTACTGCCGTCGATGGCGGGCTTCTCCATCGCAAGCAGCACCTGCATCGGCTGGTAGTCGAGCAGTGTCGAGGCTTTTTCGACCGTCGCCTGCCGTTCGGCGGGGTCGGTGCAGTTTTTCAGGATATAGGTATAGGCATCCTGGCCGCGCTGTGCCCTTTCCGTGCGAATGAAGGCTTCGGCGACACGCCAGAGCACGTCAATCTCGCCGCAGGTGAGCAGGCTCGGCGTCGCGGCGGCGATATCGACCACGGTCGCATATTGCTTGAGGTCCGAAGCGTTGATGAGGCGGGAGCGGGCCTCCGCCACACCAATCCGATCGATGAGATCGGCCGGTGGCTGCCACCCGACATTGGTTGCCTGGCGATCGGCGATCGCTTTGCGCAGCTCCGCATAGCGGCCATCGGAATAAAGCCTCCACATGGCCTCGAGCTGCTTGTCGCCATTCTGCGGCACGGCGAGCGGATCGGCAGGCGGAACCCAGTTCGGATAGAGCGCCTGCAGGCGGGAGATTTCAGCTTGCAGGCGCACCTTGTCGCCGCGGCTGGCAAAATAGCGAAGCGCGCTTTCATCGATGGCAGGCGGCGGCCCGCCGGCCTGCTGAGGCGCCGGCGGTTCCGAAACCATCGGCGGCGAGACCTGGTCTGGCGGTGCATCCGTCTGAGCCATGTCAGATTGCGGCGCTGCCGGCTGCTCAGCAGCGGTGTCCGGCTCGCGCGTGTCCGGTGTCGATGCCGGCGCAGAGGTAATCGCTTCGATCTTGTCGGCGACTGTCTCGGCGTTGAATTCGGAACTGCCTGCGGGAGCATCGGCCGGCTTGATGCGGCCCATCATCAGCAGCTCCGGCGCCGGGTTGGCTCCAGAACCAAGACCGAACTTTTCCTGTAGAGCGCGACGATCCTTCAGCCCCGTGACGAGAGTCGCCACCACGACTGCTGCTGAAATCGCCATGAGAGAAGACTTCACAGACACTCCGGATGCTTCTCCCCAATATAGGCCAGCCCCAACAGCTGAAGCGTGGACGGATAATAGAGTGTTGGCGCAAATTGCAGAGCCGAAACAGGCAGTTTGGTCCCGTCGACTACACAGGCCACAACATCGTTAACAATTCTATAACCAGGATCCGGCAACACCGTCTTCGGCCGGCCCGTGGCGAGATCGATCGTGGCCGGAATGCCATCCTGCGACATCCCCGCTCGCAGACGGTTCAACAGCGGCTTGTCGATGATGCCGCCGCGAGCGAGATAGAGTGGGATGCGAAGGGCATTATAGGCAAATTCCGCATCGAAACCTTTTGCCGGCCGCGGGGGGCCGCTGAGGCTGACCCATTCGGCGGGAAGCTTGCGCGGGCCGAACTGCATCGTCTTCAACAACGCCACGCCATCGTCGGACAGCTCCTTCCAGGCGCCGGAGGGAGCAAGCGCCGCCATGACAGGCATTGCCTCGTAAATCCAGTAGGAAGGATTGACGACAGGGCCGTCGTCACGATCGGCGGCGCCGAAACCTTCGTTGCCCGGCATCAGCAGCGTTCGGCCCGCCGAGCGTACGACGGTTTCCGCAAGTAGCGACTGCGCCATGCGGGAGGCAGCCAGGATATAATCGTTGCGCTTCCATGCGGTGCCGGCAAGCGCCAGGGCATAGGCGATCAGTATGTCCCCGTCCGTGGCATTATTGGTATCGGTCACGTGCGGCCGGACATTGGGATTCCATTTCCAGACAGCCAGGCCATCGTCGCGCAACAGCAGTTCGGTACGGGTAAAGTACCAGATCTGCTCAAAATCCGCGGGGCTCGCCGAGAGATAGGCGAGCAGCATTCCATAGCCCTGCCCTTCGCTATGGCTGATATTGCCGTTGCCGTTGTCGATGATCCGGCCGCTCGCATCGAGAAACTTCGCCTTGTAGGCGGACCACGCATCGGCATTGATCATCGCCTGCTGTGCAGCGGCGGGTGGGCTTGCGGGGGCGAACGTCACGGCTGCCGCAAAGAAGAACGTGCGCAGCCCCCTCATTCCGACCGGCCCAGTGTTTTGAGCATCTTGGACGTGGCGACGCCGATCAGCAGCAGGAAGACGACGAGCAGCGAGGCATAGGATAGGATATTCGTCGACAGCCAGTTGGCCGCGATCAAGCGGTAGTTGGAAATCGACCACGGCGTGGACGGGACGAAATCGAAACGAGTGACTGGCACTGTCTCGATCTTGCCCGTCTTGTTCGAATAGGTGGTGATGTGACCGGACATCTGCGACCAGTTCAGCTGACCGGTCAGCACCTCGAGCCCTTCGCGCAAGTCCTTCGCCGAGGGTGCCGCCACCACGGTCCACGAGCCCCCTCCCAAGGGGCTGGAGCCTTGCGCAACCATGAGGGTGTCGGCGTTGGACGGAGTGAAAACCTTCTCGGCGCCCGGGATGAATTGCAGCGAGCTGCGGGTGATGTCGAAACTGCGCCCAAGCCATTCGCGGAGGGCCGTGATGCGGCTGCGCAGGATGCCGCCGCTCACCTTTGAATTCCACTCCTCAAAGGCCGTGTCGGTATCAACAGCGCCTGGCTGCGGGTCGGCCACCGGACGCCATGAGGCTTGGCTCGCCGTGGAGATATTGGCCTGCGTCAGCGCCGTTGCCGGCATCTGCGAAATTGACCCGATAAAGATGGTGTCCCGATCACCGATCGTGTTCGGCGAAGCGACAGTCTCGACGGCGATTGGATGGCCGGCCATTACCGCCATCTGACCGAGCAACGTCGCGGCCGCCGAAAGCGTATCGGCATCGACGCGATCGATGAACAGCGGCGTCGGCTCCGCCGCTCGGCCATAGGGATAGGCCGTGCCTGACATTGCCGCCAGGTTCGGACGCTGCCCGACGCGGGCAAAATCCGGAATGTGCACTTCGGAAGTATCGAACAGGGCAAAACGGGGATTGGCAGTGGCCGTAGCACCCGGAGCGCAAGCGGCATCGTCTTTCGTCATCAGGATGGTCTCGATCGCAATCGTATTGAGACCGGGCTTGAAATGGCGCATCGTCACGCGGATCGGCAGATGACGGAGAATGCCGCCGGTGGTCGTGGTAAGCGGCACGGTGGAGGCGATATTATCGTTGACGTAGATATCGATGTGGCTGCCGGGCAACACGTTGTCGGTATAGGCGGCATCGAGCAGCACCTTCGCCTCGCCATAGCCATTGGCATAAAAATCGGCCGGCACGGCGATATTGAAGCTGGTACGGAACCTGCGGCCAGAGAATTCGGTGGTTTTTACGCCAAGCTGAGACAGAGCTATCCTGGTATCGGAAAAGACCAGCGGCGCGTTCGGCGCGCTCCAGCGCTCTGTGGTCAGCGCATCGCGGCGGACGCCGGCGGATCTGTCCGTTGGCGAAACGATCGTATCGATCGCCGACGAGACCGCCTGCCAGGAGGGGCCGCTGATCAGAAGTACCGGCGAGCCGCTGCGCGGATCGGTCACGAAAGCGGCGAGCGGCGCACTTTCGGCGCCGGGCGGCAGCCTGGGAAAGAGCGGCCGCAGTTCCGCGGCGGTGCCGACAAGTACCCCGAGCTTGCCGGGACCGGCGGCCGGAAGCGACGCGGTGCTGAAGGCAACTATCTGGTTCGGCATGCTGCTCAGCACCGACAGACCCTGTGCCAACCGCAACAGTGGTTTGGTCGTCCCCGGCTGCTCCAGCGCCGGGACGACGATGTCGAACTCCGTCCTTCCGGCGCCGTCGACGCCTATGGCGCGGATCGCGTCCGCACTCGAAAGCTCCGCGGCATTCCCGCCGGCAAAGCTCAGATAGGTTCCGGCCGGATCGATATTCGACCATAATTCATAGGTGGACTGGATGCTGCAATCGGTCCGATGGCGTTGCTCCGCCTGGAAGGTGACAAGATTGGCGCCCGGCTGCAGCAGGCCGGAGGGAACTTCGAAAGTGACGGCGGAAGAGCCGTCTGCCGAGCCGACCCGCTGCTGGCCGATCGGACGATTGTTGAGATAGACGGTCAGTGCGGAGGCCTCGGGCGCGACGACGATCGAATTCTGATAGGCGAAGGTGAAACTTGCCTTGGCGGCGGCCTGCTCCGGCGTCAGGTAGACAGACCATGACCGGCGATCATATTCGCCGCCGAGGCTGAATTTAGAAAAGGGCACGAGATAACGCCTGATATCGCGCGGGCGCGGCTGCGAAGCGGCATTTGCCGCCGCGCCAGGCTGAGATGCCTGCGCCGCCGGCTGCGGCAGGACAGTGATCGGCGCAGCAACGGGCGCAGGCGGCCTGGCCGGCGCTGGCGTTACGGAAATGGGCGGCGTGACGGGTACAGGCGGCGTCGCTGCGGGCGGAGCCGGCGGCGTCAGTCTCGGGGTCGTGGACGCGCCTTGTGGCCGCTCGCCCGACATGTCGAACGGCGCGGTCTGCGCCTGGGCTGCGGCGGAGGCATGCAAAAGGAGAAGCGAGGCGGCGACGATCTTTCTCATCCGGCATTGACCTTTGCCGCCTGCTGCTGCGCCTCCCGCTCCGGCCGCATGCTGCGGAAGAAGTAAACGAGGCCTCGGCTGGTCTGATAGAGCGACAGGCCGAGGAACCAGATAGTGCCGCGGATCAGGCCGGGATTGCGGCGGCGTGATTCCTGAAACTGGGTCCATTGATCGGAATTGGCAAACATCAGATCGGCTATCAGACGATGATCGAGCGCGCTCTTCGGCACATATTGGCAGCCGACATTGCTGATATCGCCTGATGGCTCGATGTTGCGGACGATGAGCGGCAGGGTTTCAAGATCAGCGCCGCTATAGGGCCGGAAGCGCATCTCGCCGGGGGTGCCGACGATCAGTTCATCGAGATGCTTGTTGAAGATATGCAGCCTTGCACCGTGAACAGAGACATCCTCGATCGAGGCCGCATACCACTTGCCGTTGGCATAGAACTCGCAGCGCCTGTTGACGCGGACGCGGCGGGACAAGGCACGTTCGCCGCGTTCCGACACGACGCCGAGCGCGCAGCCGGCCATGATCAGATTGATGACATTCCAGCCGCCGACGACGAGGGTCACGTCGGCCTTATAGGGTTCGGCATAGATCCTGTAGATGGTTATGACGAGCGCAATGATCTGCACCGCAAAGATCACGAAGAACGGACGGCTGATCTCCGAGAGGCGGCTGACGGCGATGGATTCATCCTTGGCGGTGACCTTGAAGGTGGGCTTTCTCGGATTGAGCATGACTGAAACGACGGCCGGCAGCAGGTGCACCGTCTGCACATATTCGTAAAGCTCGGAAATCCAGGGCCAGCGGAACGACCCGTAGAGATAATTCTGCATCATCAGGTTCACGAGCATGTAGGCAAGGGTATATGCAAGGAACTCGCCGCCAGACGCCGTGAAGATTTCCAGGTCGAAGAACAAGTAGAAGAGCGGCGCGAACAGGAAGATCGTGCGCGGGAATGGGAAGAGCCAGAAAAGCGTGGATGACATGTAGCACAGGCGCTGCGGGATCGACAGGCCGCGCTTCAGAAGCGGGAAGCGGAAGCGCAGGATCTGCATCATGCCCTGCGCCCAGCGGCTGCGCTGGCCGATGAAGCTCGCGAAGGTGGCCGGCTGCAGCCCGGCGATCAGCGGCTTGTCGACATAAATGCTGTTCCAGCCGCTGCCATGGAGCGCCAGCGCCGTCTCGCAATCCTCGGTGATGCTGATACCGGAAAAGCCGTTCTGGGATTCGAGCGCCTTGCGGCTCAAAACCGCGGCCGAGCCGCAGAAGAAGGCGGCGTTCCATTTGTCGAGGCCGCGCTGGATGATGCCGTAGAACATCTCATTCTCGCTCGGCATCTTTTCGAAAGTGCGCAGGTTGCGCTCCAGAGGATCGGGATTGATGAAGAAGTGCGGGGTCTGGACGAGAAATAGCTTCGGGTCGTCTTCGAAATAGCCGACGGTTTCGATCAGGAAATCGCGCGCCGGGGCGTGGTCCGCATCGAAGACGGCGATGAGCTCGCCGGTCGAATGTTTCATGCCGTTGTTGAGATTGCCGGCCTTCGCGTGCTCATTGCGGTCGCGCGTGAGATAGGTAACGTCAAGATCTTGGCAGAGTTGCTTCAGCTCGACATGTCGGGCTGCCGCCGCCTGGGCCTCGAGCAACTTGCCGGAATTGCGCTTCTGCAATGTGCCGCCATCGTCGAGCAGCCAGACATGCAGCTTGTCGGCGGGATAGTCCATGGCCTTGGCGGCAGCCAGCGTGTTTCCCAGGAGGCCGGCATCCTCGTTATAAGTGGGCACGAAGACGTCGACATGGGGCAAACGCCCCGGATTGGCGGCACGCGACCGGCGCGGCGGAAGCGGAGTGGCGACGATAAAAAGGCTGAGCGCCAGCATCGCGACACTGTACATTTCTGCAAGATAGAGCAGCAGGCCCGGAATGAAATTCTCCGGCTGATTCAAGGGCGGCAGCGTGTTGGTGGTGCGCCAGTAGACGTAGCGCAGCACGATCGACGTGCCGAAGGCCAGCGCGACCAGGCGCCACGTCCCCTCGCCTTTCAGTATCTTGATCAGCGCCATCACAGTGACGACGGTGATACTGGTGATGAGCTGAGTCTGCAGATTAACCGGCAAGGTGATCAGCACGATCATGCAGAGCGTAACCACGGCCCAGATGATGACACTGCGGGCTTTGCGCATCGACCTTCCTTCGAAATCGCTCGCCGGGGCCCCGTCCGTTCCCCGGGGGGCATGTTCATTATCTCCGGCAGACGGCCGCCGCGTCGCCTATGCAGTCCGGCGACGGCACGGTGACGCCGATCGCCCTTGCTGATTGTTTGAGCGAGGCGGCTGCTGCCTCCGGCGCTGCACTCGTCTGTGGCACCTCGCTCGGCAGCGGCACCCGCGGACCGATGGGCGCCGGCAAGGGTGCAGTGCCTTGCGCCGGTTTCGGACCCGGGTCGCTGCGAACCGGGGCCGTCCCCCGCGAACGGATTACGACGGGCGCCGGCTCATAACCGATCGGCATCGGGCTTGGGCGATATCCGCCCTCATCGGGATAGATCGGTTCACCGGTACGACCGAGCGACGCGCTGGCAGGCGGCGGGCTACCATACGGGTTCCAGGTAGGACCGTCGAAGGTGCCGGTGATGGTATAGCCGTAGACCATGCCGAGCAGCTGGCGCTCGGTTGCGCGGGCGTCACAGAGGCGCAGGCGCAGCTGGATCATGCCGAAATTGCGTGCCTGGGTATTGGCTGCCGCGCTCGAGCGGATCTGCTGCCAGGCATAGATGCAGGCATCGCCGGCGCGGCTGCGGCCAGAGGCATAGCCGAAGGGACCATAGGCGTTCTGCAGGAAAGTCGCCGATGTCGCCATCGGCACGCCGGGGACCGAACGGGCCACCTCGCGAGCAATGCCGCTCTCGTTGATCATGCTGAAGTTGGCATCACCTATTCCGGGATTGGCCCCGGAAGCGCCGAAAAACTGGGCCTTCAGAAAATTCTGGCCGGGTACGGAAGATGAGGTAAACAGCGATATGGTCTGTTCGACGCCATTGCCGCGCTTGCGCTCGACGACGCTGACGATCGAAGGGCCGCCCGGCGGCGGCAGAACCAGCGCTTTCTCAGGCGCCACCGTCTCCGGCCCCGAAGGATGGCGCACACCGCCTGTCGACGTGCAGCCGGCCATCACGCCCGCCACGGCTACCAGCGATATCGTCTTCCCCAAGCGCATGTCTCGAGCCGCCGTAATCGTCTTTCCAGATATCCATTCGCAGACCGAAACGCGACGGACCTTCGAATCAACAGCCGTCCGGCCGTTCACCTGACATAAATCGCCGACATGGTTAACGAAGGGTAAAAAGCCCGAACCTGATGCCATCGGACGACTCGCTGAACCTGATTCGGACGGCTCAACCGTATGGTGCATATATTAGTTTAGCAACAAACAATTGGCACCCCGCCGCGGCCACGATGGCAAGCCGGTGGCGGAACTATGCCCTACGGCCGGCGTTGCGTTGTTGTCCGACTTCAAAAAGGAGAACATCCCATGCGCAAGATCATGCTCGCTACGGCCGCCGTGCTGACCATCAGCTCGGCCGCCTTCGCCCAGAGCACCGTCGTCGTCACCGACCCCGCACCAACCGGCTCCGTCGTCCTACCCGGCGAGGTGCGCACCTATGTCATGGAGCAAAACACGCCATCGGTCGTCTATGACGGCGAGATCACTGTCGGCGCGACGCTGCCGGATACCATTGAAGTCCATACCGTGCCCAATGTCGACGGCTATGCCTACACCGTCGTCAACGAGCGGCGCGTGATCGTCGAGCCGAAGACACACCGCGTGATCCAAGTTCTCGAATAACGGATGTGGGGGGCTGGAGCGCGTCATGCGCGACTTCCCGTCCCCTCGCCTCCCGCGCTGACCGGCACATTCAGGAGTTCGCGGATCTTATGGGCGAGTTGCTCGAGGCTGAAAGGCTTGGCGAGCAGCGAGACGCCGTGGTCGAGCACGCCATTGTGGACGATGGCGTTGCGAGTGTAGCCGGTGGTGTAAAGAATCCGGATCCCCGGCCATTTTTCCTGAACGGCATCAGCAAGCTGACGTCCGCTCATCTGCGGCATAACGATATCGGTGAAGATCAGATCGACCTCGGGGTTCCCCTCCAGAAGAAGAAGTGCCTCCACACCGCTTGCCGCCTGCAGCACGGTGTAGCCGAGTTCGTGCAGACTTTCGGCGGTCATGGTGCGGACATGTTCATCGTCCTCCACCACCAGTATAGTATCGTTGACGCTTCCTTGAGGGATCGGCTGGGCGCCGGCGGCGGCGAGGCGGGCATCCGCCTTGCCGACATGACGCGGCAGATAGATCTTCACCGTCGTTCCCCGGTCAATCTCCGAATAGATCTTGATGTGGCCGCCGCTCTGCTTGATGTAGCCGTAGACTTGGCTAAGCCCGAGACCAGTTCCCTTGCCGGGTCCTTTGGTGGTGTAGAACGGGTCGAAGGCGCGGTCGATCACCTCGGGCGACATGCCGGTGCCGGTGTCGGTCATGCTGATCATCACATATTGGCCCGCCTCGACCTCCGAATGCATACGCGAATATCGCTCGTCAAGTTCGGTATTGGCGGTCTCGACCGTCAGATGGCCACCGCCGGGCATGGCGTCTCGCGCATTGACGGCAAGGTTGAGCATGGCGTTTTCGAGCTGGCTCAGATCGGCGAAAGTCGGCCAAAGGCCGCCGGCAAGCACCGTCTCGATCCGGATATGTTCGCCGAGCGTGCGCCGCAGCAATTCCGACATGCCGCCGACAAGCTTGTTGACGTCGATCACCTCCGGGGCCAGCGGTTGCTGGCGTGAGAAGGCGAGAAGGCGCGCGGTCAATACCGCGGCCCGCTGGGCTCCATCCCTGGCATTCTGAAGGGAGTTCAGCAGGCGCGGATCCTCGTGTCCGGTCATCCGCCGCTGGGCGAGATCGAGATTGCCGATGATGATCGCCAGCATGTTGTTGAAATCATGGGCGACGCCCCCCGTGAGCTGACCGATCGTCTCCATCTTCTGCAGCTGGCGCACCTGTGCCTGGGCGGCGGCGTTCTCTTCCATCTCATGCCGGAGTTCGGCAGTGCGCTGGGCCACCGTCTCTTCAAGGCGCGCATTGAAGCTGTTGAGTTCGCTGCGGAGGCGGCTTTGTCTGCCATGAGCGACAATAATCATCTCCATCAGGCTGACAATGATGACGGCATTGATAAGAAAAGTCGCAAGCCCTATCCACTGGACGGCGCTCACCGGCCAGAAAGCATCGTGCGGCTCGACGAAAAATTGCTGGACGAGGGCACCGGCGAGCATGGCCGCCAGCAGGCCCGGCCCGGCGCCGCCCACGAAGCTTGCGAGCAAAACCGCCGGAAGGAAGCTCAGGAAGGGAAACCCGGAGAGATCGTCGCCAGCGGCAACTCTTAGAAGAAAGGTCAGGCCAACCAAGGCAACGGCAAGCGGATAGGTATAGCCTGGCCTGTGACGCAGCCAATCGGTGGCACTCAGCAAATCCATTCCACACCCCTTCTCGGCCGTCACAGAAACGGCATTCTAGCTTTTGCACATCGAATTTCGCCGGGCAATATGCTGTTTCCAAAGGGCGGCGCGATCTTTCAGATTCGCTTGCCGCGCCTTAAGCTTTTATGTTTACACATATCGCCGTTGCAAAACGGCTGCACTGTTTTGTGCGACAAGTTTACCACCGCTGCGCGTGGCATCTTGACGAGCTGCGCAAGCGGTCCACATAAATCTTCGTGCCCGGCAGGGGGAATGGGTGGACGGGATCATGAAAGACATATTCATCGTCGAGGACGATGCACTGATTGCCATGTTGCTCGAGGACATGCTCAGCGATCTCGGCTATCGGGTTTGCGCGAGCGCGCCAGATCTGGAACGGGCGCTCGTAACCGCGAGGGACGCGGAGTTCGACGCCGCAATCTTAGACGTCTCCCTCGCCGGCAAGAGTTCACTGCCGGTCGCGAAGCTGCTCGACGAACGCGGTAAGCCCTATCTCTATGCGACTGGGTATGGCAGCGCTCCAGAAGGCAGCGCACCCAGCACACTCCCAGTGCTGCGAAAGCCGTTCCAGCTCAGCGAACTCGAACTGGCGATGAAGCAGCTTTCCGAAAGCTAGAGCCTTTCCGGGTTAGCTTGAAGCATTCTGCCGGAGCAGGTTTTCGTCAGGGCAAAGGCGATTGGCGACGGGCATACCTCTTGGTACGTCCGAGCCGATCGCCCTTGATCCTGGCCAGAGATGCCGGCCCCACCGGACGCACCGCTTCGCCGTGGCGAAGCGACAAGTGCGTCCGGCTGAATCTAAAGTCTCGCAGATTTGCGAGGCAAATCTGCGGGAGGGTTGGCTGAAACGGGCCGGCTGATCGACCGGCCGGCTTGGCCGTAGAGCTTGGCTACGGCGCGCGCCGGCCGGTCGATGGACTCCGTTTTGAGCCAACAGAATGCTTCAAGCTAACCCGGAAAGGCTCTCGACAATCAGCGCACCTGGTCGAGCAGACGCTTGCATTCCAGGAGGTCGTAGAGCGCCTCCTGAAGCAGTGCCCTGTCTTCCTTGCCGACGCTCGATTTGCCGATCGAAACTTCCGGTTGCTCATCGTCTCCGGCAACGAAATTGAAGAACCGGCGGGTGATCGGCGGCTTGGCGCGGCCGACGATCTGGTCTTCCTCGGCCATGGCGACACGCGGCTCCCCTGCGCCCATCTCCTGTGCACCCGAGGCGAGCGCCTCGACGCTGGCGAGATCGCCGTGGCCGACCGAGATGACGAACTTGTTGCCGTTGGTCTTCAGAAGCTTCTGCACGCCCTTGATCGTATAGCCGTGATCATAGAGCAGATGCCGGATGCCCTTGAGGAGGTCGACGTCCTCGGGCCGATAGTAACGACGGCCGCCGCCGCGCTTCATCGGCTTTATCTGGGGAAACCGTGTCTCCCAAAAGCGCAGCACATGCTGCGGCAGATCAAGATCGTCTGCGACTTCGCTGATGGTGCGAAAGGCATCGGGGCTCTTGTCCAACGTCATACTGCTACGCAACCTCGCAGGCTCGATCCAACGGCGACTCACCATATTTCAAAGGTTTGGCGCGGACAATTCAAGTCATGTCTCGACGTTGCGCACAGGGGATGGACTTGCGCCAGAAAAAAACGCCATTCCGAGGGGAGGAAGCTCGATATCAGGGAGCCGGATTCTGCGGCTTCAGCTTGACCTTGCGGGCGACATGGGCCTTGAGGATGCGCGTCTTCAGCACGTTCGACGCCTTGAAGGTCATCACCCGGCGGGGAGAGATCGGAACCTCCTCGCCAGTCTTCGGATTGCGGCCGATCCGCTCGTTCTTGTCGCGCACCTGAAAGGTGGCGAAGGAGGAAAGCTTGACGGTTTCACCACGCACAATGGCGTTGCAGATTTCGTCGATGACGGTTTCCACCAGTTCGGCAGATTCTGTCCGGGAAAGACCAACCTTCCGGAAAACGGATTCCGCCAGGTCTGCTCGCGTCACTGTCTTTCCGGTCATGGTTTCCCCGCCCATTACAAAATATTTTTTGAAAGCGAACGAAGAGTATTTGTCTTGCGCCTCACGGTCAAGCTCTTGTTCGCCGCCAGTTTTTTAGGATTCGTGCTTACCAGCGCAGGAGAACGGCGCCCCAGGTGAAGCCGCCGCCCATTGCTTCGAGCATCACGAGGTCGCCCTTCTTGATGCGGCCGTCGCCGGCAGCGGTCGCAAGCGCGAGCGGGATCGACGCGGCCGATGTATTGCCGTGCAGGTCGACGGTGACGACGACCTTGTCCGCATCGATGTTCAACTTCTTCGCCGAACCGTCGATAATGCGTCGGTTGGCCTGGTGCGGCACCAGCCAATCGAGGTCTTCGGCGGTGGTCCCGGTCGAATCGAAGGCGGCTTGGATGACATCGGTGATCATGCCGACGGCATATTTGAAGACTTCGCGGCCTTCCATGCGCAGCTTGCCGACGCTGCCCGTCGTCGACGGCCCGCCATCGACATAAAGCTTGTCCTTGTGCGAACCGTCGGAGCGCAGATGCGCGGTCAGCACGCCGCGGTCGGCAGACGTCCCCTCACCTTCGGCCGCCTCAAGCACGATCGCGCCGGCGCCATCGCCGAACAGCACGCAGGTGGTGCGGTCGTTCCAATCGAGAATGCGCGAAAAAGTTTCGGCGCCGATGACGAGAACTCGCTTTGCCAGCCCGCCGCGAATATAGGCATCGGCGGTCGTCACCGCATAGACGAAGCCGGTGCAGACTGCCTGGACATCGAAGGCGAAGCCGTGGCTCATGCCGAGACGGTTCTGGATATTGACCGATGTTGCAGGAAAGGTGTTGTCAGGCGTCGAGGTGGCGCAGATGATAAGATCGATATCGGCGGGCGTCAGGCCGCCATTGGCTAGCGCCGCACGCGCGGCCGCCTCGCCGAGCGAGGCCGTCGTCTCGTCGTCGCCGGCCACGTAACGCTGGCGGATGCCGGTGCGCTGGACGATCCATTCGTCCGACGTATCGACGATGGCCTCCATGTCACGATTGGTCATAACGCGCTTCGGAAGTGCGGCTCCGAACCCGCGAACCACTGAACGGATCATATTCGATTGAACCTCATCGCTCATGCCGCTTCCGGGCCCATCGGGGGCAAGCGCTTGGCATGATATTTCTTAAGATCGTTTTCTATTTTCTGATTGAGGCCGTTCTTGGCCATGTCGTAGCCGACCTCGATGGCAGCGGCGATGCCTTCGGCATTCGCGCCGCCATGGCTCTTGATGACAATGCCGTTCAGGCCCAGGAACACGCCGCCATTGACCTTGCTCGGATCGAGCTTCTCTCGAAGCATATCGAAGGCGCTTTTGGCGAAGACGTAGCCGATGCGGGCGAGCAGCGTGCGCGACATTGCGGCACGCAGATATTCGGCGATCTGCTTGGCGGTGCCTTCGGCGGTCTTAAGTGCGATATTGCCGGAGAAGCCTTCGGTCACGACGACGTCGACCGTGCCCTTGCCAAGATCGTTGCCCTCGACGAAGCCGGAATATTCGAGAGAATCGATATTCGCCTCGCGCAACAGCCGGCCGGCCTCCTTGACCTCTTCCTGGCCTTTAACCTCTTCGACTCCGACGTTCAGAAGACCGATTGTCGGGCGCTCGATCTCGAAAAGCGCGCGCGCCATGGCACCGCCCATCAAGGCGAAATCCATCAGTTGCTGTGCATCGGCGCCGATCGTCGCACCGACATCGAGCACGATGCTTTCGCCCTTCAGTGTCGGCCAGATAGCCGCGATCGCCGGGCGCTCGATATTGGCCATCGTGCGAAGACAGAATTTCGCCATCGCCATCAGTGCGCCGGTATTGCCGGCCGAGACCGCGACATCGGCATCACCCGCCTTCACCGCCTCGATCGAACGCCACATGGTGGAGACATAGCGGCCGCGGCGCAGCGCCTGGCTTGGCTTCTCTTCCATGCTGACAGCAAGCTCGCAATCATGGAAGACCGATTTTTCCTTGAGTTTCGGGAACTTGGCGAGAATGGGATCGCATTGTTCCTTAAGACCGTAGAAAACGAAGGAAATATCCGGATGCCGGTCCAGCGCCTTGGCGGCGCCGGGGATGACAACCTGGGGACCAAAGTCGCCACCCATGAGGTCGAGAGATATTCTGATCACGCGTCCCTGATCCTTCTTTTCGCCGAGGGGCGAAATTTCGGCCAAAATACCGGTTTTGGCGTCGCATACAACTGAATTGTGTCAAATGCCAGAGAGGCTTCAGTCCTTTTTCCAGTCCTTCAGGACCGCGAAAGCGGAAGGCTTTTTATCGTTTTCGCCGCTGTCCTCGATATGAGCTTGGAACTCGACGCCTTCCTTGCGCGGATAGGGATCGATCGCAAGGGCGGCGAATTCCGCGACCACCTCGCCGGCGTCGATCGTATCGCCAACAAAGGTCTCTGGCAGATCAGGACCGTCTGGGTCGAGCAGCATTTCGCCGGCGTCATTACCGGGCTGGCGGGCAAGCTTGGAACCCTCAGGCACGAAGATCTGCTCGAAGCTCTCGTCGATCAACGATTGGACCGGCTCCAGCGTCACGACGCAGGACTGGACGATCTTCGCCTGCACACGGCCTTTGACGCGCACGCCGTCGCGCTTCCAGCGGGCGATCTGCAGATCGGCGCTGAGATCGTCGACGGAGACCACGCTCCAGGCCTCGGCAAGTGCCTTCAACTCGCTGGGGTCGGCCTCGATATGGACTTCGACGGGGTTGGCGGAGATATGGCCGACCTTCACGCGATAGGAGAAGGGAACATCGTCCAGATTATCTTTCATCGTTTCCTCCTTCATGCAACTGGCGGCAGCGTTGCCGAACCGCTGGCAATCACCGCTTCCGGAACGGCGGACAGATGAGCTTCCGCGGCCACCATCCAAGCGGCAAGGCCGGACATATCCGCCGGCGCCTGGCTTTCGGGGTAGATATTGCGCTGGAGAGCAAGAGCGAGCGCTTCGGGATCGCCGGCATCCATCGCCTTGGAATAGGTTTCGAGCCGGCCATAGAACATGCCGGCGAGCTTCTTCATCCGTTTCGGCACGCTATTGTCGCCGATGCCGAGTTCGCGAATCGAATAGTCGATGTCCTGGAAGAAGGCGTCGACGATCTCCTGAGCTATCTCCTGGCCGCTGACAGCCGAGGCGCGCGTGCGCCGAAAAAACAGAATCATGACGATCGACAGCATTTCGAAACGGCCCATGACCGTATCCGGTACATTGAGCCGCTCATAGAGATCGGGCATGCGCGCAGCCGCCGTCAGCGCCGCATACTGCCGGTCGACGATCGCCTGATTGTTGTTTTTCTTACGGAAG
The DNA here is from genome assembly GCF_017357245.1 of Rhizobium bangladeshense. NCBI lineage: Bacteria > Pseudomonadati > Pseudomonadota > Alphaproteobacteria > Hyphomicrobiales > Rhizobiaceae > Rhizobium > Rhizobium bangladeshense. The sequence goes on along the minus strand of NZ_CP071612.1, from coordinate 1,573,317 downwards.
AGCCCGAGGATCATTGTTTTTTCCGGAAATGCCTCATTCTTCACGCCGGCTGGCGTCCGGCCTTGTTGCATGATTTCGAAAGCTGGTTTACCGAAGCAGGCGCGAATTGCAATGCCGATCGTGGCCAGCTTCGGGACGACCCCTTCGAGACGCCAGCGAAGCAAATTCGGGAAACTCGACCCGGAATGGCCACAATGGTTTTGCAGGAGGAAAGCGTACAAGGCCCAAAATGGCTGCTATCGACACTCAAGGGAGTAGATGTCGTTGAAGAAACGGTATTTCAAGTCTGACATGAAATTCTTCAGCAGCGCGGCCATTGCCTTCATAATCGCCTCCACATCAGCTCTTTCAGGCTGCCAGACAGGCACCGTCCTCAACGGCGGCTATGTCGTCGATCAGCAGTCACTCGATCTCGTTCCGGAAGGGTCCAGCCGGGAACAGGTACTGCTATCGCTCGGCACGCCGTCGACGACGGCGACCTTTGACGGCGAGGTCTTCTATTATATCTCGCAGCGGCGCACGCGCGCCGTCGCCTTCCAGAAGCTGAAGGTCGTCGATCAGACCGTTCTGGCCATCTATTTCGACAAGGAGGGCGTCGTCAACCGCCGCGCCAACTACACGCTGCAGGACGGCAAGGTCTTCGATACGATCGGGCGTGTCACGCCGACCGGCGGCAAAGAACTCACCTTCCTGCAGCAGATGCTCTCCGGCGGCAGCGCAGCAAGTGCGGCCCGCAGCCTGTTCGGCGGCGGCGCCGGCGGCACGCCGCAAAATCCGAGCAGCCTGCGCTGATCGAACATGCCTTCAACGAAAACCCGCCGGAGCGATCCGGCGGGTTTTTCAATGAGCGTGCTTCGGCGCCGCGGCTGACCGCGGCGCCTTTGCGACGTGCGTCAGCCGGCGAGAACGGCGAGCAGCAGCAGCGCGACGATGTTAGTGATCTTGATCGCCGGATTGACGGCGGGGCCTGCGGTATCCTTGTAGGGATCGCCGACGGTATCGCCGGTGACGGAGGCCTTGTGCGCCTCCGATCCCTTCATGTGACGCACGCCGTCCTTGTCAACAAAACCGTCCTCGAAGCTCTTCTTGGCATTGTCCCAGGCGCCGCCGCCCGAGGTCATCGAGATGGCGACGAAGAGGCCGTTGATGATGACGCCGAGCAGCGATGCGCCGAGAGCGGCAAAGGCCGAGGCCTTGGAGCCGGAAATCAGAAGCACGCCGAAATAGACGACGACAGGCGCCAGCACCGGCAGAAGCGAAGGCACGATCATCTCGCGGATGGCCGCCTTGGTCAGCAGGTCGACCGCCTTGCCGTAATCCGGCTTTTCCGTGCCCTGCATGATGCCCGGCTTCAGCTTGAACTGCCGGCGCACCTCCTCGACGATCGAGCCGGCGGCGCGTCCGACGGCCGTCATGGCGATGCCGCCGAAGAGATAGGGAATCAGGCCGCCGAAAAGCAGGCCGGCGACGACGTAAGGATTCGAAAGTTCAAAGGAGATCGTGCCGATATTGGCGAAGTAGGGATATTGGTCGCCGTGGGCCGCAAAATATTGCAGGTCGTTGGCGTAGGCGGCAAAGAGCACCAGCGCGCCGAGACCGGCAGAACCGATCGCGTAACCCTTGGTGACCGCCTTGGTGGTGTTGCCGACGGCGTCGAGCGCATCGGTCGACTTGCGCACTTCCGGCGGCAGATGCGACATTTCGGCGATGCCGCCGGCATTGTCGGTGACAGGGCCGAAGGCATCAAGCGCGACGATCATGCCGGCAAGGCCAAGCATGGCGGTAACGGCGATGCCGGTACCGAAGAGGCCGCCGAGCTGATAGGTGGCGATGATGCCACCGACGATGACGATTGCCGGCAGGGCGGTCGATTCGAGAGACACCGCCAGACCCTGGATCACATTGGTGCCGTGACCGGTCACTGAGGACTGGGCGATCGAAACGACCGGACGCTTGCCGGTGCCGGTGTAGTATTCGGTGATGACGACGATCAGTGCGGTGACGACGAGGCCGACAAGCCCGCAGATGAAGAGGCTCGTGCCCGATACGTCGGCGCCTGCGACCGTGCCGAGCGAGCCCCAGCCGACGGTGAGCGACGTGGCGGCGCCGAGGCCCACGATCGAAAGCAGGCCGGTGACGATGAGGCCCTTGTAGAGAGCGCCCATGATCGAGCCGTTCGAGCCGAGCTTGACGAAGAAGGTGCCGATGATCGAGGTGATGATGCAGGCGGCGCAGATCGCCAGGGGATAGACCATTGCCGATTGGAGGATCGGCGCACCGGCAAAGAAGATCGCGGCGAGGACCATGGTGGCGACGACGGAGACCGCGTAGGTTTCAAAAAGGTCGGCGGCCATGCCGGCGCAGTCACCGACATTGTCGCCGACGTTATCTGCAATCGTTGCCGGATTGCGCGGATCGTCTTCGGGGATACCGGCCTCAACCTTGCCGACGAGGTCGCCGCCGACATCGGCGCCCTTGGTGAAGATGCCGCCGCCGAGACGGGCGAAGATCGAGATCAGCGAGGCGCCGAAGCCGAGTGCCACCAGCGCGTCGATGACTTCGCGCGAGCCGCTCTCATGGCCAAGCCCGATGGTCAATATCGTGTAGTAGATGGAGACGCCGAGCAGCGCGAGGCCCGCCACCAGCATGCCGGTGATCGCGCCCGACTTGAAGGCGATGTCGAGGCCGGCGGAAAGGCTGGTGGAGGCCGCCTGGGCGGTGCGCACGTTGGCGCGGACGGAGACGTGCATGCCGATGAAGCCGGCAGCACCTGATAGCACGGCGCCGATCAGGAAACCGATGGCGGCAATGGCGGAAAGGAGCAGCCAGGCAGCAATGAAAACGACGACGCCGACAATGGCAATGGTCTTATACTGGCGGGTCAGGTAGGCCTGAGCACCTTCACGGATATAGCCCGCGATCTCCTGCATCCGGCTGTTGCCCTGATCGGCGGCAAGCACCGACCGGGTTGCCCAGGCGGCATAGACCACCGAGAGCAGACCGGATGCAATTACGCATAAAAGAATGGTCATTTCGCTCTTTCCTCCCATAGGCCGGAGCTCACTCCTTCTCCGGCAGATACGCCGCCGAATCGCCTTTCCTCTCCACAGAAATGCCACAGCTAAGCCGTGCGGAGATTGCGTGGTCGATGACGTGGCGTCAAGACCGCAACGGGTGAAAACCATTGCGGTACGAAGAAAGACGCAGGGAGATTGTTCGGCGGCTAAGAGCTACTTCTTGGCCTCGCCGCGGACCTGCTTGGCGATGCGGTCTAGCACGGCGTTGACGAGCTTCGGCTCATCGTCATCAAAAAAGGCTCGGGCGATCTCGACATATTCGGTGACGATGACAGCCACCGGGACGTCTTTGCGATCGAGGAGTTCGAAAACTCCGGCGCGCAGGATGGCGCGCACGGTGCTATCGAGGCGCGACAGCGCCCAATCGTCCTGCAGTGCAGCGGCAATCAGCGGATCGAGACGGACCTGATCGCGCACGACTCCGGAGACGATGGAGCGGAACCAGGCGGCATCAGCCTTCAGATAGGTCGCGCCATCGAGCTCCTGGCCGAGGCGGTGCGCCTCGTATTCGGCGACGATTTCCAGAACGCCGGTGCCACCGACATCCATCTGGTAAAGCGCCTGAACGGCCGCCAGGCGGGCAGCGCCCCGCTGGTTCGCAGTCTTGACCGGCCGTTCCGTCTTGTCGTCGTTCATTCGTTATGCACCCAGTTTCTGCTTCAGCCCGATCATCGTCAGAGCCGCACGAGCGGCAAATCCGCCCTTGTCCTTTTCCGAACGGCGCGCGCGCGCCCAAGCCTGTTCGTCATTTTCCACGGTCAGAATGCCGTTGCCGATAGCGAGGGACTCGCTGACCGCGAGATCCATCAAAGCGCGCGAGGATTCGTTCGATACGATATCGAAATGATAGGTCTCGCCGCGGATGACCATGCCGAGAGCGACATAGCCATCATAATGCGTGCCGCCATTGTCCTCCCCATCGAGCGCCATGGCAATCGCAGCCGGAATTTCCAGCGCGCCGGGAACGGTGACGACCTCATAGGTGGCGCCGGCCTGCTCGAGCGCAAAGGTCGCGCCCTCGAGCAACGCGTCGGCCATGTCGTCGTAGAAGCGAGCTTCAACGATCAAAATATGGGGAGCGGTCTCTCTCGACATTGTTTACCTTCGGTTGGCGGGACTTTTTCCACTCGACAGCCCGCGGTCAAAACATGCCTTCAAGAGAATGGCAAGCACTTTCGGCCAGTGCCGCAAATGCGAAAGAGGAAATATCGGCAAGGGGATAGCCGCACCATCATCGCCGAGCCGGGCAGGCCTTCGAGATCTGCTTTCCAGGAAGCCCGAAAAATGGCAATTCGAAGGCCGCTTGCGTGAAGGTTTTGTAATGTATTTTCAGTTACTTAGACCATTGACTCGCGGAGGCTGCAACGCCAATTCCATCTCGTGACGCAGACGATCCCCTGCAACGACAGCCGACCGTCAAAGCAGATGAAAGGATAAAATCATGAACCGCGTTGTCACAATTACCATCGCCGCCGCCCTCTCCTCCCTCGCATTTGCCGGCGTCAGCCGGGCCGAGAGCTTCGGGATGAACTCCGCCCACGGCATCGAGCAGACGCTCAAGACCTTCCGGGGCAATAACTTCAATGTCGAGCAGGTCCATAACTGGCACAATCTCGACGACGAGACGACAGGTCCGCGCTCGGCCCCGGAACGTTCCGGCCAGGCCATACGCGGCATCCAGGCATCGATCGATGCCAACAGGTCGCTTGCCCATCGACTCAACAATGAGGGCGTCGACGTCCGCAACATCGTCAACGCCGAACAGGCGGCGGACGGAGGCGTGACGTTCTACGTCCGCTGAGGTCACCCAACTGCAAGCAACAGAGCGTTAGGCGTGTCCATCCCCGCGCCGCTCCATCCATGGGCGGCGCTCCCCTCTCCGCCCATGCGAGGATTTTCCCTGGTCAGCGAGCGATCGCCATTGAATTTTCCGGCAAGATGATAGCTTCTCTTCTTGCAACAGGAGGACATCATGGCGGCTGAACCGAAGGCGGTCATCAATATCGCCGATCTCAAGCTCGATAACTGGAAACAGGGGGAGTTTTACGAGGGGGCCGACGCCTCGTTCGGCGCGCTGCTCGGCCTGGCGGGCCTCGGCATCAGCTATAATGAGGTGCCGTCGGGCAAATCGAGCTGTCCCTTCCACAATCACCACGTCGAAGACGAACTGTTCTACGTGATCGCGGGGACCGGCGAATACCGCTTCGGCAGCAAGCGCCACCCGATCCGGGCGGGCGACGTACTTGGCGCACCGGCGGGCGGGCCGGAAACGGCGCATCAGCTTATCAATACCGGCACAGCCACGCTCGTCTATCTCGGCATTTCGACAATGGCGAAAACCGAGATCGTCGAATATCCCGATTCCGGAAAGTTCCTTGCCAAGACCAACAGGGACGCGACAGCAACCGGGCGTTTTCGCCATATCGGACGCACGGAAGGCGGCCTCGACTATTGGGACGGCGAGCCCGGCGCCTGAACGCGATTTCTGCAAGGGACCACCGTGATCGACATACCTACTCTTGAAACGGAGCGGCTGATGCTTCGTCCTCATCGCCTCGACGACTTCGAGGCGCATGCGGCGCTCTGGGCGAACGAGGATGTCGTTCGCTTTATCACCGGCGCGCCGTCGACGCGCGAGCAGAGCTGGAGCCGCATGCTGCGCATCGCCGGCATGTGGCAGCACATGGGCTTCGGCTTTCTGGCGATCGAAGAAAAGGAAAGCGGCAGGTTCATCGGCGAAGCTGGTTTCCTCGAAGCCAAGCGCGATATGGAACCGTCGATCGAGGGAACGATGGAGGTCGGCTGGGCGCTGATACCCGCAGCCCAAGGCCGCGGCTACGCCACCGAGGCGCTGACAGCTCTCATCGGCTGGGCGGAAACTCATTTTCCGGGGAAGCCGATGAGCTGCATCATCAGCCCGGAGAACCACGCCTCGTTGCGGGTCGCGGCCAAGCTCGGCTTTCGCGAGACAGTGCGCACAGAATACAATGGCGAAGTCATTCAGTTTTCCCGACAGGCAATTGCGCCAATCGGGCAGCGCAGCGCGGCCGTCGATATGGGTGACGACCCGCCGCCATTGCGGTCTTGCTGACAGGTGCGCTGTCGCCAACGGCAACGGCAAGCTCACGCAAAAGATGCCGACGACCCTCAGCTTGCGGCACCCGAGTTCATCCTTGGACGGCTTGGGGCTTCGCACCTGCTACGCGCAAGGAACGCGCTTTAGAGACATCACCAAGGCAGACACCTTCGCCCTCATGCTGACAGGAGGCAGAAACAGCTTGGAAAGACTGGCGTCCGCCACCTTGACACCCGAAAGCATTGGCGAGCCGGTGTTGCAGCCACAGACATTCTCCATCCATAGAGGCCGACCACAGATATGACCATTTTCATTGTTTGCCATAAGGACTTGCCGAGCTACCCTCCTCCGGAGGGCACGAAAATCATATGGCTCAATTCTAAACTTCCTTTGGACAACAGGGGAATGGATGTGATCGCCGGTTATGATTTTTTCAGCGATCCTGAGGAGCTCCACGCGAAATTGTCAGGATCGCTGGGAACGATAGTAATCGCAAAGGTCGTTTCGGAAGAAGCCGCGAAGCCTCGCAACATTACCATCTGGCAGTATCGTAAATTTTTAACACGCCAAAAAATCGGAACACCGAATCCCGACTACCCGGGGATGAATACTGCGACTTCAGAGGAAACGCGAAGCACAAAACCGGAAGATCCTGCGCTTTTTGCGGAAAATTTCTTTCTGCCTCGCCCATTGAATCTCCACAACATCTCTCAACACTATGCACGCTTTCACAATATTGTTGACTTCCTCAGATACACAGCGTTTTCGATTGAAACAAACGCTCTAACGCAAGACGAAGCCTTGCTTTTTTTCAATTCCAGCACTTTCGTTCCTGGGGGCATTGAACTCGGCACGTATCCGACGGACTGGTGGCTGGATACTTTCGTGCGCCTTGTGGCGCCGTCTTTTGAATTCGCGAAACGATATCAACCGTTTCAAGCCGAAGATCCCGTGCAGAAACGCGCGATCTCATTTTGCCAGGAGCGCCTGGGAAGCTATCTTCTGATCAAACGAATAACCGAACTCTATGGCAATACCGTACCGGGCAGCTTGTTCGGAGATATGGCTACCGTGTCGGATGATGGCGTCTATAAAAGCGGCGTATAACCGGGCGGCTCAACTCCAATCGCAACTCCGCAACTCTATGCGATACTGGCGGCAGAAGCGGCCGGGCGAAGAAGGCTGGCTAAAGAAAACTGACCGCTGACAGACGAACTGCCAGAACCCTCCAGGCTCACCAGCCAAAGGTCTGCGAACAGTGTGGCGCAAGCTTCACATCAAATAGTAGGCATCAAACAGGCTCGGATTGCCCTTCTGCGAATTTCCTATGCAGACGGCAGCCATTCGCGAAGGACAATAACTTGACGATCAATCAGCCCATTTCTTCTTTGCCGGCCGGTCTTCCTGATCTGGCGCTTCTCACGGAGAAAGCTGCCGGGACGGGATCTGTCATCGTCTATCAGCCTTATCTCGATCCTTCGCAGCGCAGCCAGATCGACGCGGCAGCCATGCCGCTCGACATCTCGTTCAATACGCAGGCCACCACCCGCGAATATGAACTCTTCCGCACCCTGCATCAGCATCACGAGGCGATCGGCCTCGGCGACGACGTATTTTGGGGGCTGCTCTCCAGCAAATTCGAGATGAAGTCGGTGACGAGCTTCCCGTCCTTTGTCACCGAGGCGGAAAAGGCCAGGGCAGAAGGTGCGGACGCCTATCTTTACAATCCGCTGATCGGCCATGCGGCGATCTACAGCAACGTTTGGGAACATTCGCTGCTTGGCGGTCATCCCGGCATGGACCCGATCTTCCTGCACATCCAGGAGCTCGGCTATCAAATCGCGCCGCCGCAGGACAAGACTGCCTTCGCGTTCTGCAACTATTTCTGCGGAAACCGGAAATTCTGGTCCGGGTATTTCGCCTTCTGCGAACGCATTCTCGAATCGCTGGAATTCCAGGCGCGCGCCGGCACGGCGGCAGGCATCGCCTATGCCGGTACGGCCCACTATTCACGCGATGCCAACGCGACCATGCGCCCCTTCGTGATCGAGCGTCTGCTCGGGCTTTATGTCCAGCAGGCCATTGCCTCCGGATTGAAGATCGCCGCCTTCGTACCGACCGTTGCCGATTTCGAATGGAAGTTCGGTGTCCGCCTAGGCCGGATGCTGCATGGCCTCTTCGCCGCCAAGGAAGCCTTTCTGCGGAGCCGTGACGAGGCTCTCCTGACCTCATGGCAGCAAGGCCGCCAACCGCTCATCAAGCAGCCGCACCTGATCTGGATGGCCGATGATCCGCCCGCCTGGATGCCGCGCGGCGAGTTCATCGGCGGCCGCGAATTAATGCGCGCCACTGCCCAGCAGCCTTCAGTCGCCTTACCGGTGCCGCAGCAGCCGACCGCGACGGAAAGGCCCGCCATACCGGCCGCACCGAAGATCGAGCAGCCGCTTGGAAACCAGTTGCAGCCCTTTGCCGGCGGATGGCAGGCGCACAAGGACCGCCATTGCATCTGGATCGTCACGCCCGAGAACTACAATCACAGTCACGCCTTCGACGAAGTCGCGCTCGGCCTGCAAGGCGCCTTCGAAGAACTCGGCGGCTCGGCACCGATCGTCCGCGACATGAACGCATTCGCCGGCCGTGCGCCGATCATCTACGGCGGCAATCTTCTCCCCGCCGAAATCGTCGGCCATCTGCCGAAGGACAGCGTCCTCATCAACCTCGAGCAGGTGTCCGAAGAAAGCAGCTGGATCAATTCGCGATATACGTCGATCCTGAGAGCGATGCCGGTGCTCGACTACAGTCCGCGCAACCGCGAAAACCTTGCCGCCAAGGGTATCGATCACGCCGGCGTGCTCGAAATCGGTTACAGCCGTTGCCTGAGCCAGATCCAGCACGCCCCCGTCAGGGATATCGACGTCCTCTTCTACGGCTCGATGAACGAACGCCGGCACCATATCCTGAAGACGTTGAACGACAGCGGGCTCAAGGTCGCTCATCTCTTCAACATCTATGGTGCGGAACGCGATGCGGCGATTGCCCGCGCCAAGATCGTCATAAACATCCATCATTATGCGAGCGGCGTCTTCGAGATCGTGCGGATTTCCTATCTGCTCGCCAATCGTGTTTGCGTGCTGACGGAAGGCGACATCCGCGATCCAGACCTTCAGCCCTTCGTCGGCGGCTTGGCAATTGAGCGCTATGACGACATGATCGAGCGCTGCTACAAGCTGATCGCAGATGCCGACGAGCGCGATGCCATTGCCGCGACAGGCCTAGCGGCCATTCGCAGCCGCTCGCAGGCGGACATGCTGATGAGCGTCATGAAGGCCTCAGAAAAGGTACGTCATGCACATTGAGACCGCGACCATCGAGGGCATTGTCGCAATCACGCCGCCACGTTTCGGCGATCACCGCGGCTACTTCTGCGAAGTATTCAAGGATGCCTGGTTCCGGGAAAATGTGGCCGACGTCACGTTCATCCAGGACAACGAATCGCTTTCAGCGCAGGCTGGAACCGTCCGGGGGCTGCATTTCCAGATCCCACCCTTCGCACAGGGCAAGCTGGTGCGCTGCCTTGCCGGCCGGATCATGGATGTCGTCGTCGATATTCGCGAGGGATCGCCGAGCTTCGGCAAATGGCTCTCTCAGGAGCTCTCGCCGGAAACCGGCAAACAGCTCTGGATACCGGCCGGTTTCGCACACGGATTCGCAACGATCGAGCCGAACAGCGTCATCAGCTACAAGGTAACCGCACCCTACAGCCCGCAGCATGATCGGGGCATCGCGTGGAACGATCCGATGATCGGCATTCGCTGGCCCTTCGATGAGAGAGACATGGTGTCGTCCGACAAGGACAAGACGCTGCCGCGGCTCGCCGATCTGCCAAGCCATTTTTCCTATACAGCACAGCAACCCAGGGATTGATCGCCTATGCGCATACTGGTCACGGGCGGAGCGGGCTTCATCGGATCGGCCTTGGTGCGCCATCTTGTCAGCGAGGTCGGCGCCGAGGTGCTAAATGTCGACACGCTGACCTATGCCGGCAATCTGGCATCGCTGAAATCCGTCGAATCGGCGCCGAACTATCAATTCCTGCGCGCCGACATCTGCGACCGCGCCAGGATGCAGGAAGCATTCGCGTCCTTCCACCCCGACATCGTCATGCATCTCGCGGCGGAGAGCCATGTCGACCGCTCGATCTCGGGCGCGGCCGATTTCATTCAGACCAATATCGTCGGTACATTCAGCCTGCTGGATACCGCACGGCACTATTGGGACGGGCTTGAGGCTCGCCGCAAGAGAGCCTTCCGCTTTCTGCATGTCTCGACTGACGAGGTCTACGGCTCGCTCGGCGCCGAGGGCCTCTTCGCGGAGACGACGCCTTACGATCCGTCCTCGCCCTACTCAGCCTCCAAGGCGGCGAGCGACCATCTGGCGATTGCCTGGCACCGCACCTACGGGCTGCCGGTCGTCGTCTCCAATTGCTCCAACAACTACGGCCCCTTCCATTTCCCGGAAAAGCTCATTCCGCTGATGATCCTGAACGCACTGGAGGACAAGCCTCTTCCGGTTTACGGCAATGGCGCGAACGTTCGCGACTGGCTCTATGTCGAAGACCACGCCCGCGCGCTCTTCACGATCGCATCCAGAGGGCGCCCCGGCGAAAAATACAATGTGGGCGGCCGCAATGAGCGCAGGAACATCGATGTCGTTCACCGCATCTGCGCTATTCTCGACGGCGTCTACAATGACAAGGCACCGCATGCGCGTCTGATCACCAACGTCACGGACCGCCCCGGACACGACGCACGCTATGCAATCGATGCCTCGAAACTCGAAAGCGAACTCGGCTGGAAGGCGCAAGAGACCTTCGACACCGGCATCGAGAAGACCGTGCACTGGTACCTGGAAAACGAATGGTGGTGGAAGCCGCTACGCGAAAACGTCTACTCCGGCGAACGCCTCGGCGTTTTCAAGGGACAATAAGCGATGCGCATCGCCGTCACCGGCAAACAGGGCCAGGTCGTTCAGTCGCTGCTCAGACGTGGCGCCGAAAGGGGCATCGAAATCATTGCGGTGGGGCGGCCGGAAATGGACCTTGCGGATCCTCCAAGCATCGCAGCCGCCTTCTCGGCTCTGCGCCCGGAAGTGATCGTCTCGGCCGCCGCCTATACGGCGGTCGACAAGGCCGAGAGCGAGCCCGATCTTGCTTTTTCTATCAACGCGACAGGCGCCGGGGCGGTGGCCGAGGCTGCCGCGCGGATCGAGGCCCCGGTCATCCACATTTCAACCGACTACGTCTTCAGCGGCGACAAGGCATCCGCGTATTCCGAAGAGGATGGGACGGCGCCGATTTCCGCCTATGGGCGTTCGAAGCTCGCGGGCGAGAAGGCCGTCGCGGCGGCGAACCCGAACCACGTCATCTTGCGCACGGCCTGGGTCTATTCGCCCTTTGGCACCAATTTCCTGAAGACAATGCTGCGACTATCGGAGACGCGCGATCATATTCGCGTTGTCGCCGATCAGACAGGATGCCCGACCTCGGCACTCGACATAGCCGACGCGGTTCTTGCGATCGCAACCCGTGTTGTAGCGGACCCAGCGCCATCGCTCCGCGGCACCTTTCACCTGACCGGCAGCGGCGAGGCAAGCTGGGCGGACTTCGCCGAGGAGATATTCGCGGAGCTTCTCAAATCCGGCGGCAGAAAGGTCAGCGTCGAACGCATCCCGACGGCGGACTATCCGACACCTGCGATGCGTCCCGCCAATTCGCGTCTCAGCGGCGACAAGCTCGCCAGAATATATGGGATCCGGCTCCCGGAGTGGAAGCAGTCCATGACGGTTGTCATGCAAGACCTTTTGAATAAAGGTCTTTAAGGAGATAGGCATGAAGGGGATTATTCTCGCCGGCGGCACGGGCACGCGTCTGCATCCGATTACGCAGGCCGTCTCGAAACAGTTGATGCCTGTCTACGACAAGCCGATGATCTACTATCCGCTGACGACGCTCATGCTCGCCGGCATCAGGGAGTTGCTGATCATCACTACGCCTCATGACGTCGAAGCCTTCAAACGCCTTCTCGGCGACGGCTCGCAATGGGGAATTTCGCTGACCTATGCCGTACAGCCGAGCCCGGACGGCCTTGCCCAGGCCTTCATCATCGGCGCCGACTTCGTACACGGCGACAGCTCGGCACTCGTTCTCGGCGATAACATCTTCTTCGGGCACGGACTGGCGGAAATCATGAAATCCGGCACGAGCCGGCAGGAAGGCGCGACGGTCTTCGCCTATCACGTCACCGATCCGGAACGCTATGGCGTTGTCAGCTTTGACAAAGAGATGAACGCGCGGTCGATCGAGGAGAAGCCGAAGGAGCCGAAAACGAACTGGGCGGTGACCGGCCTCTATTTCTACGACCAGCAGGTGGTCGATATCGCCGCCAACCTGAAGCCTTCACCGCGGGGCGAATTGGAAATCACCGATGTCAACCGCACCTATCTCGAGCGCGGCCAGCTTTTCGTCGAATTGATGGGCCGGGGCTATGCCTGGCTCGACACCGGCACACCGGACAGCCTGCACGATGCCGCAGGTTTCGTCAGCACACTGGAGAAACGCCAGGGCTTCAAAATCGCCTGCCCCGAAGAAGTCGCCTGGCGTATGGGTTACATCTCTCAGGACGAGCTCGCCAGGCTGGCGAAGAAGCTCGGCAAGAGCGCCTACGGCGAGTATCTGACGAAATTGTCCCCGGATTTTTGAATTGTCCGGCCCGCCCGATGCGCTGTCCCTTTCAACCGGCGCATAACCTCCAAAATGGACCGCGTGTTCTGTGTTATTTATTCGCCCGTAGCATCAGACGTTTCCTGCTGCTTGCGTGCTCGGAAATTCCGCCAGTCGGGCAGCGTAACGCGCCATGGTGTCAACTTCGAAATTGACGAAATCGCCAGCCTTTCGCTCGCCCCAGGTGGTGACTTCGAGCGTATGGCGGATGAGCAAAACATCGAAGTCGGTGCCGTCGACGGCGTTGACCGTCAGCGAGGTGCCGTCGAGCGCGATCGATCCTTTGGGGGCGACGAATTTCGCCAGATGCTCGGGAGCGCGTAAGCGATAGCGCGTCGCGTCGCCCTCGGATGTCACCGACAGGATTTCCGCCTTGCCGTCGACATGGCCGGAAACGATGTGGCCGCCAAGTTCATCGCCGATCTTCAGCGACCGTTCTAGATTGATGCGGCTGCCTTCTTGCCATGTGCCGATCGTCGTCAGCCGCAGCGCCTCTTCCCACGCCTCGACCTCGTACCAGCGGCCGTTGGTTCCTTCGGCAGGCAGGCCGGTCACGGTGAGGCAGATGCCGGCATGCGAGATCGACGCGCCCATATCGATTGTCGCCGGGTCGTAACTCGTGGCGACGCGGAGCTTGATGCCGTCCTTGAGCGGCGAGATGCTTTCGATCGTACCGACGTCAGTGACAATTCCGGTGAACATCAATTCTCTCTTTCATATTCATCCAGGCGATCGGCGCCGAATATATACGTGCCCCTATGGGCGAAACCGGATGGTATGTCGGTTGCCTGCAACGGCGATTCAATACCACCTTCGCCGATGATGACAGGGGCCTGGTAAAGATGGATGCGGTCGACGAGATCTGCTTCGAGGAAAAGCCGCGCGGTCTTTGCGCCGCCTTCGACCAGAAGTGAAGAGATGCCGCGGGTCGCAAGCGCCGGCAGCAGGACCTGGGGATGATAGGGATTGCAGTAGACAATCTCGACGCCGGCCGCTTCGAGTGCTGCGCGGCGGGATTCCACGTTGGCTGTCTCGGCGGGTGCATCACCCCCCTCTGCCCTGCCGGGCATCTCCCCCGGGGAGATCGAATCGTGGCCAACTCTCTTCCCAGCATCTTCAGATCCTGGTGATGAGAGGCCATCTTGGGAATGCGAATCGCGCTCCTTGCCGATCTCCCCCCTTGTGGCGGAGATCTCCGGCGGGACAGAGGGAGGTAATCCCTCGGCATCCGCAGCCAATGGCGATACTTCCTCGCTCGCCACCACGATGACCGGCACCTCCCGCGCCGTCTGAACCAGCTTGCTCGTCAGCGGCAATGCCAGCGAGGGATCGAGCACAATGCGGATTGGCGATTGCGCTTCGAGCCCTGGTGTGCGCACCGTCAGAAGCGGATCGTCTGCTATCGCCGTGCCGATGCCGACGAGGATGGCGTCGGTTTCGGCTCGCAAGGCCTGCACCTGGGCGCGGGCCTGCGGCCCGGTGATCGCCACCTGGCCCTCCCCCGGGCGGCCGATCATGCCATCGGCGGAAACGGCAAGTTTGAGAGTCACATAGGGCCGATTCTTCGTCTGGCGGGTGAGATAGGCGGCCAGCGAGCGCCTGCCCTCGACCTCCAGCACGCCTGTCGTTACCTCAATGCCTGCGTCACGCAGCATGGAAATGCCACGGCCCGAAACCCGCGGGTCGGGATCGGTGACGCTGATCACGACGCGGGCAACGCCATAGGAGATCAGCGCCTCGGCGCAGGGCGGCGTTTTGCCGTGGTGCGAGCAGGGTTCGAGCGTCACATAGGCAGTAGCGCCCCGGGCAAGTTCGCCGGCTTCCGCCAGCGCTTGAGGCTCGGCATGCGGGCGGCCGCCGGGCGCCGTGACCGCGCTGCCGACGACGACGCCGTTCCTGACGATCAGGCAGCCGACGGAAGGATTGGCGGCGGTGCGGCCGAGATGCCGGCGAGACAGGCGGATCGCGGCTGCCATGAAATCTTCGTCATCTCCCGTGACGCTCATGGCTCATCCGTCCAGCGGGTCGCGGGCGATCTTCGCGTTGATTTCGGAAATGACCTTCTCGAAATCCTCGGCAAGCGAGAAATCCCGGTAGACCGAGGCGTAGCGCACGAAGCCGACATCGTCGAGGCTCTTCATAGCTTCGAGCACCTGCAGGCCGATCTGCTCGGAGGAAATCTCGGTCTCGCCGGAGCTTTCGAGCCGGCGGACAATGCCGGATACCGCGCGCTCGATGCGATCGCGCTCGACGGGGCGCTTGCGCAGCGCCACTTCGAAGGAGCGCACCAGCTTATCGCGGTCGAACGGAACCTTGCGGCCGGTCTTCTTGATGACCATCAACTCGCGCAACTGCACGCGCTCGAAGGTGGTAAAGCGGCCTCCGCAATCCGGACAGATACGCCGCCGGCGGATGGACGTGTTGTCCTCCGCCGGGCGCGAATCCTTGACCTGGGTATCTTCCGAACCGCAATAGGGGCAGCGCATCGCTACTCCTTATCCCATGTAGTCATACATTGGGAAGCGGTCTGTGAGGCTGACCACCTTGCCGCGCACCGCGGCTTCTACGGCGGCGTTCCCTTCGTCGGAATTGGCGACTTTCAGGCCGTCCAGAACCTCGACAATGAGATTGCCGATTTCGCGGAATTCGGCTTCCTTGAAGCCGCGGGTCGTCCCGGCCGGTGCGCCCAAGCGCACGCCGGAGGTGACGAAAGGCTTCTCCGGGTCAAAGGGGATGCCGTTCTTGTTGCAGGTGATGTAAGCCCGGCCGAGCGCTGCCTCGGCGCGCTTGCCCGTGGCGTTCTTCTTGCGCAGGTCGACGAGCATCAGATGGTTGTCGGTGCCGCCGGAGACGACGTCGAGGCCGCCAGCGATCAGTGTCTCGGCAAGCGCCCGGGCGTTCTTGACGATCTGGGCGGCATATTCCTTGAATTCCGGCTGCAGCGCCTCGCCGAATGCTACTGCCTTGGCGGCGATGATATGCATCAGCGGACCGCCCTGCAGACCGGGGAAGACGGCCGAATTGAACTTCTTGGCGAGGTCCTCCTCATTGGTGAGGATGACGCCGCCGCGCGGGCCACGCAGCGACTTGTGGGTCGTGGTCGTCGCGACGTGGCAGTGCGGGAACGGCGACGGATGCTGCCCTCCGGCGACGAGGCCGGCGATGTGGGCCATGTCAACCATCAGATAGGCGCCGACGCTGTCGGCGATCTCGCGGAAGCGCTTCCAGTCCCAGATACGCGAATAGGCGGTGCCGCCGGCGATGATCAGCTTCGGCTTGTGCTCTTCGGCCTTGCGTGCGACCTCATCCATGTCGAGAAGGTGGTCACCTTCGCGTACGCCGTAGGAGACGACATTGAACCACTTGCCGGACATGTTGACCGGCGAACCATGGGTGAGGTGGCCGCCCGAATTCAGGTCGAGACCCATGAAAGTGTCGCCGGGCTGCAGCAGCGCCAGGAACACGGCCTGGTTCATCTGCGAGCCGGAATTCGGCTGAACATTGGCGAAATTGACGCCGAACAGCTTCTTGGCACGCTCGATCGCCAATTCTTCGGCGATATCGACGAACTGGCAACCGCCGTAATAACGCTTGCCGGGATAACCCTCGGCATATTTGTTGGTCATGATGGAGCCCTGGGCTTCCAGCACGGCTCGGGAAACGATGTTCTCGGAAGCGATCAGTTCGATCTCATGCCGTTGGCGACCGAGTTCCTTTCCGATCGCGCCGAAAATCTCGGGATCGACGTCCGCAAGCGAGCGATTGAAGAAGGATTCGGTGGAAGCATTGGTCATGGGCGGGCTCCTCAACTGGAATGCGGTGAGGTATTAGCCTTCCGCCGTGGCAAGGGCAATACGAAGAACGACATTTGCTGGGCAAAGCGCGCGCTGCGGCCCTTTTGTGACCGTTCTCTGCGTTTGCTGAGCGGCCGTGGTGCCGAAGCGCCCTCTCGGGCATGAAAAACCGCGCCGGAAAGCGCGGTTCTCAAAATCGTGATGCTCAGATCGCCGCTTACTGGACCGGCTGTTCCATGCCAGCCGTGGTGTCGAGCGCGAGTTCGGCATTGCCATCCATCTGATAGATGTCGTCGCGGAACTGGACGATCCCGTCTGGCATACCCCAGGCGGAGATGTAGACGAAATAGACCGGAATTTCCATGGCGAGCTTGATCGGCGTGTTGACGCCGCTTGCGATCACCTGCTCCATCTGCTGGCGGTTCCAGCCTGGAGTTTCGCGCAGCAGCCAGTTCGTCAGGTCACGAACGTTCTGAACGCGGACGCAGCCCGAGGATTCGAAACGCATGAGCTTGTTGAACAGGCCCTGCTGCGGCGTGTCGTGCATGTACTCGCCGTTCTTGTTGTAGAAGTTGATTTTCGTCGACGCCATGGCGTTGATCTTGCCGGGGTCCTGACGGAACATCAGGTTCGGCGCCTCGCCGTTCCAGTCGACGGTTTCGGGAGAGACTTCGTTGCCCTTGCCGTCGATCAGGCGGATGGCGTTCTTTTCGAGATAGGTTGGATCCTTGCGCATCAGCGGCATGATGTCCTTTTCGACGATCGAGCGCGGCGCAGTCCAATAGGGATTGAGGATGACTTCGTAGATCTTGGAGTTGACGATGTGCGTCGGGCGGCTGAGACGGCCGACGACCGCGGTGTGGCGCGTCGCAACGCTCCCGTCTTCGACAGCTTCCACATAGGCGGCCGGGATATTGACCATCACGTGACGGCGGCCGAGATCTTCGGGGAAAGTCTGCAGGCGGATGAGGTTGGTGTTCAACTGCTGCAGGCGGACATCGCAGGGGATGTTCAGCGCCTTAAGCGTGAATTCGCCGAGAACGCCATCGGCCGGAAGGCCGTGACGCGCTTGGAAGCGCTTGACGGCGCCGTCGACATAGGAATCGAAGGCATTGGAGAGGCCCGCCTCGCGCGGCAGATCGCCGGTGATCGCCAGACGCTGGCGCAGCGCCTGGACAGTGGGAGAGGAAACACCGAGCTGCAGGCGCTGATCACCCGGATTGACTTCGGGCCAGCCGCCGGCAGCGGCAATCTGCTGATACTGCATGATCGCCTGCTGGGCGCTAGCAACCGATTGGGGTCCCAGGATTGGTGTATTGGAAACGACGGCGGTTGCCGTGCGCGAAGCCGCCTTGGCGTCGAACTGGTCGTCCCAGTTGCCGCGCCGCGGCGCGTTGATCAGAGTATCGAGCGCAGACTGGGCAAAGGCCGGCGCGGCAATTGCGCTGGCGCCAACCGTTGCCGCCGACGCAAGGAAAGCGCGGCGCGAGAGAGCTTCATTTCCGTTTTTCTTCGACATAGTCCCAACCACTGAATGCCGCTACAAAGGAAGCGCGGCCCTTTGCGATATCACTGCGCCGTAACGCAGATCTCATCCATTCGTTACTCCCGGCACATCGGAAAATTCTGCCCGCCGCATCACAAGATTGCGATGCGAAAGCCTGAACGTTCCTGGTCCATTGAAAGCGCCGGTTGTCAACCTTCCGCTGCCACACCAATATGGCCAATTCGTGTTGCCAGGCCGAAGACAGCTGCCGATGGCCGAGTTCATTACGCAACGAACCATATGACGGGGTAAATCGTGCCGGTTAATAACGGCTAAAAAACGGCTTGAATACCGGCTCTTACGCTTGCCTGCCATGCGTTGCAAAGATGCCACGGGCGCAACGGCAAAACCGGACGCGCAGGGAACGCATCCGGTTTTCTTCAACCCTGAAAGGAGGTCGAGGGTCTTAGAGGCGATACATGATCGAGTCGTTCCAGAAGCGATCCAGGCGCTGGAGCAGCTTGTTCATCTGGGTGAACTCGTCGGTGCCGATGCCGCCGACCTTGTCGATTGAGGCGATGTGGCGTTCATAGAGCCTTGCGACCGTTTCGGCGATCTCCTGGCCGGTTTCGGTCAGGCTGATGCGGACCGAGCGGCGGTCGATGCGGGAGCGCTGGTGGTTGATGAAGCCGAGATCGACCAGCTTCTTGACGTTGTAGGAAACGTTGGAGCCGAGATAGTAGCCGCGGGAACGCAGCTCGCCGGCTGTCAGCTCGGAATTGCCGATGTTGAAAAGGAGCAGCGCCTGAATGGCGTTGACGTCGCTGCGGCCCTGACGGTCGAACTCGTCCTTGATGACGTCGAGAAGACGGCGATGAAGACGTTCGACAAGATGAAGGGATTCCATGTAAAGATCACGGATGCCCTGATCCTGCTGGTCACGGAAGTTCGATACCGCCTGCGGCTTGATTTTCGTGTTCATATTGACTGCCTCACTGTTTTGTTTGGCGGTGTCGTTTTCTTCCCGCCTTGAGTGAGACCCTATCGAATACATATAAAATTCGACTTAAACCGCAGGCTTAATGGAGCCTTACCGGAAACTCCACGTTGTCTCAGGGTAAATCAACACTTACCTGGCGGCGGTGCCGGCGCTTTTCCAGCCAGAGCAGCAGGCGGAAAATGCAGTAGACCGCAGCGACCATGAGATGCAGCAGGATGATCAGCTTGTTGGGCCCAAAAATGTCAGGCAACAGCCCATACATCAGGATTTGCCCGCCTGCGGCCAGCACCCAGATGACCGGTCCCCAGGAGACGGTGAGCCAGAGGCCGAGGGAAGCGACGGGGAAAAGCACGGCAAGGCTGGTGCTTGCGACCTTCCACGGCAGGCTCAAAAGATCGAAGCGGCCGGCCCCGACCAGGGAATAGCCGACGAGCATCGCCCAATATTGCAGCCCGAACCAGAAGCAGGATACGGCGACCAGCCTCAGAAAGAGGATGAAGAGAAGATCCGCCAGCGTGCGTTTCGGTATTGTCGGGGATTCGGTTTCCATGGCGCAAACATCGGTTCGGGATCGGATCGTTACAAGCAGGTTTTTCCGCCGCGGCCAATCGTCCGGTTTGGATTTTCCGGGCGCCATGATAATGAGCGCTCCGATAAATGGAATGGCGTGGGGATAGATATCATGCAGGATAAGACGCATCTCGTCGACGACATCACCGGCCATCGCCGCATGCGGCGCAACCGCAAGGCGGACTGGACGCGCCGACTCGTACGGGAGAACCAGCTGACGGTCGACGACCTGATCTGGCCGATCTTCATCGTGCCGGGCTCCGGTATCATCGATCCGATCCCGGCCATGCCGGGCGTCAACCGCATGAGCATCGACAAGGCGGTCGAGGCCGCGCGCGAAGCGGCCGGCCTCGGTATTCCGGCGCTGGCGACCTTTCCCAATATCGAGATGGAGCTGCGTGACGAGACCGGTTCGAATAGCCTTGAGGCCAACAATCTGATCAATCAGGCGACGGCGGCGATCAAGAAGGCAGTGCCGGAGATCGGCGTCATCACCGACGTCGCGCTCGACCCCTTCACCAGCCATGGCCATGACGGAATTCTGAGAGGCGGCGAGATCGTCAACGACGAGACGGTCGATCAGGTGTCCCGAGCCGCCGTGATGCAGGCCGATGCCGGCGCCGACATCATCGCGCCGTCGGAGATGATGGACGGGCGCATCGGGGCGATCCGCAGGGCGCTCGACGCCGCCGGCCATCAAAGCGTCGGTATCATGAGCTATGCAACGAAATTCGCCTCCGCTTTCTACGGCCCCTATCGCGAGGCAATCTCGACGGGCGGTCTGCTGAAGGGCGACAAGAAAACCTATTATATCGATCCGGCCAACGGCACCGAGGCGATCCGCGACGCCGCCCTCGACGTCGAAGAAGGCGCCGACATGCTCATGGTCAAGCCCGGCCTGCCCTATCTCGACATCTGCTGGCGGATGAAGGAGGCCTTCGGCCTGCCGACATTCGCCTACCAGGTTTCGGGTGAGTATACGCAGATCAAAGCCGCAGCCATGAACGGCTGGATCGACGGCGAGCGGGCGATGCTTGAAACGCTGCTGTCGTTCAAACGGGCCGGATGCGACGGCGTCCTCACCTATTTCGCGGTCGAGGTGGCGAAAATTCTCGCAAAGAGGTGATTTCAGGGCGGATGATTGTATTTCGCCCCGCTGACACCATATCAGCGCCATCGCTTTTGCGAGAGGAGATTAAGATGAGCTACAACCCCAATCCGCTTTATGCCGCACCGGAGGACTGGCGCGCCTATAGCGGCGTGTTGAGCCGCCGCGTCTTCGCCTTCATCCTCGATTACGTCATCGTAGCGCTGCTCTGGATTCCAGCTGCGGTCGTGCTGTTCTTCCTGTCAATCCTCACGCTGGGACTCGGCTTTCTTCTCTACCCCGCCCTGTTCGTGATCGTCGCGGGCATTTACTTCGGCCTGACCGTCGGCGGGCCGAGCCAGGCTTCGCTCGGCATGCGGGCGATGGGAATCGCGATGATGCGCTTCGACGGACGTCCGATGGATTTCCTGACGGCGATCGTGCATCTGGCGCTGTTCTGGATCCTCAACTCGGTACTGACGCCACTCATCCTGCTTGCCGGCCTGTTTACCGAACGCAGCCGTCTCATCCACGACCTCCTGGTCGGCACGGTGACGGTGCGCACTGCCTGAGACCTTCTGCCTGAGACCTTGGCGGCGGAGACGAAAAAACTCTCCGCCTTCCCTATACCCGGGATGACGACGCTCCATATCCAAAATTAGAAGACTGAAATGAAGGGCGAAGACCGCCGCGCTGTTGACGTTTTCCATTCTTAGGTCATGCTGTCAGAAAACGGCACTGTCTCGACAAGGAAACTTCCGCGACAAATGAATACGCAGACGACGCCATCCCCGCAGTTTTATCTGACGGCTCCGGCTGCGTGTCCGTATCTGCCGCATGAGATGGAACGCAAGGTCTTCACTCATCTGGTCGGCCCGCGGGCCGCCGAGATGAACGACATTCTCACCCAGGGCGGGTTCCGCCGTTCGCAGAACATCGCCTACCGGCCGGCGTGTGAATCCTGCCGAGCCTGCGTTTCGGTGCGAATCCTCGCCCAGGAATTCGAACCGACGAAATCAATGAAGCGGGTGCTTGCCGCCAATGCCGACGTCATCGCCACCGAATTCGCCGCTCAGCCTTCCAGCGAGCAATATTCACTTTTCCGGCGCTATCTTGATTATCGCCACCAACAGGGCGGCATGTCCGACATGACGGTGCTCGATTATGCAATCATGGTGGAAGACACGCATGTGAATACGCGAATCGTCGAATACCGCCGGCGCGAGGAAGGCTCCGGGCTGGAGGAGCGGCCGAAAGGCGAGCTGCTTGCCGCCGCACTGACCGACACGATGAGTGACGGGCTCTCGATGGTCTATTCCTATTTCAATCCGGCTCTTGAGCGACGTTCGCTCGGCACCTTCATGATTCTGGACCATGTCAGGCGCACGAGGGCGCTCGGCCTGCCGCATGTCTACCTCGGCTATTGGGTTCAGGGATCCCGGAAAATGGACTACAAGACCCGCTTTCAGCCGCAGGAGCATCTGACGCCGCGCGGCTGGGAACGTTTCGACCCCTCCTCCATGCCCGAAAGCACCCACGACTGAATGTCCCATACTTCCGACCACCGGAAGGGCTTGCTGCTGACGGCGATCGGCGGCCTGGCGCTTTCGATTGATATTCCGCTTGTCCGCCTCGGCGAGGGCGACATCTGGTCGATTCTCGGAATGCGAAGCGCAGCAACGGTTCTGGCCACGCTTGTCATCCTTGGAGCAATGCGCCTTGCCTCAGGCAAATGGCCGGTCCTTGTGCCGGGGCGACCCGGTCTACTCGCCGGTCTGCTCTATGGCCTCTCCTCACTTACCTTCGTGCTGGCCGTTTTCAATACGAATACAGCCAATGTCGTCTTCATCGTCGCCTTCAACCCCATGTTCGGGGCTCTTCTTTCCTGGATCTTTCTCAAGGAGAAGCCGCAGCCCGCAACGCTGATCGCCATGCTGTTCATGATCCTGGGTGTCGGACTGATCGTCAGCGAAGGGCTTTCCAGCGGCCATGCTTTTGGCGACGCCATGGCGCTTCTCAGCGCGCTTATTCTTGCCGCAGCCATCACGGTCGGGCGTGCGTCGCGCCGGGAAATGGGCTTCGTGCCGCTGCTCGCCGCCTTTTTGCCGGCTGTGCTTGGCCTCGCGCAGGCACTGCCCTCAGGCCTTGCCATCGCCCATCCCGGCTGGATTCTCTTCAACGGTGCCATCGTGATGCCGGTTGCGTTCTGGTGCCTGGCAACGGGGCCACGTTATCTTTCCGCGCCCGAAGTCGGCATGTTCTATCTGTTGGAAACGGTGCTTGCGCCGATCTGGGTCTGGCTGATCTTTGCCGAAACGCCGGCGGCGATGACACTCGTCGGCGGCAGCATTCTGGTGGCGACAATTGCCGCGCATTCCCTCTGGATGGCGCGGCGGAAGAGCATCAGGCAAGTGTTGTAACGTCCTTGCCGTCGCCGTCAGAGAGATCGACGAGGACGGCGCGACCCGCTTTCTTCGGGATTTCAGCAAACCGCTCAACCCGTAGCCTTAAATTGCTGCTGTTCCAGCTCCTTGCCGAGCGATTCGACCACATGCGCCCAGCCCTGCCGGGTCTTTTCCTCGTGTTCGGCCCACTCAGCGCACATTGTGTGGGTCAATGTCAGGCGGCTGCCGCTGCCGAGAGACTCGATATCGATCTCGACCCGGTCGCAGTTATGATCGTGTTCCTCGACGGTGAAGCTGAACGCCATGTGCCGGGGGCGCTTCAATTCCAGGAACACGCCCTGGTGAAAAGCGTCTCCTGTCGGGCGGCGGTCGACGATGAAGAAGCGCCCGCCGACGCGCGGGTCGATATCGGCCCGGATGACATGACCATCGTTGGTCGCAAACAGGAAACGGCGGGCGATTTCGGGGTTGAGCCAGGCGTCGTAGACGACAGCCGGCGACGCCTTATAGGTGTGGCTGACACGGCATTTGATCGTGTTGGCGGCAAGCATCGATTTTCCTCCGTTAAGGCGCGCGCGCCTTCCCTAAGCGCACGGGCAACAGCCGCTCCGTCCGCCCACGGAACCGGCCTTCTCTTATTTTTTGTAACAGGCATAAGATAGAGAGGTTCCGGAGCTCGCCAAGAGCCTATCGCAGAATTTACCGCACACCCCTGAATCGGGAGGATGAGTTCGGGAATATTATGAAGATTCAGGTGTTTACGGGCCGCGCCTGACGGCACACGCGGCCCAGTGAAAGCTCAGCCGGCGAACTTGCCGCTGCGCGGAAAACCCTTCGGCACGGTGCGGCCGGCGCTGGCGCGGTCGCCCAGCCATTCGGCAAGTTCGTCCCGGTTCTTCGTGAAGGTGCGGCCGGCGCTGTCTTCCCAGACGAGGCCGTCTGCTATCGCGAAGCAGCGGACGTCGGAAATGCCGCCGTCCTTGTAGCGCTGCAGGCGAACGCCCTTGCCGCGCGACATTTCCGGCACCTGCGCAAGCGGGAAGACCAGCAGCTTGCGGTTCTCGCCAACGACGGCGACATGATCGCCGCTAACGGGCACCAGCAGCTGCGTTTCCTCCGGCAGCGCGACATTCATGATCTGCTTGCCTTTGCGCGTATTGGCGACCAGCTCGGACTCGGGAACGACGAAGCCGTTGCCCGCCGTCGAGACGATCAGTTGCTTGCGCGAGGGATCGTGGACAAAGGCGGTCAGCACTGCCTGGTCGTTATCCATGTCGACCATAATACGCAAAGGTTCGCCGTGGCCGCGGCCACCCGGAAGCTTGTCGCCACCGAGCGTGAAGGCCTTGCCGCCCGTGGTGACGATCAGGATCTTGTCCGTCGTCTGCGCCGGGAAGGCCACCTTCAAGCCGTCGCCTTCCTTGAAGGTCAGCGTCGCCGTATCGGTGATATGGCCCTTCAGCGCACGCATCCAGCCCTTTTCTGAGATCACGACGGTGATCGGTTCCTTCTCGATCATCGCCTGCTGGATCGCATCCTCATCGGCCTCAGGCGCATCGGCGAACTGGGTGCGGCGGCGGCCGACTTCCGTCGCCTTGGCGAATTTCTTCTTCACTTCGCCGATTTCCCAGGCGACCGTCTGCCACTGTTTGTCGTCGGAGGCGAGCAACGCCTCGATCTCGCTCTTTTCCTTGGTGAGTTCGTCGAACTCCTTGCGGATCTCGAATTCTTCCAGCTTGCGCAGGGCGCGCAGACGCATGTTGAGGATCGCCTCAACCTGATTATCGGTCAGATCCCATCGCGCCATCATGACGGGCTTCGGCTCGTCTTCCTCGCGGATGATCCGGATCACCTCGTCGATGTTGAGGTAGGCGATCAGAAGGCCGCCGAGGATTTCGAGTCGCTTGTCGATCGCGGCCAGACGGAAGCGCGACCGGCGCTGCAGGACCTCACGACGGTGGTCCAGCCACTCCTTCAGCACCTCGTTCAGCGCCATGACCTTCGGGATTCGGCCCATGGACAGAACGTTCATGTTGAGCGGGAAGCGGCTTTCGAGTTCCGTCAGCTTGAACATCGATTCCATCAGGATCGTCGGATCGACGCTCCGGGACTTCGGTACCAGGACGATACGGATGTCCTCGGCCGATTCATCACGAATATCTTCCAATAGCGGCAGCTTGCGCGCGATCAGCAGCTCGGCGATCTTTTCGATCAGCCGGGATTTCTGCACCTGGAAGGGAATTTCGGTGACGACGATCTGGTAGCCGCCGCGGCCCAGATCCTCCGTCTGCCATTTCGCCCGCACGCGGAAACCGCCACGGCCGGTGCGGTAGCTCTCGACGATGCTGTCGCGGCTGTCGATGATGATGCCGCCGGTCGGGAAATCCGGGCCGGGAATGAACTCGACCAGCTTCTCGACGGTCGCGTCGGGATGCTTGATCAGATGCAGGGCCGCGTCGCAAAGCTCATGGGCATTGTGCGACGGGATTGAGGTCGCCATGCCGACGGCGATGCCGGAGGAGCCGTTGGCAAGCAGGTTCGGGAAGGCGCCGGGAAGCACGACCGGCTCGGAATTCGATTCGTCGTAAGTGTCGCGGAAATCGACGGCATCCTGGTCGATGCCTTCGAGCAGCAGTTCGGAAACCGCCGTCATCTTCGATTCAGTGTAACGCATGGCGGCGGGGCTGTCGCCGTCGATATTGCCGAAATTGCCCTGGCCGTTGACCAGCGTGTAGCGCTGCGAGAAATCCTGGGCAAGACGGGCAAGCGCGTCGTAGATCGACTGGTCCCCGTGCGGATGGTAGTTACCCATCACCTCGCCGACGATCTTGGCGCATTTTCTGAAGGCCGAAGTCGGCCTCAGGCCCATCTCGTTCATCGCGTAGACGATGCGGCGATGGACAGGCTTCAGCCCGTCGCGCACGTCAGGCAAGGCGCGGTGCATGATGGTCGACAGCGCGTAGGCGAGGTAACGCTGCTCGAGCGCCGCCTTCAGGTCGACCGGTTGAATGTTGTCGTCGTCTCCGCCGGAAGGCGGCAAAATCTCTTGTCCCATGGGTCCTGACTAGCTCAGAAGAGCCCGGCGGGCAAGGAATCCAGGCCATTGCAGCTGTGGATGAAGTCTACCGATCGACATTGAAGAACGAGATAAGCATCATCCGCAATTTGGATTTTGTTTGCCCTTCCTTTCAACAAAAAATTAGTGGGCCGCAATATAAAGCCGACCTAATCCGTAGTAGCGTAACTGCAGATTTCCAAACAGCCACACGCCACCAGAGGAATCACCCAATGAACTTTCACCGGACAACACGGCTGATGCTGTCGAGCGCAGCCTTTTTCTCGCTCGCCGGCTCGGCTTTCGCTCTAGATGGCGCCGACCTGCTGAAGAAGCTCAATGCCGCCTATGCCGCACAGGGCGGAACGATTTCGGCTGACGGCGTCGATGTCGAGGGCACCACCGTGACCTTGAAGAACGTCAGCGTCAAACCCACCGGCGGCGAGAGCCTCGCCATCGGCGAGGTCACTCTGTCCGGCGTGGAAGAAGACGAGGAAGGCGGATATTATATCGAACAGGCCGCCTTCCCGGACATCAACACCACCAACGACGGCGTCACCGTGACCGCGCAGGAGCTGACGCTCGGCGGCATTTCGGTCCCGGCCACACCGGGCGGCGACAGCCTGGATACAATGATGCTCTACGAAAACGCCCATACCGGCCCGCTGAAGGTGGTCAAGGACGGCGCGGAAGTGTTCTCGGTGCTTGAAAGCGACATGAACCTGACGTTGCGGGAAGACGAATCCGGCTTCGATTTCGACGGTGCCTTCAAAAGCATGAAGGCCGATCTCAGCAAGACAGAGGATGCACAGAGCAAGGATGCGATCGAGAAGCTCGCCCTACAACACGTCCAGGGCGACATCACCATGAAGGGCGCCTGGGAACTTGCGCCCGGCACGATCGACATTTCCGAATTTGCGCTGGACTTCACCAATATCGGCAAGCTCAACCTCGGCTTCAAAATCTCCGGCTACACCATGGCCTTCGTGAAGTCGCTGCAGGATGCGATGAAGCAATCCGAGACCAACCCGAACAAGGAGCAGTCGCAGCAGGCGCTCGGCCTTGCCATGCTCGGCTTGATGCAGCAGCTCTCCTTCGAGGGCGCTCACGTGCGCTTCGAAGATGCCTCGATCACCAAGCGCGCACTCGATTATGCTGGCGCGCAACAAAACATGTCGGGCAAACAGATGGCGGATTCGCTGAAGGCGATGACGCCGATCATGCTGGCGCAGTTGAATATTCCCGAGCTGCAGAATGCCGTTTCGGCCGCTGTCAACACCTACCTCGACGACCCCAAAAGCCTCACGGTCAAGGCCGCTCCTGAAAAGCCGGTGCCGCTGCCGACGATCGTCGGTGCCGCGATGGGCGCGCCGAACACGCTGCCGCAGGTGCTCGGCGTCAAGGTTTCGGCCAACGACTGATCGCTTACATCTTAAGCAAAGGGCCCGGCAGTTCCGCTGCCGGGCCCTTTCTTGTTTCAAATCAAACGATCCGCGCAAACAAAAACCGCTGGGCTCTTTCGTTCGACAATGAGCCGAACTCAGTCCTTTTTCGCCGGTGGGATCGGGCGGATCGCGAGTTCGCGCAGCTGCGTCGGCGTCGCCGGGCTCGGAGCGCCCATCAACAGATCCTGAGCCTGCTGGTTCATCGGGAAGAGCGAGATCTCGCGCAGGTTTTTAGCACCCACGAGCAGCATGACGATACGGTCGATGCCGAAGGCAGCACCGCCATGTGGCGGCGCGCCATACTGGAAGGCGCGGTAGAGGCCACCGAAACGATCCTCGACGTCCTGCTGGCTGAGGCCGACCTTTTCGAAGGCGGCGACCATGGTTTCCGGCGACTGGTTGCGGATCGAACCAGAGGCGATCTCGAAACCGTTGCAGACGGCGTCATACTGGAACGCCTTGATCGTCAATGGATCCTGGCTCTGCAGCGCTTCAAGGCCGCCCTGCGGCATCGAGAACGGATTGTGGGCGAAGTCGACCTTCTTCTCTTCCTCGTTCCATTCGAAGAAGGGGAAATCGACGATCCAGCAGAGTTCGAAGCGGTCGCGGTCGACGAGGTTCAGTTCTTCGCCGGCCTTGGTGCGGGCCTCACCTGCAAACTTGTAGAATTTTTCCGGCTCGCCGGCGACGAAGAAGCAGGCGTCGCCATCGCCGAGACCGAGCTGGGTGCGGATCGCTTCGGTGCGTTCCTCACCGATGTTCTTGGCAAGGGGACCCGCGCCTTCGAGCTTTTCGCTTTCGCTGCGCCAGAAGATGTAGCCGAGGCCCGGCTGGCCCTGGCTCTGCGCCCAGGCGTTCATGCGGTCGCAGAAGGCGCGCGAGCCGCCGGTCTTTGCCGGGATCGCCCAGACCTGAACCTTCGGGTTAGAGGCGATCATGCCGGCGAAGACCTTGAAGCCAGAGCCGGCGAAATGCTCGGTCACCGCTTCCATGACGATCGGGTTGCGAAGGTCCGGCTTGTCCGAGCCATATTTGCGGATTGCCTCGTCATAAGGGATGCGCGGCCATTCCTTGGTGACCGGCTTGCCGTCCGCAAACTCCTCGAACACTTTGGTCATCAGCGGGCCCATCGTGTTCCAGACGTCTTCCTGGGTCACGAAGCTCATTTCGAGATCGAGCTGGTAGAATTCGCCCGGCAGGCGGTCGGCGCGCGGGTCTTCGTCGCGGAAGCACGGCGCAATCTGGAAATAGCGGTCGAATCCTGCGACCATCAGCAGCTGTTTGTACTGCTGCGGCGCCTGCGGCAAGGCGTAGAAGGTGCCGGGGTGAATACGGCTAGGCACGAGGAAGTCGCGCGCGCCTTCCGGCGAGGAGGCCGTCAGGATCGGCGTGGTATACTCGGTGAAGCCCGCGCCGCCCATCTCACGGCGCATGGCCGAAATCACCTGGGTGCGCTTGACGATGTTCTTATGCAGGGTTTCGCGGCGAAGGTCGAGGAAGCGATACTTGAGGCGGACGTCTTCCGGATAATCAGGCTCACCGAAGACCGGCAGCGGCAGTTCCTTGGCGGCGGAAAGCACTTCTATCTCCTGCGCGTAGAGCTCGATCTCGCCGGTCGCCATGTTCTTGTTGACTGTCTCTTCGGTACGCGCCTTGACGAGGCCGTCGATACGGATGACCCATTCGCCACGGACGGTTTCCGCCGTCTTGAAGGCGGGGCTGTCCGGGTCGGCGACGACCTGAGTGATGCCGTAATGGTCGCGAAGGTCGATGAAGAGAACGCCGCCATGGTCGCGAACGCGATGGACCCAGCCGGAGATACGGACGGTCGAGCCGACATCCGTCTTGCGGAGGGCGGCGCATGTGTGGCTGCGGTAGCGATGCATGATCTCAAATCCTGGCATGTGGCTTAAGACGGCAGCAGGGGTTCGAAGACCCTCACGCGCCGACAAGAAAATCGGGCGGAAAAGCGCATGGACGCTCCGATTTGTCAAGGCTCGGCGCGCCCCGCCCCTGGGTTTGGCACGCGTTTATGGCGAGGCTGCGACCCCCAGGCTGCGGCAGTTTAGCCGCCATTCCCTTATTGATGAAGATGCGGCTCAACTTTAAAAGGAGCGGCATTCCCATCATGGAGCCTCCGCATGCCTCTCCTGACCCGCCGCAACCTTCTGAAGGCATCCGCCGTCGCGGGCGCCTATGGCGCCGGCATCGCCATTGCGGGCAAATTCGGGCTTGCCGAGGCTGCACCTGAGCCGCAGCTGCTGACGGCTGTAAAGACCGAGGCCGTGCTGACCAAGGCTGGACCGACCAGGAATATCATGAGCTGGGGCCATGAGGGCATGCCGCCGGTTCTGAGAATGACCAAGGGGCGGCGCTATGCGGCGAGGCTGAAAAACGAGCTCGACGAGCCGACCACAATCCATTGGCACGGGCTTCGCATCGACAACCGCATGGATGGCGTGCCCTTCGTGACGCAGCCCTATATCTATACCGGCGACAGCTTCGACTATGCGTTCACGCCGCCCGATGCCGGCACCTTCTGGTATCATCCGCATTGCAACACGCTGACGCAGATGGGGCACGGCATGACCGGCATGCTCATCGTCGAGGATCCGGCCGATCCGGAGTTCGACGCCGAGGTGCTGCTCAATCTGCGCGACTGGCGGCTCGGAGGCGACGGTCAGTTCATCGCCCCCTTCCGGCCGCGCGACGCTGCCAAGAGCGGCACCTACGGCACGCTACGCACCGCCAACTGGCGTCAGGAGCCGCAATATGATGCGCCGGCCGGCGGATTGGTGCGGCTGCGCATCGCCATCACCGACGTGACGCGCATTTTCTCGCTGAAGATGGTGGGCGCAGAGGCGACAGCCATCGCAATTGACGGCAATCCGGTGCCGAAACGCTTCCCCCTGGACCTCCTGCAGATCGGGCCTGGCCAGCGGCTCGATCTTGCCGTGCGCATGCCGGATGAAGAAGGCGCCGTCGCGACACTGGAAGATATTCGCGGCACGGCGCCAAAGACGATCGCCAGCCTGCGTTCGATGGGAGCATCGTTGAAGCGCGATATCGGCGATCTCGGACCTCTTGGCCAAAATCCTGTTCCGGCGCTCGATCTTTCCGCTGCCGAACAGATCCCGCTGGTATTGAGCGCCACCGCGGAAAATGCCGCCGCCGAAAGCATCTGCGGCACGCTCGGCTACAGCTTCTGGGCAATCAACAAGGTCCCGTGGCCGGGAGACACGCCGGATCCGACGGCGCCTCTCGCGGAATTGAAGCTCGGCAAGAGCTATGTGTTCAATCTCGAGAACACCACACCGCACGCACATCCTATCCACCTCCATGGAATGAGCTTCACGGTGATCTCCTCCTCGACGCGGGAGGTGATGCCGCTGGTGTCCGATACCTACCTCGTCCAGCCGGACGAGAAGGTGCAATTGGCCCTCGTCGCCGATAATCTTGGCGACTGGGTGCTGCATTGCCATATCATCGAACACCAGAAGACGGGGATGACCAGCTACGTCAGGGTGAGCTGAAGCATTCGCTTTGCCTCAGTTTGGACGTGATTCTTCTTCAGCAATGCGCGAAGCGTATGCTGTTGTATTGACATATCGAAGCGAAAGGAGAAGGAAGGTTCAACCAACCTTTTCCTTGCGAATGAATTGATATGATCGAAACCACCGCCGATTTGGCGGCCGCCTGCAAAGAGCTGGCCAAGTCCGACTTCATCACCATTGACACCGAATTCCTGCGTGAGACGACATTCTGGCCGGAGCTCTGCCTGATCCAGATGGCAAGCCCGACCTTGGAAGTTCTCGTCGATCCGCTGGCGAAGGGCATCGATCTCGCGCCCTTCTTCGAGCTGATGGCAGACACGAAGGTGTTGAAGGTCTTTCACGCGGCGCGCCAGGACATCGAAATCATCTTCAATCGCGGCAATCTCATTCCGCATCCGATCTTCGACACGCAGGTCGCGGCAATGGTTTGCGGTTTCGGCGACAGCGTCTCCTACGACCAGCTGGTCAGCCGCATCAAGAACGTCCATATCGACAAGTCGTCGCGCTTCACCGACTGGAGTCGCCGGCCGCTTTCCGAAAAACAGCTGGAATATGCGCTGGCCGACGTCACCCACCTGCGCGATGTCTACCTGTCGCTGAAGGCTGAACTCGACCGAGAAGGCCGCACGTCATGGCTTCGCGAGGAAATGGACATTCTCGAAGCGCGTGAAACCTACGACATGCATCCTGATGATGCCTGGCAGCGGCTGAAGATGCGTCTGCGCAAGCCGCAGGAGCTGGCGATCCTGAAATACGTCGCCGCCTGGCGCGAGCGCGAGGCGCGGGCGCGCAACGTTCCACGTTCGCGCGTGTTGAAGGACGATGCGATCTACGAGATCGCCCAGCAGCAACCCAAGGATGCCGAGGCGCTCGGCCGCTTGCGCACCATTCCCAAGGGCTGGGAGCGCTCGGCCGCCGGGACGGCAGTCGTCGAAGCGGTTAACGCTGCGCTCGCTCTTCCGAAAGCCGAAATGCCGCATGTGCCTCGTCAGGCGCAGGCGCCCGAGGGCGCAGCGGCGGCCGTCGAGCTGCTGAAAGTGCTGCTGAAGCTGATCTCGGAAAAACATGGCGTGGCGCCGAAGGTGATCGCCAACAGCGAGGATCTGGACAAGATCGCCGCCGATGGCGAAAAGGCTGATGTCGCTGCCCTGCACGGCTGGCGACGCGACCTTTTCGGCGAGCCGGCGCTGCAGCTGATTCAGGGCCAGATCGGGTTGCGCTTCGCTGGCCGGAAGGTTGAAACCGTCAGCCTCTGAAAACAAAGGCGCGTCGCATCAAGCAATTCAGGCGACGCACTTCAGTCCTTGTTTTATGCATGTCGTTATCCCCGCTGCAAACGTCGGGGCGACATCCATGAATTCGAATCCGCTTGACGCTTTTTTTCCAGCTGAAACAATGGCTGGAGGAAAGCTCAGCGCGAAGAGGCCGCATGCGGGAAATATCTCCGACGCAGAACTGGATCTTGATTACGATCGTGCTGGCTGCCAGCGGCGTCGTCTATGATATGATGTTCTACTCCAATCAGACTCCGGTTGTCGGGGCGATCTTTGCGCTTTTCATCGGCATTCCGATTCTTGCCTTCGAGCGCAAGCTGCTGTTTCGCACTCTCTACAGACGCATCCACAGGCTGCCGACCTTTGTCTTCATCATCACGGAGCTGGTGATCTACGAAATCCTGATGAGCGTCGGCTTTGCCTGCGCGGGCCTGCTGCTCTGGTCGCTCGGCATGCTGAAGCCGACGTCGCTCCTCGACCTCGTCATCATGCCGTTCGAGGTCTTCCTCTATGCTCTTGCCGTCTGCTCGGCGCTGATCTTCATCCTGCGCGTGCGGGAGCTGCTCGGCCGCGAAGTATTCGTCAGCATGCTCATCAGCCGCTATCGCAATCCGGTCAAGGAAGAGCGTGTCTTCCTGTTTATCGATCTCGTCGATTCGACGGCTTTTGCCGAAAAGCACGGCGACCTCCGGGCACAGCAGTTGCTGAGCTCCCTGTTTGCGACCTTTGCCGAGCCGGTCCGGCGCCACAAGGGCACGATCAATGACTATGTGGGCGATGCGGCGATCATTACCTGGCCACTTGCCCGCGGCGTCAAGGATGCCCGCTGCGTTCGTTGCATCTTCGATATCCTCGCCGATATCGAAGCCAATGCCGCCGGCTGGCGGAAAAATTACGGGCAGGTGCCGAAGCTTCGCGCCGCTCTTCATGGCGGCGAGATCATCACGGCGGAAGTTGGCGTCGACCACCACAAGATCAGCTATTTCGGCGATACGGTGAATACGACCGCCCGGCTGGAGACGCTCTGCCGTAGCCTCAATCGGCACGTTCTGATCTCCGCAGAGCTTGCCCGGCGCATGACTTTTCCCGAGGAAATTTCCTGCGAAGATCTCGGCATCCACGCCGTCAAGGGGCGCGGCCAAGCGCTCGGCGTCATGGCGCTTTCCTCACGTGCGGTGACCGTACTGAACACGCCCGCAGTCGTTCTGCACGGCTGAGCAGTATCCATTTATCCAGCGTCACCAAAGCTTCACTCAACCGTCAATTCGCTGACACGGAAGCCCTGTTAAGCGGAAGCCATTCGCATCCGTTCCATGGGGATATTTATGAAGAACGCCCTTTTTGCTTCCGTATCGCTTTTCATCCTGATTGCCGGCCCCGTTTCGGCCGACCAGCAGCAGTTCCCGGCCAAGCTCGCCGGCCAGGCGATCCTGCCTGCCAACACAATGGTTCCTGCTCCGGCCGACGCCCCCGATTTCCTCAAGCACTCCGGCAAGTTCACGACGTCGGACCGCAAGCGTACCGAAGCGCTCGGTACCGTTCCAGGCAAGGACGGCGCGCGTGTAACCGACCTGAAACTTCCGTTCGACGGCCAGCCGGTCCAGGGTTTTTCGGGCGTCAAGACGATGGCCGACGGGTCCTTCTGGACACTCTCCGACAACGGCTTCGGTTCCAAGGCCAACTCTTCCGATTCCATGCTGTTCCTGCACCAGATGAAGTTCGAGTGGGCCGCCAACAAGGCTGAGGTCGTCAAGAACCTCTTCCTCTCCGATCCGAACAAGATTGCCCCGTTCCCGATCGTGCTCGAAGGCACCGACACGCGCTACCTCACCGGCGCCGACTTCGACATCGAATCGATCCAGCCGGTTGCCGACGGCTTCTGGCTCGGCGATGAGTTCGGCCCCTATATCCTCAAGGTTGACACCGAAGGTCGCCTGACGGACGTGATCCCGACCACCCTCGACGGCAAGCCGGTGCTTTCGCCCGACAATCCGATGATCCAGCTGCCGGGCAACCCAGCCGCCAAGATGCCGGCCTTCAACCTGAAGCGCTCCGGCGGCTTCGAGGGCCTTGCCATGTCAAAAGATGGTTCCAAACTCTACGGCCTGCTCGAAGGCGCCATCTACGGGGATGACGGGACGATGGAAACAGCCGGCGGCCATACAGCTGTCCGCGTCATCGAATTCGACGTCGCCTCCAAGAAGTGGACAGGCCGCAGCTGGCTTTATCCCCTCGAAGACAAAGGCGTGGCGATCGGCGATTTCAACATGCTCGACGATACCACCGCCCTCATCATCGAGCGCGACAGCGGCGCCGGCACCAGCGATAAGGCCTGCGCCGATCCAAAGCAGCCGAAGCCGGATTGCTTCGAAGCTCCGGCCGTACTCAAGCGCGTCTACAAGATCGAATTCAATGACGCTAATGTCGGCAAGGCCGTCCGCAAGATCGGTTATATCGATCTCCTGAACATCCAGAACCCCGACAACAAGAAGAAGGCGGGCAGCAAGGACGGCGTCTACGACATGCCGTTCGTCACGATTGAAAACGTCGACCGCGTTGACGCCACGCACATCATCATCGGCAACGACAACAACCTGCCCTTCTCGGCTGGCCGCGCTGTCGACAAGGCTGATGACAACGAGTTCAGCTTGCTCGAGGTCGGCGAGTTCTTGAACGCGAAGTAAGCAGAAAATTCTGAGGACATCCGGAGGGCGGTGCGGTCAGCGCCGCCTTTTTTTTTCGCGAGGCACTACCTCAACCTCCCTCATTCCTGTGCTCGTCAGAGGAATGAGGGAGTGCGAACGAACCGCACCGCCGGAAGAGCCGCCGAAAGAATGCCTCTCTACTCGAACCGGAAAGCCAGCCGCTTGTTCGTCAGTCTCGACAACTGCTGCAGGCGGCCGTTCAGCCGCTCGCCGGCGAAATCGCGATATTCCGGCGGCACGACGAATTC
Organism: Rhizobium bangladeshense; assembly: GCF_017357245.1. Taxonomy (NCBI): domain Bacteria; kingdom Pseudomonadati; phylum Pseudomonadota; class Alphaproteobacteria; order Hyphomicrobiales; family Rhizobiaceae; genus Rhizobium; species Rhizobium bangladeshense. The sequence continues at coordinate 1,537,763 of NZ_CP071612.1, read as the reverse complement.
GAGGTCGAAGTCCGGGTTCGACGATCTGCGGAAGGTCAGGTTCTTGACGATACCTGGCATGGAGGCCGAGAAGAGATAGACGACGCGCAGCATGCCGCCGAGCAGCTTGGCGCGCTCGATGAACTGCGGCGTGGCGATCTGTGCCAGCGGACCGGTCGCGCCGTCGTCGTGCAAGCCCTCGAAACGGTAATAATTGGTGAGCGCGATAAAGGCGCGGCCGGGATGGCTGATGCCGACGAAGGAGGAATGGGCGATGACGTTCAGCGCCTGCAGGCCACGATAATCGGGATGGGCGCGCCAACTGATATCGGCGAGCAGACAGGCGGCCTGGCGATAGCGGCTTTCCTCTTCGGTTTCCTGGACGTCGAAGAAGGGCATCATCCGGCCCGTCCATTCCGCCAGCTCGCGGGCATGCTCGGGCGAACGCGCACGCAGGATCGCCAGTTCGCCGGCGGCCGAAAGCAGCGGATCGAGGCGGCGCTCGGATTCGGAAAGCAGAGAATAGAGATAGCCCTCACGCACACCCTGCGCCGAGAAGGAAATCACCGAGGGCTTCATCGTGCCCAAGACTTCCTTCATGGCGATGGCGCCGAAGGGCAGCAGCGAGCGGCGATGTTTCGACACGGCCTGGAGCGCCGGCTCCCTGGAGTCGCGCGCGGTCATCACCTGATCGAGGAACAGCATCATCTCCTCGAACGATACCTCGTAGCCTTGCATCATGTGCAGCGGATAATGGGTGATCTCCATGTGCAACTTGGCTATGTTTCGCCAAGTGCCGCCAACGGCATAAAAGGTACGCCCCTCGCCTTTCGTCAAAAGCTTTGCCGTCTTCACCTGCTTGCGGGCGAAGTCGCGTGCTTTGGAAAGGGAGCCGCCGGCATATTCCGACAGGCGCAGGCCGCCGAGCGGCAGGGTGATGCCCTTGCCGATCTCCTTGCCCTTGATGTCGATCAGTTCCAGGGAGCCCCCGCCGAGATCGCCGGCGATGCCGTCGGGATTGTAGAAGCCGCTGATGATGCCGAGCGAGGCGAATTTCGCCTCCTCCTCGCCCGACAGCACGCGGATCTTGCGGCCGAGGATCGTTTCCGCCTGATGGATGAAATCAGGACCGTTGCTCGCCTCGCGCGCAGCCGCCGTCGCCAGAACATACATGGTAGCGGCGCGCGCTTGATCTGACAGGGCCTTGAAACGGTGCAGCGCCGCCAGAGCCCGGCCGACGCTCTCTTCATCCATCTTGCCGGTGACGGCTATGCCCTTGCCGAGGCCACAGAGGACCTTCTCGTTGAAGAGGATGGTCGGAGAGCGAGACATGCCTTCGTAGACGACAAGACGGATAGAATTCGATCCAATATCGACGACGGAGACCGGAGCGATCCCTGGAAGGCGCCCCTGGGCTTCAGATTCAACCATTTAGGTCCAGTTTTACTTGTTGTTGCGGCCTTCGAGCAGGCCGGCGATCAGCTTCGGCGCGCTTGATTTCAGCGCTTCACCGCGACCCGACAGGCTCGGATTGGTCATGAAATACTGTTGCGCATTGAAAGGTTCCTCGCCTCTGCGCACTTCCATGCGTCGGGACGTACCGTCGGGCAATATCTCGTAGCTTTGCTGATTGTCAATCACGTTGCCGAGCATAATCTGGGACAAGACCTGCTCGTGGACTGTCGGATTCGTTAGTGGGACCATGGTTTCGACGCGGCGGTCGAGGTTTCTCGGCATCATGTCGGCCGAGCCGATATAGACCAGCGCCTTGTCGGACGGCAGCCCGTGGCCGTTGCCGAAGCAGAAGATGCGGCTATGTTCGAGGAAGCGGCCAACGATCGACTTGACGCGAATCTTCTCCGAAAGACCGGGCACCTGCGGACGCAGGCAGCAGATGCCGCGCACGACGAGATCGATCTCGACGCCGGCATGGCTGGCACGATAGAGGGCATCGATGATGTCGGGGTCGACCAGCGCGTTCATTTTCATCCAGATCGCCGCCGGCCGACCGTTCCTGGCGTGTTGAATCTCTTCTTCGATGTGACGCAGGATGCGCGGGCGCAAGGTATTGGGAGAGACGGCGATCTGCATTCCTTCTTCCGGCTCGCCGTAGCCGGTGATGAAATTGAAGATGTTCGCCATATCGTGGGCGATAACGGGATTACAGGTGAAATAAGAGAGATCGGTGTAAATCTTGGCGGTGATCGGGTGGTAATTACCCGTTCCCAAGTGGCAATAGGTCCTGAGCTTGGCTTCCTCGCGACGGACGACCATCGACATCTTCGCGTGGGTCTTCAACTCGATGAAGCCGAAGACGACCTGCACGCCGGCGCGCTCGAGGTCGCGCGCCCAGCGGATATTCGCCTCTTCGTCAAAGCGAGCCTTGAGCTCGACCAGCGCCGTCACTGATTTCCCGGCTTCAGCGGCATCGACCAGCGCACGGACGATCGGGCTGTCGTTGGAGGTGCGGTAAAGCGTCTGCTTTATCGCCAGGACGTCAGGATCGCGCGCAGCCTGGAGAAGGAACTGGACCACCACGTCGAAGGATTCATAGGGGTGATGGACGACCATGTCCTTTTCGCGGATAGCGGCGAAGCAGTCGCCGGCATGTTCGCGGACGCGCTCGGGAAATCGCGCATTGTAGGGCTGAAACCTGAGATCGTCGCGCGGCGCCTTGGTGATCTCGGACAGTGTGTTCAACGCCAGGAGACCCGGCAGAACGGCGACGCGATTTTCCGGAATGCTGAGCGCCTGTACGACGAACTGGCGCAGCGATGGGGGCATTTCCGAATCGGTCTCGATGCGGATGACCTTGCCGCGGCGGCGGCGCTTCAGTGCCGTTTCGAAGAAGCGGACGAGATCCTCGGCCTCTTCCTCGACTTCGATATCACTGTCGCGGATGACGCGGAACGTACCGGAACCCTGTACCTCGTAGCCCGGATAGAGACGGTAGATGAAGATGTTGGCGACGTCTTCAAGCGTGATGTAGCGGATCGTGTTCGCATCATCCGGCAAGCGGACGAAGCGGTCGAGCGCCGGAGGCAGGCGCAGCAGTGCCGTCATCGGCTCGCGGCCATTCTTGCTGACGAGCTGCAGCCCGATCGAAAAACCGAGATTGGGAATGAAGGGGAACGGATGGGCCGGATCGATGGACAGCGGCGTCAACACCGGGAAGATCGCCTGTTCGAATTCCGCGGCGAGCCATTGACGGTCTGCGTCGCTCAAGGCGCCGGGGCGCACGATCAGGATGTCTTCCTTGGCGAGGTACTGCTGCAGCACGGCGAGCGAGGCCTGCTGCTCCATCTGCAGATGGTCGATCTCCTGCAGGATCGAGTCGAGCTGTTCGGCCGGCGTCTTGCCGTCAGGGCTGCGTATGGCGATGTTCTGACGCACCTGCCCCTCAAGGCCGGCGACGCGCACCATGAAGAACTCGTCGAGGTTGGCTGCCGAAATCGACAGAAAGCGGACGCGCTCGAGCAGCGGATGCTCTGTATTCAGCGTCTCTTCCAGGACGCGGCGGTTGAACTGCAGCCAGGAGAATTCCCGGTTGATGAAGCGCTCGGGGCTTGTCAGCAACTCTTCCAGAGGGGGGACGTTGTCGTTGGTTTCCGGAGTGAGTTCCTGATGTTCTGCGACTGCACTATCCATGGTCCGCTACCCCGTTTCAATCGCCGACGGCAATTATATCAGTTTCACGACGGAACTGTGACAGTCAATCGGCCCGTTCCGAATTTCCCAATTCATTCAATACCTCGGCAGCAAGCGGGCGGGTGATCCTGGTGCCCCGCGAAAGGGCCAGCCGGTCGAGCCTATCGACGATCGTCTGGGCCGCGTTGAGCGACCGCTCCATCCGGTTAACGATATAGAGCACGACCTTGTCATCTATATAAAGCTGCCGGTCGGCGAAGAGCTTGACGATCACCTGCGACAACAACGCCTCGTCGGGTTCGCCGATCTCGACGACGGTCGCGGCCTTCAGGCGCGAACGCAGATCGGGCAGGGAAACCGGCCAGGATATCGGCCAGAGACGGCTCGTTATCAACAGGCTGGTGCCGTTTTCGCGCACGCTGTTGATGACGTGGAAAAGCGCATTGTCGTCGAAACCGAGGCGGTCTGCATCCTCGAACAGCACCGGGCCGGCGGCCGCTGCCACGGCGGCGTCCGAGCCACGCTCGGGATGGATGCTGACGGCGCCGCTCAGCTCGCGCCAGATGCGGGCGAGGTGCGATTTTCCCGAGCCGACGGGGCCGGCGAGGACCACGACCGGCGACGGCCATGCCGGCCACGCATCGACGATTGCCACAGCGGCGGCGAGACGCTCCGAGATCAGGAGGTCGTCGCGCCCGCTTGCGGCAGCATGCGAAAACACCAGCGGCAGCTGCTCTCCGGCCTTGCGCTTCGGATCAGCGTTTTTCACGTCATTCATTGGGTACTGATTTCGTCTTCGGGGCGCGGCCGTCTGATGACCCGCCAAAATAAAGATCGCTCTGAAGGTAGCGCGAAAGCGCGAAGCGAACAAGAACGCCAACGGCGGCGGCGGCCGGCACGGCGATCAGAAGTCCGACGAAACCGAAGAGTGCGCCGAAGGCAAAGAGCGCGAACATCAGCCAGACCGGATGCAGACCGACGCTGGAGCCGACGAGCTTCGGCTGCAGGATATTGCCTTCGAGGAACTGGCCGCTGAAAAAGACGACGAGCACCAGCCCGATCCACGGATAATCCGGCCAGAACTGAACGAGCGCCACGCCGACGGAGAGAACGAGACCGACCAGTGAACCGACATAGGGAATGAAACTGATCATGCCGGCGAAGAGGCCGATCAGCAGGCCGAAGTTCAGCCCGACGAGAGACAGGCCGGCGGCATAATAGATGCCGAGGATGAGGCAGAGGGAACCCTGGCCGCGGATGAAGCCGGCGATCGCCTGATCGATCTCACTGGCGATCTGGCGGACATCGCTGACGTAATCGCGCGGGATCCATTGGTCGACCTTGGCGACCATGCGGTCCCAGTCGAGCAGGATATAAAAGGCGACGACGGGGGTGACGACGAGCAGCGATATGACGTCGACGATCGCCTTGCCGGAATTCCAGATCTGCGCGAAGAGCCCGGTCAGGAAGCCCATGCCTTCGGAAAGGATGCCGGAGAAATTGTCCTTGATCGTGCCGGCCTGGCTCCTGATCCATTGCGGCAGCAGAGAATTCTTCGAGGTATCAATGAACTGCTGGAGCTGGCTGATGTAACCTGGCAACCGCTCGGCGAAATCGTTGAACTGGCTGACGAGCACGGGGATGAGGATCATCAGCGCCAAGGTGAAGACGATAACGAAGGCGATCAAGATGACGATGGTCGCCATCATGCGGTTCAGGCCCAGCCGCTGCAACCTGTCCGCCACCGGATCGAGGAAATAGGCGATCGCCATGCCGGCGACGAAGGGCAGCAGGATCGAGCTGAAGACATAAAGGAAGGCGATGAAGAAGACGAGCACGGCCAGCCAGAAGAAGATCTGGCGCTTCAGACTGTTGCCGCTGACATGCTGTGGCATCGCTTCCCCGCTGATCGCTCGCCGCCGCTAAACGCCGCGTTCTATCCGACGCGGTCATTCAGCACATAGGATGCAGGCGCGAAGATGGTCAACCCTATAGCGCCAAATCCGGGAAAGGCGGGTTGAAGACGCGGGAAATTGGGGGCTTTTCCCATGCGACGCTTGCATAAAGGCCCCTGTCATGCAATTGCGACCGGCAGATGACGCGGCATGTTGGCCGCCTGGAAACAGCCATCGGAGACCAGCATGAGCCAGTCTGGGAAAAACGGCCTGACCTACAGCGATGCTGGCGTCGATATCGATGCCGGCAACCTCCTCGTCGAAAAGATCAAGCCGGCGGTGCGCTCGACCCGCCGCCCGGGCGCCGACGGCGAGATCGGCGGCTTCGGCGGGCTCTTCGACCTCAAGGCCGCGGGCTTTACTGACCCGGTCCTCGTCGCCGCCAATGACGGCGTCGGCACGAAGCTGAAGATTGCCATCGACGCCGATTACCACGACACCGTCGGCATCGATCTTGTCGCCATGTGTGTCAACGATCTCGTCGTGCAGGGCGCCGAGCCGTTGTTCTTCCTCGATTATTTCGCAACCGGCAAGCTCGATCCCAACCAGGGTGCGGCGATCGTCGGCGGCATTGCCGCGGGCTGCCGCGACGCCGGCTGTGCACTGATCGGCGGCGAGACGGCCGAGATGCCCGGCATGTATTCCTCCGGTGATTATGATCTCGCCGGCTTTGCCGTCGGCGCCGCCGAGCGCGGCAAGCTGCTGCCCTCGGGCGATATCGCCGAGGGTGACGTGATCCTCGGCCTCGCCTCCTCGGGCGTCCATTCGAACGGCTTTTCGCTGGTGCGCAAGATTGTCGAACTGTCCGGCCTGGGCTGGGATGCTCCGGCGCCATTCGCCGATGGCAAGAAGCTCGGCGAAGCCCTACTCGAGCCGACGCGTATTTATGTCAAGCCGCTCTTGAAGGCGATCCGCGAGACCGGCGCGCTGAAGGCGCTGGCGCACATCACCGGCGGCGGCTTCCCGGAGAATATTCCGCGCGTGCTGCCGAAGCATCTGGCGGCCGAGATCAATCTTGCCGCCATCAATGTGCCGCCGGTCTTCTCGTGGCTTGCCAAAACGGGCGGCGTCGAAGCCAAGGAAATGCTGCGCACCTTCAACTGCGGCATCGGTATGATCGTCGTCGTCGCCGAAGAGAATGTTGGCGTGGTATCGAAGGCGCTCGAAGCCGAAGGAGAAGCGGTCGTCACGCTCGGCCGCATGATCGCCCGTGACGAAGGCGCTGCCGGTACGGTCTACAAGGGCACGCTTGCCATATGACCACGCCGCGCAAACGCGTCGTCGTCTTCATATCAGGCGGCGGCTCCAACATGATGGCGCTGGTTGCGGCGGCCAAGGCCGCCGACTATCCGGCCGAAATCGTCGGCGTGATATCAGACAGGGCAGAGGCCGGGGGCCTTGCCAAGGCGGAGGCCGAAGGCATCGCCACCTTCGCCTTCCCGCGCAAGGACTATGCGAGCAAGGAAGCGCATGAGGTGGCGATCTTTTCCGCGCTCGACAGCCTTTCGCCCGACATCCTTTGCCTGGCAGGCTATATGCGGCTGCTGACCGCGACCTTCATCCAGCGTTATGAAGGCCGCATGCTCAACATCCATCCTTCCCTGCTGCCGTTGTTCCCGGGCCTGCACACGCACCAGCGCGCCATCGATGCCGGCATGCGGATTGCCGGCTGCACCGTGCATTTCGTCACCGAAGGCATGGATGAGGGACCGGTGATCGGCCAGGCCGCCGTCCCCATTCTCTCCGGCGACACGGCCGAAAGCCTAGCCGCGCGCGTGCTCACCGTCGAGCACCAGATCTATCCGCAAGCACTGCGGCTCTTTGCCGAAGGCCGCGTGACGATGGAAGGCGGCAAGGCTGTGGGTGCTGGGGGTCTGACCGCTGCGCCTAAGGCTCTGCTTATTTCTATGATTGGCGACAGCGCATAAAGCGCATTTCCATGTGGGGCAGTTCGGACAGCTACCGAAATCTGACAACGCCTTATGCTGCTCTGGCTTGTCTCAATGGCTCTGATTCGAGGGCTGCCCCTCATCCGCCTGCCGGCACCTTCTCCCGTTTTGACGGCGAAAGGGGATATGCCGCACCTTCTCGGTCTCCTGCAAACCCCTCGCATGGCACGTCCCCTCTCCCCGTCTTACGAGCAGAGGGTTCGGGTGAGGGGCGAAAACACAATTAGGGTAATGCATCAAGCGGCCAGCGCCCGCAGCGGATGCAGCGTGCCATCGCTGTAGACGAAGCGTCCGGCGCGGAAGGTGGCGCGGATGCGGTTGATCTCACCCCGCTCGACAGCGACCAGATCGGCGCGCTGGCCAATGGCGATCTCGCCGCGGTCCAGGAGGCCGGCGGAGCGGGCTGCGTTGCCGGTCGCCATGGCGACGGCGGCCGGCAGGCCGCCTTCGACCATATCCGCGAGCTTGAAGATGCCGGGAACGAAGGCCGCCGGATGATAATCGGCGGCGATGATGCCCAAGAGACCGGCCCTTGCGGCATCGAGGGCGCTGAGATTGCCTGACATCGACTGGCCGCGCAGCGCGTTCGGAGCACCCATCAGCGTCCAGAGGCCCCGCCGGCGCGCCTCTTCGGCCGCAGGTGCGGTGACAGGAAACTCGCTTATGGTGACGCCGAGATCATGCATTTCGGCGACTTTTTCGACGCTGTCATCGTCATGCGAGGCGAGCGACAGCTTGTGTTTCAGCGAAAGCGCGACGATCTCCCTCAGCTTCGCCTCGATCTCGGGATTGTTGCGCATGGCGATGCGCTTGGCGACGATCTCCGCTGCAATTTCCTCGGAGATTGCGCGGCGCTCGGAAATGCTGAGGATGTAGCTTTGCAGGTTGTTGTACTGACCTTGGCCCGGCGTGTGGTCGGTCAGGGACACCATATCGATCTGATCGGCATTCAACAACCGCTCGAGTGCGGGAGCGGCGCCGACATTGGTGATCTCGTAACGGGCATGGACGCGGTGGTCGACCAGAAGATCATCACGCAGCTGGTTGATGCCCTCGATCACCGCCGACGTCGTCTCCAGCGAGCGGACGTGACCATAGACGCTTTCGGTCGCGAAAGAGACGGCGGCAAAGGCCGTAGTGATCCCGGCGGCGGCAAGTTTTTTGTCGAGTTCGTGAATCCCGAAATCGATCGGCATCGTCGCATTCGGCCGCGGCGCGATCTCGCGCTCGATCATATCGCCGTGCAGGTCGACAAAGCCCGGCATCAGCAGCCGCCCGCCGCCATCGATCGCAGCCTGCGCGACCGGCTCCGGCCTGATCTCGGCGATGGCGCCGTCCTCGACACGGACTGACCCTTCGCTCACCACCTCGTCCGGGAGCACGAGGGTGAAATTGCTGAGCCACATGGGCTTTCTCCTGACTGCATCCGATAATCGATAAACCGCAGCGGATAGAACCGCTTCGTGACAGAGGTATGAATTTCCGAGCGCTGCAGCTCAATGCCGGAGCTGTCGTGGGGCAATCGACAATTCCCTCGCAGTCGTCCCTACCCGCTACCTGATTCTATCCCTGTTCAACGCGGCCCATTGCAAAAGCATGATCGTCTTGGCGTCGAAAATCTCGCCGGTCTCGATCATCCGCGCGGCTTCGTCGAGCGGAATTTCCAGCACCTCTATATCCTCATGCTCCTCATCGAGACCGCCGCCTTCGGCCACCCGGTCGGTGGTGTCGATCAGGGCTGCGAAGAAGTGGACGACTTCGGTGATCGCACCCGGCGACATGTAGCATTTGAAGAGAAAGTGCGCCTCGCGCAGGCGATATCCGGTCTCCTCCATCGCCTCGCGGCGGATCGCGGTCTCGGGATGATCGTTGTCGAGAAGTCCGGCCGGCACTTCAATCACCCAGGCGGGATCGCCGTTCATATGCACAGCAAGACGGAACTGGCGGACAAGGACGACGAGATCGCGTTTCGGATCATAAAGCAGAATGCAGGCGGCCGGCGTGCGGTGATAGACCTCCCGCTTCAACCGCTGGGTCGCGCCGTTACGGTCGATATAGTCGAGCAGATAGCTGCTCAACCGCGTCCACCCATTCGACAGCGTTTCCTCGCCGACTATTTCCACCCGTGATTTCGACTGCATCATGCTGCGTCCTTGCGAAGCCAGACTTTGTTGTCGTGCACGGCCGCTCCGCCATAGGGCGCGACCGGATCGGCGCCCGTAAGGACGTTGATGCCCTCGCCGTCTACATGCGCCTTGTTCGGCCAGAGCCCCTCGGCAATCAGCACGCCCGGTTTCACCTCGGTGGTGATACGGGCGTGGAGGCGGAGATCGCCGCGAGTGTTGCCGATGCGGACAAGATCGCCATGGACGATGCCGTTGGCTTCGGCATCAACAGGATTGATCATTACCTCGGGCCGGCCTTCCTTCTGACGGGAGGTCTTGGTCTCGGAGAAGCTCGAATTCAGGAAGTTGCGAGCCGGTGACGTAGCGAGACGGAAGGGATGCTCCGGATCGGCGACCTCGATGACGTCGACCTGATCGGGGAACGCTGGCAGCTGGGCATGCGGCCCGAGCGCGCCGATCGCGGCCGGCGGTTTGTTCGGCGCCGGCTGATTGATCCAGTCGGGGCGAAAGTGGAACTTACCGTCGGGATGGGCAAAGCCGTTCAAATAATGGGCCTCCTCGAAAACCGGCTGGCGATCGAACCATTTGTGTTCGAGGAAGTGGTCGTAGTCCGGCAGGTCGCTCGATTTAAGAATGCGGTCGATCATTTCGCGGGCGGTGAAGCCGAAACCCGGGCGATCCGCGACGCCCAAACGTTTTGCCAGTTCCTCGATCACGAAGAGGTTGGTGCGGACGCCAGACGGAGGCTCGACCAGTTTAGGCCCGAGCAGGATGTGGTTCTGGCCGCCGGCTCGATAAATATCGTCGTGCTCGACGAACATGGTCGCAGGCAGCACGATGTCGGCAATCTCGGCCGTTTCGGTCATGAACTGCTCGTGGACAGCGACAAAGAGATCGTTGCGGGCAAAGCCGCGTCTGACGAGGCGCTGCTCGGGGGCGATGTTGGCGGGATTGGTGTTCTGGATCAGCATCGCCGTTACCGGTCCGCGATGGCGCAGCGCCACCGCATCGCCGGTCAGCACTCGGCCGATCTGTGACTGGTCGAGCATGCGGATGTCGACATCCTTCATCGATCGGCCGGTCAGCTCCGCATTGTTCATGCGGAAGATATCGCTGTTCGAATGAAAGGCACCGCCGCCCTCATACTGCCAGGACCCGAGAACGGTAGCGACGGAGGCGGCCGCATGCATGGCGACAGCGCCGTTGCGCTGGCGGGTGAAGCCGTAACCGAGGCGGAAGAAGGTCTTCTTCGTCGTGCCGACCAGGCGGGCAAAGGCTTCGATCTCTTCGACCGAAAGGCCGGTGATGGCCGCCGCCCATTGCGGGGTCTTGGTCTTCAGATGCGCCTCGAGACCTTCGGGATCATCGGCATATCTCGCCATATAATCACGATCAGCATAGCCATCTCGGAAGGCGACATGCATGGCGGCGCAGGCAAGTGCGGCATCCGTGCCCGGCTTGACGATCAGCGCCATATCGGCCTGCTTCATCGTCGGATTGTCATATATGTCGATGACGACGATCTTGGCGCCGCGTTCCTTGCGCGCCTTGATGGCGTGGGTCATCACATTGACCTGGGTCGAGACCGCATTGGTGCCCCAGATGACGACGCAATCGGTGCGGCCCATCTCGCGCGGGTCGGGGCCGCGCAGCGCCCCGGTCGCCATGGTGAAGCCGGTCCAGGCCGGGTTGGTGCAGATTGAGGAGAAGAAACCGGAATAGCGCTTGGCGTGGCGCAGGCGATCGATCGAATCGCGCTGCACCCAACCCATCGTGCCGGCATAGAAATAGGGCCAGACCGCCTCGCTGCCGTCCCTCGCCTCGGCCTTCAAGAAGGCTTCGGCAATCTCATCCAGCGCGTCGTCCCAGGAAATCTGCTGCCATTGCCCTGCCCCTTTGGGGCCGCCGCGGCGTAGGGGATGCATCAGGCGGTCGGGATGGTAGAGCCGTTCGGCATAACGGGCGACCTTTGCGCAGATGACGCCCGAAGTGTAGGAATGGTCGCCCGCGCCGCGCACCCGACCGATGCGGCCGTCCTCGGATATCTCGACCTCCAATGCGCAGGTGGAGGGACAGTCGTGCGGACAGGCCGTGTGGCCGATCTTGCTGTCCAGCTTCGGGGATTTGGCGTCGATGGGGGTCGCAATGTTCATGGCATTTGTATATGCCAAGGCCTGCATGGCCAAAAGCCAGAAAAACGCCCATGACGTGAATTCATACGGACATCAGCGAAAATGAACTACCGCCACATCTACCACGCGGGCAATTTTGCCGATGTGCTGAAACATTCCGTGCTGGCCCGGCTGATCCGTTACATGCAGAAGAAGGAGGGCGCCTTCCGCGTGCTCGATACGCATGCCGGCATCGGCCTTTACGACCTCTCCTCGGAGGAGACGCAAAAGACCGGAGAATGGGTAGACGGCATCGGCAAATTGATGGAGGCGGAACTGGGGCCCCAGGTTTCCGAGCTACTGGAGCCCTACCTTTCGGCAATCCGCGAACTCAATCCTGAGGGCGGTATCCGCTTCTATCCCGGCTCGCCGAAGCTTGCCCGCATGCTGTTTCGGCCGCAGGATCGGCTTTCGGCGATGGAGCTGCATCCCGAGGATTATGCCCGCCTGCACCGGCTGTTCGAAGGCGATCACCACGCCCGCATCACCGAACTCGATGGCTGGCTGGCGCTCGGCGCACATCTGCCGCCGAAGGAGAAGCGCGGCATCGTTCTGGTCGACCCACCTTTCGAGGAAGAGGGCGAATATCAGCGTCTCGCCGCCGGGCTGGAAAAGGCCTATCGCCGCTTTCCCGGCGGCACTTATTGTCTGTGGTATCCGCTCAAGAAGGGCGCGCCGATCAAGGAATTTCATGAAACGCTGCAGGCGCTCAATATTCCCAAAATGCTCTGCGCCGAACTCACCGTTCGCAGCGACCGCGGCATTACCGGACTGACCGGCTCCGGCCTCGTCATCGTCAACCCGCCCTTCACCCTGAAGGATGAGCTGCACCAATTGCTGCCCGCATTGAAGGATCTTTTGGCGCAGGACCGTTTCGCCTCGCACCGCGCCTTCTGGCTGCGCGGCGAGAACAAGACGGTCAAGGACGATTGACCGGGCAATCCGCATCCGGGATAGTCCGTGCCGCAGCCCCAGTCTCATCAGGTGTCCCATGAAGCTCCTCTGCTCACCCGCCTCGCCTTATTCCAGCAAGGTGCGGATGGCCGCGCATTTTCTGGGCATCGAGTTGAACGCCGTCCGGGTCGACACCAATACCGCGCCGGCGATCCTGGTGGACAGCAATCCGCTCGGCAAGATCCCGACGCTGCTGACGGATGACGGCGTCTCGATCTTCGACAGCGTGGCGATCATGCATTATTTCGATCGGCTGACTAAGGGCGGCCTCTACCCTTCCAAAAACGGCAAACGCACGGATGCGGAAGTGCTCGAGGCGCTCTGCGACGGCATTTGCGACTGCCTGCTCACGATCGTCTACGAACGGCGCTTCCGCGACGAGGAAAAGGTCCATCAGCCCTGGATCGACCGGCAATGGAAGAAGGTGACGGCGGGACTTTCCCATCTCGGCGCCAAGCCGCCGAAGCTCGGCAAGAGGCTGAATGGCGGACATTTCGCACTCGCAGCTACACTCGACTACCTCGACCTGCGCTTCAAGGACCAGTGGGAAGCCGATCATGCGCCGCTGATCGACTGGCTGGGTCAGTTCGAAAAGAAATTCCCGGCTCATCGTGAGCTCAAAGCCAGCGCCTGATGCGGAAATCGCGACAAAGCGTCTGCTAACAACGAGCAAACAGCAAAAAGCCGGGCGATAAGCCCGGCTTCTGCATATTGGAATGTTCAATCGTCTTAGAACTTGACGCCGATACCGAGCTTGACGCTGTTCTCGTCGTAACCGCGCGAGAAGCTGCCGGAGTCGAGGTCGTAGTCCTTGCTCTGGTAGTCGGTGTAGCGATATTCCAAGCGCGTCGTGATGTTGTTGGTCACGAAGGCTTCGACACCGGCACCGACAGTATAGCCGTAGTTCGTCTTGCTTTCATCCGAGGTACCGTCGGAAACCTTGATATTGCCGATGGCAAGACCGGCCGTGCCGTAGAGCAGGAAGGGGTTCATGTCGTAGCCGACGCGGCCACGGACGGAGCCGTTCCAGCCATATTTGTTCTCGACGCCGCCCGAGGAAACGTCGTCGCCGCTGTAGCCGAGATCGGATTCAACGCCGTAAACGATCTGGCCTGCTTGCCAGTTGTAACCGGTGAAGACCTGGCCGCCGAAACCGTAGGTGTGGCGATCGGAACCGAAGTCGCCCATGTTGTAGGTGCCGGCGCCGCCGAGGTAGAAGCCCTCCCAGTTGCCGGCCGGCTTGACCGGAGCGTCCTGAGCAATCGGTGCTTCCGGAACCTGATCGACAGCATCGGCCGCCTGAGCTACCGAAACGCCCGCAATCGCAAAAGCGGAGGCCATGAGGCCAGCAATGAGTACACGCATACTTTTCTCCTTTCAGTCCCGCGCCGCTTTCATCTGTCTCTCAGCGAAGCATTGGCGGGGAAATTGCCAGATGTCCCTTCCGGATCGAGACTGAAATTGGAACTGAATTGCGGATTTGAAAGAGCCAAATTGTGATATCATTGTGGCTGCCACGTGGCGGAAATTCGATGTTGCTTGCGAGCAACATACCCTTCATTAACCTTACTCGGAAGTTAAACTTGAATTACTTATTTTAGGAAATCGCATTATTAAATAATACATAGAATATCCTGGTCGCGGAGGCAAGCGACACGGCCTATTTATATAATCTCCGCCCGCCCCTATATAGTCTGCCAACAGACTCGCGGGATCAGAAGGCACGATTTTGAACGACAAAAGACTTCGCGCGGCCCTTATAACAGGGGCTGCCAAGAGAATAGGCCGGGCAATCGCCGAAGACCTTGCTGCAAATGGCTTTTCCGTCGCAATTCACGCCAACGGTTCGATCGGCGAGGCCGAGGAACTGGCAGCGGAACTGCGGCGAAAAGGACAGAAGGCGATCGCGCTCAAGGCCGACCTTACCGATCTCGGCCAAACGGGCGAACTGGTCGCGAAGGCGTCGGAAGCGCTGGGGCCAATCGATCTGCTCGTCAATAATGCGTCAGTCTTCCAGCATGATTCCGCGCGCAGTTTCAACGCCGCCACATGGGCGCTGCACTTCGACCTCCATGCGCGCGCGCCGTCGATCCTTGCGGCCGCCTTTGCTCAGCAGGTGCCCGTTGAGGCAGCGGGGCTGATCGTCAACATCATCGATCAGCGGGTCTGGGCGCTGAGGCCCAGCTTTTATTCCTATACGCTCTCCAAGTCGGCGCTATGGACGGCAACGCAAACGCTTGCCCAGGCATTGGCGCCGCGCATCCGCGTCAACGCGATCGGCCCCGGCCCCTCGATGCCGAGCGAGCGGCAAACGTTGGAGGACTTCCAAGCGCAGGTCTCAGCCCTTATCTTGCAGCGAGGGCCGGCACTGGAGGAATTCGGACAAACGATTCGCTTCCTCTTCGACACGCCCTCGATCACCGGCCAGATGATTGCCCTCGACGGCGGCCAGCACCTTGCGTGGCAGACGCCTGATGTGGCGGAGATTAAGGAATGAACGGACGAAAGCTGCCGGACGGCGGCGTTCTCTACGACGATACGGATGAGAGCGAAGACGATATCGAGGTGGAAGGCGACCTTTCCGCCGCCCCTCTTGCGGCAACGGTCGACTGGAACGCCGGCAGCCTGAACGAAACCGGGCTCGTTGGCGCGGAACTGATCGGCGAATTCGTCAAAAGGCTGCCGAACAGCCCCGGCGTCTACCGCATGTTCAATGCCGAGGGCGATGTGCTCTACGTCGGCAAGGCGCGCAGCCTGAAGAAGCGTGTCGGCAATTACGCCGTCGGCCGTGTGCATTCCAACCGCATCGCCCAGATGGTGCGCCAGACGGCGAATATGGAATTCGTGACGACGCGCACGGAAACGGAAGCGCTGCTGCTCGAAGCGAATCTGATCAAGCGCTTGCGGCCGCGCTTCAACGTGCTGCTGCGCGACGACAAGTCCTTTCCCTATATCCTCATCACAGGGGACCACCGAGCGCCTGCGATTTTCAAGCATCGCGGCGCCAGGGCGCGGAAGGGCGACTATTTCGGGCCTTTCGCTTCGGCCGGCGCAGTCGGACGCACGATCAATTCGCTGCAGCGCGCCTTCCTGATCCGCACCTGCACCGACAGCGTCTTCGAAACGCGCACGCGGCCCTGCCTGCTCTATCAGATCAAGCGCTGTTCCGGACCCTGCACGCATGAGGTCAGCGACGAGGGGTACGCCGAGCTCGTGCAGGAGGCGAAAGACTTCCTGTCCGGCAAGAGCCAGAAGGTGAAGTCGCACATGGCTGAGGCCATGAACCGGGCGGCCGAGGACCTGGATTTCGAGCGGGCGGCGATCTATCGCGACCGCCTGGCGGCACTTTCCCATGTTCAAAGCCACCAGGGTATCAACCCGGCCGGCGTCGAGGAGGCTGACGTTTTCGCCATCCACCACGAAGGCGGCGTTTCCTGCATCCAGGTGTTTTTCTTCCGCACCGGCCAGAACTGGGGCAATCGCGCCTATTTTCCGAAAGCCGATCCGCAGCTTTCAAGCGCCGAAGTGCTGAATGCCTTTCTCGCGCAGTTCTATGACGACAAACCGGTGCCGAAGCAGATCATGCTCTCGGAAACGGTCGAGGAACTGGAACTTCTCGCCGCGGCCCTCAGCGAAAAGGCCGGCCACAAGGTTTCCATCCTTGTGCCGCGGCGCGGCGAGAAGCGCGATCTCGTCGAGCATGTGGTCGGCAATGCGCGCGAAGCGCATGGGCGAAAGCTTGCCGAGACGGCGTCGCAGTCGCGGCTGCTCGAAGGCTTTAAGGAAACCTTTGGGCTCGCCTATGCGCCGCAGCGCATCGAGATCTACGACAACTCGCACATCATGGGCACCAATGCCGTCGGCGGCATGGTGGTGGCGGGGCCTGAAGGCTTCGTGAAGAACCAGTACCGCAAGTTCAACATCAAATCGACCGACATCACTCCCGGCGACGATTTCGGCATGATGCGCGAGGTGATGACGCGGCGCTTCTCGCGGCTGATCAAGGAAGAAGGCATCCCTGACCGGACGGTGCAAACACCTGCTGCCGACGCCGCCGACATGCCTTTCCCCGCGTGGCCCGACGTGATCCTTATCGACGGCGGCCAGGGGCAGATGACGGCGGTGCGCGGCATCCTGGCCGAGCTCGGCATCACCGACAGCGTGATGGCAATCGGCGTCGCCAAGGGTGTCGACCGCGACGCCGGACGCGAGCGCTTCTTTGCGCCGGGACGCGAGAGTTTCACACTGCCGCCGCGCGATCCGGTGCTCTACTTCATCCAACGCCTGCGCGACGAGGCGCACCGGTTCGCGATCGGCTCGCACCGGGTGCGGCGCAAGAAGGAAATGGTCAAGAACCCGCTCGACGAGATCGGCGGCATCGGCCCGTCGCGCAAGCGCGCGCTGCTGCAGCATTTCGGAACGGCGAAGGCGGTTTCCCGGGCGGCTCTGTCCGACCTGATGGCGGTGGAAGGTATTTCGGAAGCAGTGGCAAAGCAGGTCTACAACCATTTCCACGACGACGCCGCGAAATAACCGGCGTCCGTCGCAAATTCCACGCAAAGGCAGTGAAAAGACAGAAAGAATGTTGACGGTCCATGGCCAAAGCCGTCATCTACCGCATCGGCCCGAAAATCGGAATCGATTTCGTAAAGAGGCGCGGCGCTGTGGCGGCGCATCAATTCAGAGAAACGATCCATGGCATCGCGTGCGTACAGCCTTCCCAACCTTTTGACTTACGGCCGCATCCTCGCCGTGCCGCTGATCGTTCTCTGCTTCTTCGTCGAAGGCAGACTGTCGATCAGCAATACGGCGCGCTGGGTGGCGCTGTGGATCTTCATCATCGCCTCGATCACCGATTTTCTCGACGGTTATCTCGCGCGCATCTGGAACCAGACGTCGAATATCGGCCGTATGCTCGATCCGATCGCCGACAAGCTGCTGGTCGCCTCGATCCTTCTCCTGGTGGCGGCCGATCAGACCATCGCCGGCTGGTCGATCTGGGCGGCAATCATCATTCTCTGCCGTGAGATCCTGGTTTCCGGCCTGAGAGAATATCTGGCGGCGCTGAAGGTCAGCGTGCCCGTGACACGCATCGCCAAGTGGAAGACGACGCTGCAGCTCGTTGCCATCGCCTTCCTGCTCGCCGGCCCGGCCGGCGACGAGATTTTCCCCTATACGACTCAAACCGGCATCGCGCTCTTGTGGATCGCGGCGCTGCTGACCATCTATACCGGCTACGACTATTTCCGTGCCGGGCTGAAACATATCGTGGATGACGAGGAATGACGCGGCTTGTCTATTTCGCCTGGGTGCGCGAGCGCATCGGCAAGGGTGAGGAGGAGATCGACCTCCCCTCCTCCGTCGTCACCGTCGCCGATCTCCTGAATCATTTGAAGACGCTGGGCGAGGAATATGAAGCCGCACTTCAATATCCCGACGTCATCCGCGTGGCGCTCGACATGGAACATGTCGAGCATGACGAGCCGATCGGCGCCGCACGCGAGATCGGAATATTTCCGCCGATGACGGGGGGGTGATTGCGGGAGGCTGATAATGAGCAGTATTGCATCTGCTTCTCTCTCCCTTATTCCTGCGCTTGTCACAGGAACGCGCGTCCGCGCGGTGAATGACTTCTTCCTGCTGCTAGCAATGTCTTCCGCGCCCAAGGACTTGGGCGCACTGGATTCCTGTGACAAGCACAGGAATGAGGGAGCTTGGGGATTTGGCAGCGCATCAAAGCGGAGGATTTCGCTGTGAACACACCCACCATCCGGGTCCAGCACGAAGACTTTGACCTGCAAACCGAGGTCGATCTCCTCTCCAAGCACAAACCCGGTGTCGGCGCGGTCGTTACCTTCTCCGGCCTTTGCCGCGACGAAGGCGGCACCCTGGCGGCCCTCGAACTCGAACATTATCCCGGCATGGCCGAAGCCGAGATGACCCGCATCGGCGAACTCGCCATCAGCCGTTTCGGGCTGCTAGGGCTGACCGCCATCCATCGCTACGGCAAAATCGTTCCCGGGGAGAATATCGTGCTCGTCGTCGCAGCCGCCCCGCATCGGCAGGCGGCCTTCGACGGCGCCAATTTCGTCATGGATTTCCTGAAGACCGCAGCTCCATTCTGGAAGAAGGAGCACGGCAACGATGGCGCCGAAGGCGACTGGGTTGCGGCAAAAGACGCCGACGATGCGGCGCGCGACAAGTGGAAATGATCAGAGAACCACTCGCTCCCGGCGGCTCATGACCAAGAGCAGGACCAGCAGCGAGAAGATCACCAAGTCCCGCCAGACAAAGGCGCCATAGGCGCCCCACATGGTTTCGACGACTGCAAGCCCGGCAGCACCGCCTGCCGAACGCAGCGGATCGGAATAGCCGCCCACGGCTGCGATCAGCAGTACCTTGAGCCCGAACATCAGGCCCGCGCCGAAATCCATCGAGCCGTAATAGAAGGTGGCGAGAATGCCACAGAGTGTGGCGACGAGGGCTGCTGCCGCATAGGCAACAAGAAAGACAAGCCTGGCGCTGGTGCCGCAGAGTTCGGCGGCCAGCGGATCGTCGGTGACGGCGCGCCAGTGGCGGCCCCAGGCGGTGCGCCTGAGGATCAGCGCACCGATCGCGACGATGGCGCACATCAGCGCCGTGTCGATCAGCTGGATATAGGTGAGCGTCACTTTAAACGAACCATCACTCCAGAAGACAACAACTTCGTTCAGGAAGGGCGGCAGCCAAATCGCGCGGGTATCGGCGGCAAGGCGGGCGGTTTCCATCAGCACGATCATGATGCCAAGCGCGGCAACGATGACCATATTCGGCGATTTGCTGGCGAGCGGCAGCATGATCGAGCGGCCGATCCAAATGCCCGCGGCCAGCGAATAGACAATCGCGGCGCAGGCTCCGATGGCAAGTGCGGCCGGCAGCACCAGCCAGAACCTGACATAGGCGATTTCGCTAAAAAGCAGCAGGATCTGGCCCGAGAAGGCAAAGATCGCTCCATAGGTGATGTCGGCCCGCCTGGTCACGCCGAAGGCGACGGCATAACCGAAGGCGAGCGCGGCATAGAGAGCGGCAAGCGGAACCGCATTCGCCAGCTGCTGCAGAAGATAGGCCATTTCGGAGACTCCGCGTCAGCAAATTATAACTGGTAAAACCCGTTTCGCCAGTTATAATTTCGTTATGAGCTTTTCCTGGACTTCTCACCGTTTCGCCGGCGGCGCGCTGGCCCTCGATGTCGCCAACAGCGTCGTACTGCGCCACGACGCGGCGCGACGGATCGACCGCTTCGCGGTGAGCGAACAGATGCGGAGCTTTCCGCGCGCCGCCGCCAAATTCTGCGCCGAACGGGCCCTGTTTGGCGAGGTCGCGCCGGTCGCGGCGCAAGACGAAGTCGACTTCATCGCGCTTCGAGAAGCGATCGACCGCTATTTCCGCAAGCGTATACTGGATGGCGGCGACGACCACTTGCTGGCCGGACTGCTGGAGGCGCTGGCGAAGACCTTGCGCCAGGCAAGCCCCGCAAGCTTGGCGGCGGCGACCGCCCATTCGGTGCTCCGGCTGATCGCTATGCCTGATCCGGAGCGCATGAAGATCTGCGGCAATTGCGGCTGGTTGTTCATCGATCGCAGCAAGAACAGGAGCCGTGCCTGGTGCGACATGGCGGTCTGCGGCAACCGCGCCAAGGCGAAGCGGCACTATCACCGCAAGAAGGAAGAGATGCCATGAGGAAACATCTAATCGCAGCGGCGGCTGCAACAGGTCTTCTGCTTGCCGCCTGCCAGCGCCAGGCCGAAAACCTGGTCGAGGTCACAGGCCACCTCTTCGTCTTCAACTACCGGGTGGCAAGCGCCACCTATCTGCTGACCCTGAAGAAGACAGGTCCTATCCCCGACGGTTCGGTGATCATCGCCGAATTTGAAAATCCCGCGGGCGGCGCCCCGCTGGTGCTGAACCAGAAGATCTATCCGATCGACGACAAGATCGCGCTGCAGAGCGAAAACCTGCACTGCGTGCGCAAGGACCGCGCCTATTCGGTGAATGTCCGGCTGGTCGATAAGGACGGCAATGTGCTGCAGCAATTGAAGACTGAGTTCCGCTCGGACCTCGACCAGACGGTGCTGCCGAGCAAGCCGCTCGTCATTGGCGCGCTTTATGAAAAGAACCCGGAGGTCTTCAAGCCTGACGGCAGTGTCGATTTTTCGAATACCGACAAATGCCCTTCGTGAAAAATTCCGGCACAAAAAAGCCGGAGCGAGGCCCCGGCTTTCGAGAGTCAATTCAAGGCATTGCAAGCAAATGCCGAAGCATGGCCTCAGCCGACGATTTCGGTATCGGAGAACCAGTACTTGATTTCCTGGGCAGCCGTCTCCGGAGCGTCGGAGCCGTGAACGGAGTTTTCGCCGATCGATAGGGCATGGACCTTGCGGATCGTGCCTTCGGCAGCGTTTGCCGGGTTGGTCGCGCCCATGATTTCGCGGTTCTTGAGGATCGCGCCCTCGCCTTCCAGAACCTGCACGACGGTCGGGCCGGAGGTCATGCCTTCGACGAGTTCGCCGAAGAAGGGGCGATCCTTGTGTACGGCGTAGAAGCCCTCGGCTTCGCGGCGGCTCATCCAGACGCGCTTGGAGGCGACGACGCGCAGGCCGGCATCTTCGAGCATCTTGGTGATGGCGCCCGTCAGGTTGCGCTTGGTTGCGTCAGGCTTGATCATCGAGAAGGTGCGTTCAATCGCCATAGTCAAATCCTCTGTTTTCTCGGGAAAAGTGGGCGGTCTTTACCCGCCCCAACGCCCGAAAACAAGAGGCCGGCGGCAATTTCACGCCGCTGTCACAGTCCTGCCGCGGCTTTCATGGAGATCGAGGCAGCGTTCGAACCAGGCGATGACGGGATCGGCGGCGGCCAGCATCGCCAGCCCTGCGGATACGCGCAGCCATTGCAGCGCGCCGAAGACGATATAGTCGCCAAAAAGCGGCGTCTGGCCGCCGATGAACGGCTGGAACTTCAGCATATGGCGGAGCGGCTCCAGCTTGGTGGCAAAAGCGGGCCTCTCCGCTTCGCTGTCTGCGGCGAAGACTTCCAGCGGCTTGCCGAGCCTGAGCTCGCGACTTTGACGGAAATAGGCCTTGTCGCCTTCGTCCAGGATGGCGTGGATGTCGAGAAGGGCAATGCGCATGATCGCCGGATGGATGATCATCTGCGAATAGCCTTCCACCATGCGCGACAGCGCCTTGCCGCCCTCGCCGCCGAACAGCGACGGACGCTCGGGATAAGCCTCCTCCAGATAGAGGGCGATGGCAAAACTATCCGAGATCAGCCGGCCGTTGTCGTCGAGCACCGGCAGGGTCGAAGACACGCCGCCGCCGATGTCGCGGATACGGGCGTAGGTCGTCGGGATCTCCTCGAAATCGAGTCCCTTGTGCGCGAGCGCCATCACCGCCTTCCAGCAATGGGGCGAAAAGAAGCGACGTTCGTCGGCGCCGCAGAGGGAATAGAGGGCTCTGGTCATGACAATCCTTTCGAGGTCCGATCTGCCTGCATTCGACGACACAAAGCGCGCACGATCAAATCAGGAAATTTCATGGCGCCATCACTCGGATTTCTCGGGAAACCGGCTAGACTGCTCCAGCAACGGCAGGGGGACCATATGCTTAGACATTTCAGGATGTTCGCGGCCTATAATCGCTGGGCCAATAGCTTGGTCTATACGGCTGCGGCCGAACTCGGGGCGGCGGAATTTCGCAGCGACCGCGGCGCCTTCTTCGGCTCGCTGCATGGCACGCTCAATCACCTGCTCGTCGCCGACCGGATATGGATGAAGCGCTTTACCGGTAGCGGCGAAGCGCCGGCGGCCCTCGATGCCATACTATTCGAAGAGCTGGATGCGCTTGCCGCCGCACGCAAGACAGAGGACGAGCGCATCATTGCCTGGACGGGGACGCTCGATGAGGCGAGCCTTGCCGGCGACTTCACCTATGTCCCGGTGACGCAGCCGATCCGGGTCACTCAGCCGCTGTCGAGCGCGCTCGCGCACCTCTTCAATCACCAGACTCATCACCGCGGCCAGTGCCATATGACGCTGACGGCGCTTGGCAAACCAAGCCTCGGGCTGGACCTTATATATTTTCTGCGCAGCGAGGGTCGCGAGTGGATGTGAGACAGCCTTTCTGATCAAGACAGCATTAACCGCCTTTGCCAGTTCCAAGGCAAACCCGGCGCTTCCCGCCTAAAAATTCAGCCTCTCTTAAAGCCTTGCAGGCATAGCGGAATGAAGGGAAAAAGCCGGACCGCGAGGGATCGTCATGCTGACTGCAAGCGCAAACGGACTGGTGTCGCGCGAGGCTGGGCGCGCCGGCCCCCTGACGGATATCCAGAAGATTGCCCAGCACATGGCGCGCCTCAACGTTACCTCGCTGCCGCGTAACTACGAACTCTTTCATGAGGCCATCATTGGGCACAATCCTGGTCTTGCGCAAGACATCGCCGCTCTCGGATCGCAGCCGGAACAGGCGATGCTCGACGAACTCGGGCTGAAATACCGCCTCGTCGGCCATTGCGGGTTGGTGGGCGAGACGTCGCGCAACGAGGCCAGCCGGACGCTACGCGAGGTGGCGGAGAGGCTTGCCGAAGGATTGAGGCACAGAGACGCCTTTGCCCGCGCCTGCGGCACGATCCTGAGATCTGTCGCCGGGCATGAGGACCAGAGCCTTGCCGCCTTCGTCGGCGAGGTCGATTACCTCTCCGCCTCGCTCGCGACGGTGATGTCGGCGGAGATGGAAATCGGCGCCAGACTACTGGACGACATCAACAAGCTGGAAACGTTGGAGCGCGGCATTTCGGCAATGCAATCGGCCACCATCGCCGACAGGATCACCGGCCTCGCGAACCGCGTCGCGCTGAACCGGCAGATCACCGAGCTCTACGAACGTGAAGAGGGTGCCGCCGGCAGCGCGCTGATCATGGTCGATATTGACGATTTCACCGAGCTCAACGACCGATACGGCACTCAGGCAGGCAACAAGCTCTTGAAGAAGCTTGCAGCCCTTTTTCGAAAATCGGTCAAGAAGAACGACTTCGTCGCCCGCACCGAGGCCGACGAATTCGCCTTGCTGTTTGCCAATGTCGGCATGCAGGATGCGATTGCTATCGCCGAGCGCCTGCGCGCCTCAGTCGAGGAAAATCTCGTTTTCGCCACCTCCGACAAAGGTGACAGCGGCAGGCTGACCATCTCGGTCGGCCTGGCGCTCAGTGCCGATGCGACAACACCGGGACAGCTCCAGGCCAACGCCCGCGTGGCGCTGCTCGCCGCGCAATCGAACCGCCGCCTGCCGGTGCAGGCTTTCGGCCGCTGAGGCGTATGATGCTCTCAGCACGGACGAGCAAGCTCGCCGGGGGACGAGTGAGCTCGCCGGGGGATAAGCGGTCTTGCCTTGGCAGGCAGTTTCGGCCACAACGCCGGCCATGATCACGCTCACCGATATTTCTGCCCGCATTGCCGGGCGCCTGCTTCTCGACAATGCCAGCCTTTCGCTGCCTTCGGGCACGAAAGCAGGGCTGGTCGGCCGCAATGGCGCCGGCAAATCCACGCTGTTTCGCGTCATCACCGGCGATCTCGGCTCGGAGACAGGGTCGGTGTCGATCCCGAAGGCGGCGCGTATCGGTCAGGTGGCCCAGGAAGCGCCGGGAACCGAGGATTCCCTGATCGAGATTGTGCTTGCCGCCGACAAGGAACGCGCGGCCCTGCTTGCCGAGGCTGAAACGGCAAGCGATCCGCACCGCATCGCCGAAATCCAGATGCGCCTCGTCGACATCGATGCGCATTCGGCCGAAGCGCGCGCCGCAAGCATCCTCGCCGGCCTCGGCTTCGACCAGCCGGCGCAGGCCCGACCCGCCTCCTCCTTCTCCGGCGGCTGGCGCATGCGCGTGGCGCTTGCCGCCGTGCTCTTCGCCGAGCCGGACCTGCTTCTGCTCGACGAGCCGACCAACTATCTCGACCTTGAAGGCACTATGTGGCTGGAGGATTATATCCGCCGCTATCCGCACACGGTCATCATCATCAGCCACGACCGTGACCTCCTGAACAATGCGGTCAATTCCATCGTCCATCTCGACCAGAAGAAGCTCACCTTCTACCGCGGCAATTACGACCAGTTCGAGCGGCAGAAGGCGGAGGCGGACGAGCTGCAGACGAAGGCCAGGGCCAAGAATGAGGCAGCGCGCAAACATCTGCAGAGCTTCATCGACCGCTTCAAGGCCAAGGCTTCCAAGGCCCGGCAGGCGCAATCGCGCGTCAAGGCGCTCGAGCGCATGGGAACGGTTGCAGCCGTCATCGAGGACCATGTGCAACCGATCACCTTCCCGGAGCCGGAGAAGCAGCCGGCCTCACCGATCGTTGCAATCCAGGGCGGCTCCGTCGGCTACGAACCCGGCAAGCCGATCCTGAAGAACCTCAACCTGCGCATCGACAACGACGATCGCATCGCCTTGCTCGGCTCCAACGGCAACGGCAAGTCGACCTTCGCCAAGTTCATCTCAGGGCGACTGTCGCCGGAAAGTGGCGAAGTAAGCCTCGCACCGAGCCTGAAGATCGGCTTCTTCGCGCAACACCAGCTCGACGACCTCATCCCGGAACAGTCGGCGGTGGAACATGTGCGGCGTCTGATGCCCGCCGAACCGGAAGCCAAGGTGCGCGCCCGCGTCGCGCAAATGGGGCTGGCGACCGAGAAGATGGCAACCGCCGCCAAAGATCTTTCCGGCGGCGAGAAGGCACGCCTGCTAATGGGGCTTGCCGCCTTCCATGCGCCGAACCTCCTCATTCTCGACGAGCCGACCAACCATCTCGACATCGACAGCCGCCGTGCCCTGATCGAAGCGCTGAACGATTACAACGGCGCCGTGATCCTGATCTCGCACGACCGTCACCTCATTGAGGCGACGGTCGACCGGCTGTGGCTGGTCAATGGCGGCACGGTCACCACTTTCGAAGGCGACATGGACGAATACCGAGACCTGATCGTCAGTTCCGGCAAGAGGAAAGAAGAGAAGCCGCAGGCCCCCGACGAGACGACATCGAAGGCCGACCAGCGCAAGCTGAATGCTGAAAGGCGCGCCTCGCTGACACCGCTGAAGAAAAAGATCAACGAAATCGAATCCTTGACGGCGAAGCTGGAGAAACAGATTCAGGCCCTTGATGCGGAACTTGCGGATCCGGCGCTCTATGAGAAAACGCCCGCCAAAGCCGCCGAAAAGGCAAAACAGCGCGGCGAGGCTGCGGCGAAGCTCGCCGCCGCCGAGGAAGAGTGGCTGATGCTGTCCTCCGAATATGAAGAGGCAATGGCAGGATAGTCACAGTCTTCGAGGAAACGCGGCTGACTGCGACGCGTTAACACAATTCCTCCCGATCTCAACCGGTCGTTAACCATAATCCGAAAGCTTGTCTCAACATTGATTACTGATTTGTTGAGCACTTTCCATGCATCGGTTTTTCGTCCTTTCCTGCATCGTCCTTGCGGCCGCCCTCTCCGCCTGCAGCACGACCAGAGAGCGCCCCGACACCTCGATCAAGACCGCCTCGGTGATTGCGCCTGAAGGGCGAACACCTTCCGGCAAGGCCGCCAATGACGATGGAACGCCGCCCTTTGCCGGCCCGCATCACCTTTCCGGGCGGACGCTGGAGGTCTCCTCGCTCGCCGATCTCAAGCTCAATGACAAGGAAGTGATCCTGAGCTTCGACGATGGCCCGATCCCCGGCCGGACGGATAAGGTGCTCGCGATCCTCAACCAGTTCGGCGTCAAGGGCGCTTTCATGATGGTCGGCGAGATGGCCGAGATGCATCCGGCGCTGGCGCGCAAGGTGGCGATGGAGGGCAACGCAATCGGCAGTCACACCTATGACCATGCCAACTTGACCTCTTTGGGCTTCGATGCGGCGATGGACGAGGTCGTCAAGGGCGAACTGGCAGTGACCAAGGCAACGGGGACAGACGTCTCGTTCTTCCGCTTCCCTTACCTCGCCGAGAGCCACAGGCTGCGCGCCGCCATCGCCATGCGCGGTCTGGTCGTGATGGATGTCGACATCGATAGCAAGGACTATTTCAGCGCTACACCGGTGTCCGTGACGCAATTGACGATGAACCTGCTGCACAAGCGCGGCCGCGGCATCATTCTGATGCACGACATCCACAAGCGCACCGTAACGATGCTTCCCACCCTGCTTTCGAAACTCGAAACCGAAGGCTACAAGGTCGTGACGCTGAAATTCAAGAAGCCGCAGGCGCCGAGCAACCTCGTTGCCTCGGCCGATCTGGTGATGACCCGCTAGGAAATGCTTTTCGGTCGAGTGCTGACTAAAACTTTTAGACCGCAACGCCGCTGCTTCTAGTCGAGAGGATTTTTGGAGGAACGTGGTTTGCTTCGCTATCTCTGCGGCGTGTTGTTAGCTTCCGTGCCGCTCGTTGCCGCCAATGCTGAATCTGCAAATTTCTGTAGAAACAGTTTCAATCCGAACGAAGCAGTCGAGTCCCGATTCATGGGACTTGAATACGCGCTCACTGCTCATGTTCTCGCGGAAAAATATTGCGGGGCTGAACCGAGGCCGTTGCGTCCCCGATTTCTAGGGTACATCGAGAAGCAGGGATGCGATTCAGGAACTGAGATCTACAAAGAAGTCGAGGCAGCTATCGCAAAAATGGAGGACGCAGGCCTAAACCTGCTCGCTCAAGAAAACCCCAAGCTAACGATGTCTGACGAACAGGTGCAGGAATGGGCTTCGACTGCTACGAAGGAGCTTGGGGGATGCGACGCGCTGAAAAAGGCTCATGACGCCGAAATTGGACAGTAAACACTCCATGTGAGCAGGCTGGCTTGCCAGGGATGAGCCCCTTGGACAATGAGAGCGTGAAGGAGAAAACCGCTCACTTTTATCCGCATCATGCGCTAGATCTATGCGAAATCAACGAAGCCGGCAGCTCAGACATGAACCTTCATCTCGAAGCGGACGAGGATCCGCGCACCCGCCAGTTTATCGACGAACACAATGCCTTTTCCGACGCGGCATTAAGAACACCGCAGTTTGTCGAGGATCGCGAGGCGATCAAGGCGCTGATCGAGCGACAGGACAGGCTGATCGTGCCGATGCGCCGCGGCGGATGGCTGTTCGATTTCCGGCAGAGCAAGGACAATCCCCTCGGGGTCTGGCTACGCTTGCCAGCCGAGCAGCCGCCGTTGCCGGAGGCCGATTGGGAGCCGGTCTTCGATCTCGACGCCTTCTGCCTCGACGAAGGCAAGCGCTGGACCTGGCGCGGCGCCGTCACCTGCCCGTGGGAGCCGACGCGCGTCCTGCTGATGCTATCGGATGGCGGCTCCGACCCGGTCCGCCTGCTCGAATTCGACGCCGAGCGCAAACAGATCGTGAAGGGCGGATTTGACACCCCCGCCGCGCGATCGCATGCCACCTGGTTGAGCCGCGACGAGATCTGTTATTTCGGCTCGATCGACCGATTTTCGGCGACCCGCTCGGGATGGCCGCGCGTCGGGCGGCGGTTGAAGCGCGGACAGCGGCCGGAAGATGCCGCCATCATGTTCGAAGCGGCGGACGAGGACGTTTACGGCTCCAATCTGGTCATCGACCCCGCCCTTTCCGGTGCTTCGCCGGATGCAGCATTGATAGAGATCTTCGTCGCGGGCCATGAGATCGGCGTCGCAAGCGCTTTCCTCATCGGAGACGACGGCAAGCGCCAACGCATCGATTTGCCTGAAGAAGCCGACTTTCAGTTCAATCGCGATCATTGCCTCTGGCGCGCAAAGACCGACGAGCGCGTTCCCACCGGTAGCCTCGTGCTGCAACGCTTCGAGCCGCAATCTCAGACGATACTCGGACCGGAGCGAGTCCTGTTCCAACCTGGCGAGGGCCAGTCGGTCGCGCAGATGATGCTGATGCGCGAATGGTGCGTGTTCATCATTTCGGACAGGCTGCGCCCGCGTCTTCTCGTGCTCGACCTCACAAAGCCCGATGCTGAACAGCGGGAAATCGCGTTGCCGGCGGAGATGCAGACGGCTCATTTCAAGCCTCTCTATGCAGATCTGCATCATGGGAACGACACGCTCCACATCGTCGGTCAGGGTTTCCTGCAGCCACCCACTTGCTACCGTCTCGAGCTCTCCGATCGCAGCAAACAGCCGGAGCCGATCTTCACGGCAGTGGCGCCGAGCTATTTCGATGCGACCGATATGTCGTCGGAGCTGCTGGAGGCTGTGTCCGAGGACGGGACCAGGGTCGCTTACCGCCTGGTCCTGCCGCGACAGTGGACCAAGGGCGCACTGCCGGTGCTGATCTACGGCTATGGCGGATTCGATGTTTCGCTGTCGCCGAATTACTCCGGCGTAACTGGCCGCTGGCTGGAGCAAGGCGGCGCCTATGTGCAGGCCTATATCCGCGGCGGCGGTGAATTCGGGCCTGACTGGTATCGCAGCGCCAAGCGGCTGGGGCGGGACAAAGCCTTTGCCGATTTCGTCGCAATTGCCAGGGATCTCGTCGCCCGCGGCTACACCGTGCCGTCGCGCATCGCCTGCCAGGGCGGCAGCAATGGCGGCCTTCTGACGGGCGTGATGCTGACACGCTACCCGGACGATTTTGGCGCCGTCTGGTGTCAGGTGCCGGTTCTCGATATGACACGCTTCCACCTGTTCAGCGCGGGAAAAGCCTGGATGGACGAATATGGCGACCCGGACACGCCGGCGGACCGGGACTTCATGCTCGGCTATTCGCCGCTTCACAATATCCGGCCGGCCAGTGAGATCACCTACCCGCCGATCTATATCGAAAGCTCCACCAATGACGACCGC
The DNA here is from genome assembly GCF_017357245.1 of Rhizobium bangladeshense. NCBI lineage: Bacteria > Pseudomonadati > Pseudomonadota > Alphaproteobacteria > Hyphomicrobiales > Rhizobiaceae > Rhizobium > Rhizobium bangladeshense. Next base: position 1,508,148 of record NZ_CP071612.1, on the reverse strand, counting down.
GTGCATCCCTCGCATGCACGTCGATTTGCAGCGCGGCTGGAGGAAGAAGGACATAAGCCACTCTTCCACGAATTCGGCTTGGGCGGACATGGCGGCGATGGCAATTCCGAGGAGCGCGCCGCCCGCGCAGCGATGGGTTACAGCTTCCTTCGCGAGACCATCATGCGATAGGATACACAGGAATTGGGAGCAGAGCTTGTCGACGCTTCTCTTTCTGCTACAACAACCTCAATAAATCATACTTTTCCTAGAAGCCCGAGCGAAACACCATGTCCCCTATCAATCTCGCCATCGTCGGCGTCGGCAAGATCGTCCGCGACCAGCACCTTCCCTCCGTTGCCAAGAACCCGAATTTCGAGCTCGTGGCGACGGCAAGCCGTCACGGCACGGTCGAAGGCATCAACAGCTACACCACGATCGAAGCAATGCTCGACGCCGAGCCCTCGATCGATGCCGTTTCGCTCTGCATGCCTCCGCAATATCGCTACGAGGCAGCGTATAAGGCGCTCGTGGCCGGCAAGCACGTCTTTCTGGAAAAGCCGCCCGGCGCAACGCTGAGCGAAGTGGCTGATCTGGAGGCGTTAGCCAACAAGCAAGGTGCGTCGCTCTTTGCCAGCTGGCATTCGCGCTATGCCCCGGCCGTCGAAGCCGCCAAGGCGTTTCTTGCTTCGACGACGATCAAAAGCGTGCATGTGATCTGGAAGGAGGATGTCCGCCACTGGCATCCGAACCAGGAATGGATCTGGCAGGCGGGCGGTCTCGGTGTTTTCGATCCCGGTATCAATGCGCTCTCAATCGTCACCCATATCCTGCCGCGGCAGGTCTTCATCACTGGGGCTGTGCTGGAATTCCCGGAGAATCGCGATGCACCGATCGCCGCCGACATTCACTTCCGCGATGCAGACGGCCTGCCGGTTCATGCCGAATTCGACTGGCGCCAAACCGGCAAGCAGAGCTGGGACATCGTCGCAGAAACGGCGGCCGGCCAAATGGTCCTCTCCGAGGGCGGCGCCAAGCTTTCCATCGACGGTACGCTGACATTTGCCGAACCGGAACAGGAATATCCTTCGCTCTATCGCCGCTTCGCCGAGATCATCAAGGCGGGCAAATCGGATGTCGATCTCGCACCGCTGCGCCACGTCGCCGACGCCTTCATGCTCGGCAAGCGGAAATTCGTCGACGCCTTCCACGATTGAGTCATCTGGCGGTCCTTGCCCGTCGACTCCGACGGCAAGGACCCGCTCAAGCCTTCTTCTCCCACCGCCCTTCCGGTGTCTGCTGCCAATAGGTGAGGTTATGCCCCTCGCCTTTCAGCCTCTTCCACTGCGCTCGCGCAGCTTCCAACTGCTCCTGATCGTGGCCGTCGAACATGAAGACAACGCGCTCATAGGCATCGGGCGGCGGCGGCTCGGCGCCGTCGACAATGAAACGAACCGTCGCCGCATTGGCATTGTCCGAGGTTACCGTCAAAAGCACCGGCTGGTTTTCGGCGAAATCAGCCGTGTCGGTCCCATGCGGCAGGAAACTCTCCTCACGAAAAGTCCAAAGATGCGCATCGAGAGCATCGCGCCGCGCGACATCGCGCGTCTGGACCGCTACGCGCCAGCCGCGCTCGACGCTTTTGTCGAGGAGCGGCGGTAGCGCGTCTTCCAGCCTGGTTTCGGTGAGATGATAAAAGAGAATATCCGTCATCGGGATTCATAATGGGTGCGAACGAGCTCGTCGAGCAGACGGACGCCGAAACCGGAACCCCAGGACTGGTTGATCTCATCCTGCGGCGAACCCATCGCCGTGCCGGCAATGTCGAGATGCGCCCAGGGCGTGTCCTGTACGAAGCGTTTGAGGAAATGCGCCGCCGTGATCGAGCCGGCCTGACGGCCGCCGGTGTTCTTCATGTCGGCAAACTTGCTGTCGATCAGCTTGTCGTAATCCTTGCCGAGCGGCATGCGCCAGAGCTTCTCGTTTGTCGAAAGGCCGGCTGCCGCCAGCTGGGAGCAAAGCTGGTCGTCATTGGAGAATAAACCGGCATGCACATTGCCGAGCGCCACGACGATCGCGCCGGTCAATGTGGCGAGATTGATCATGAACTGCGGCTTGAAGCGATCATTGCAATACCAGAGCGCATCGCAGAGCACGAGGCGGCCTTCGGCATCGGTATTGATCACCTCGATCGTCTGGCCGGACATGGAGGTGACGATGTCGCCCGGACGCTGGGCGTTGCCATCAGGCATGTTCTCGACCAGGCCGATGATGCCGACGGCGTTGACGGCGGCCTTGCGCGAAGCGAGCACATGCATGAGGCCGGTGACGGCTGCGGCGCCGCCCATATCCCCTTTCATGTCCTCCATGCCGGCGGCAGGCTTGATCGAAATGCCACCGGTATCGAAGACGACGCCTTTGCCGATGAAGGCGACGGGACGGTCCTTGCCCCTGCCGCCCTTCCACTGCATGACTGCTAAGCGCGGTGGGCGCACGGAGCCCTGCGCGACGCCGAGCAGCGCGCCCATGCCGAGACGGCGCATTTCCTTCTCGGTCAGGATTTCCACCTCGACGCCGAGCTTTTCCAGTTCCTTTGCTCTGGCGGCGAATTCGACAGGTCCAAGCGCGTTCGGCGGTTCATTGACGAGGTCACGGGCGAGATTGACGCCGCCTGCAATCGCTTCGGAATCGGAAAACGCCTTTTTGGCACCGGCCGCATCGGCGGTGACGATCGTCACCTTGACGGATTTTGCCGGCTTCTCCTCATCGTCGTTCTTCTTTGTCTTATAGGCATCGAAGCTGTAGGCGCGCAGCAGCATGCCGAGCGCGAAATCGGCGGCTGCGCGTGCGTTGGTCTCAAGCCCGGGCACGTCGACGAAGATGGCGGCCTTGTCGGTATTCTTGATTTTAGATGCCGTGGCGCCACCGGCCTTCAGCCAGTCATGGGCGGTTAGTTCGCCAGCCTTGCCCAGTCCGACGACGACGATGCGCTCGACGGGTGCCCCTTCCGGGGCGACAATATCGAGCGCGGCCATTGACTTAGCGGAGAACCGAGCGATTTTCGTAGCCCTTGCGATCACGCCTGCAGGGTCGGCCGTTTCGGCGCCTGCGGCGCTCTCGGCCTCCGCAGTTTTCAACAGGATTGCCAGTCCGCCATTGAGCTTTGCCGACTTCGAGAATGAAATTTCGAACTTTGCTGACATGTCTTCTCCGCTGGGATTCTTTGAAATCCGTCCCTGGCGGATAATTTCGCGTTTGGCGGGTCTGTCAATGGCTTGCGACTATTGTTATGGTCGCCCGCGGCCGTCCAAGCCCTCATGTTTTCGTCAGTTTCGTAGATATTAGCGTTGACAGTTTTTTCGAAAAATCCATGGCGAAGGCCGGTGATCCGCCTGCCGAAAACGGCTTTCGGTGCATTCCTGCTTCTGTTCTGGACGTGGTGGGCGCTGCTTGCCGTCTTTCGCGCCTTCCCCGCAATAGACATCTATTTTTCCCAGCTTTTTTTCGTGGGCGCAGATTGTGACGCGACTGCCGCTGCCGGAAGCATCTGCGGCGGCTTTCCCTATCGCGATTCGGGGAATCTCGACCTGCTGCGCACCATCTTCTTCCGCCTGCCCTATGTCGTCGCGATCGTAATGCTGTGGAAATTCATCGAGTGTTACCAGCAGCACGGCGCGACCTTCAACGCCGAGCGGGCGCGCAAGCTCAAAGTCGCACTAGGAACGCTGCTGATCGGGCCGGTGCTGCTCGTCAATGTTATCCTGAAGGAACATTGGGGCCGGCCGCGACCGCTGCAGACGGATATGTTTGGCGGGCCCCTGCATTTTGTCGAGGCCGGTTCACTGGCCGGCAAATGTATCTCGAACTGCTCCTTCGTCTCCGGCGAGGCTGCGAGCGCGGGATGGCTGTTCTGCCTTCTGCTCTTCGTCCCGAAATCGCTGCGTTACGCGCTGGTGCCGCCTGTCGCCGTGATCTCGATCCTGACACCGGCCCTGCGGTTGTCCTTCGGCGCGCATTACCTCTCCGACGTAACGCTCGGATGGCTCTCCTCGCTTGTCGTCTTCGCAGCGCTGCTGGCGTTAACTGAGTCGCAACAGAGCCAAAAAAATTCTGAAATTTGAATGAATTTTTGACACCTGCTTGTCGCAAAAGCGCGACAAAGAGCGTAGAGGGTTTCTCCTGCAAGCCGTTTGGGCGTGCAGGTGCTTTCAAGGGCCGGCATGAAACTACTCGAAACATACATATTGCGGCGGGTCGGCCAGATGTTTCTCGTGGCGCTCCTGCCCGTGCTGGCGATCATTTGGACGACCCAAGTCCTGCAGCGCATCAACCTCGTCACCGACAGCGGCCAGTCGATCGGCTCGTTCGCCAAGCTGGCGACGATGATCCTGCCGTCGATCATTCCCGTGGTGCTGCCCTTCGCCCTCGTCATCGCCATCACCCAGACGCTGACGACGATGAACAATGATTCCGAGTTGACCGTCATCGACGCGGCCGGCGCACGGCGCAGCATTCTGGTCCGCCCGATCCTGCTGCTTGCCGCCGTCATCAGCGTCTTTTCCTTCTTCGTCGACAATATCGTCGAGCCACGAGCAAAGACCGTGGCGCGTCAGATGATCGCCGAGACCTACGCCGATCTTCTCTCCTCGGTCATCGAGGAGAAGACTTTCCGCAAGCTCGACGACGGTCTCTATGTCCAGATCTCGCAGCGCCTCGCGGGGCGTATGCTGAAGGGCCTGTTCGTCGCCGACGAGAGGGACCCCGCCTACGAACTCATCTATTACGCCAAGGAAGGCGCTGTCGACGATACCGGAACGACTCTGATCATGCACGATGGCGAGGTGCATCGCAAAACGCCCGACGGCAACGTCTCGGTCATCAACTTCGATTCCTATTCGTTCGACCTCTCGGACATGACGGAGAGCCGCGGTCAGGCGACGCTGAAGGCCAGCGATCGTGACCTGTGGTTCCTGTTCAATCCGGATCCGAACGACAAGGACTATACGATCCGCCCGCAGAGCTACCGCGCCGAACTGCATCGGCGGCTGACGGACTGGATCCTGCCCGTCGTCTTTGCACTGTTTTCGCTGGCGATCGCCGGCGACGCACGCTCGCACCGCGAAGCACGGCTGCACCCGATGGTGAGCGCGCTCGCCTATGCTTTCGCGCTACGTTGGGCTGCCTTCTACGCGGCAAACCAAATCGACACCGATCCGGAATATATCGCCGTTCTCTACGCCATCCCGATCGTCAGCAGCATCGTCTCGATCATCTTCCTTGGCCTGCACAAGCGACTGGTCATGCCTTCGTTCATCTGGGATCGGATATCGCTTTCCTGGAGACGAATGCAGGGAAGACTGCTTGCCGCGACCAGCAGGTCCGGCGGGGGCGCCGCCCAATGATGTTCGGGACATTGTCGCGTTATTTCTTTCGCCGCTACCTGGCGACGACTGGCTGGTTCCTGATCGGCGTGTCGGCCATCGCCTTCCTCCTGGATTTCAGCGAGACGGCCGGACGCATGTCTGGCCTGCCCGGCTATACGATCGGAGGCGGCATCGTGATGACCGCCGTGCGCCTGCCGCTCATATTGCAGCAGACAATCCCCTTCATCGCGCTCTTCGTCGGCATGACAGTGCTGATCGGACTCAATCGCAAATATGAGCTCGTAGTCACGCGCGCGGCCGGCATTTCGGTCTGGCAGTTCATGCTTCCCTTCATCGTCGGTTCACTGGCGCTCGGCGTGCTGACGATGACGGCGCTCAACCCGCTTGCCGCCTGGGGACAGCGCCAGGCGCTGCTTGTCGAATCCGACTGGCGGGGCGAAAATGCGGTTCTGCGCAAGGCGCCGCAGATTCCGTGGCTGCGCCAGATCAGTGGCCGCGACGACGTCATCATCGGCGCCCAGACGGTCCAGGAGAACGGAACCAAGCTGATAGACGCCGTATTGATCCATTTCGATTCGGGCGGTCGAGTCATTCTGAGACAGGATGCCGCCACGGCAAAGTTGGAAGATGGTTACTGGCAGCTTAACAGCGTCGTCGAGCGTAAGCCTGGCGAAATCCCGCTGCGCAAAGCTTCGGTCCAACTTCGCACCAATCTGAAACAGGATTTCGTCCAGGAGCGGCTGACAGCGCCGGAAACAATTGGTTTCTTTGACCTTTCCAACCGCATTGCGGCGGCTAAATCCTTCGGTATCTCGACCAAGGCATTGGAGACACAATTCAACTCTCTGTTGTCCCAGCCATTGCTGTTGGTGGCCATGACTCTCATTGCTGCAACAGTGTCCCTAAAATTTAGCCGGTTCAACCAATCCCGCTCCGTGATTCTGGGTGGAATCCTGTCGGGCTTCATGCTTTATGTCATCACCGTGCTTGTTAAAGCATTCGGAAGCAGTGGAGTCGTGCCTCCCTTCGTGGCGACCTGGATACCGGTTGTCGTCGCGCTGGCCTTGGGCGCGACTATTTTGCTTCATCAGGAGGACGGCTAGTGGCGGTAGGCGACCGCAAGTATTTTAGTAAACAATTGGTTGCCCTGCTTGTCGGTGCGGCTTTATGTTCCTATTTCGGCGGTGCTCCGGCCTCCTATGGCCAGGCCGGCACGCCCGAGCAAAATATCGAGAATAACATTCCCGAGGGGGCCAAGCTTCTGCTTTCGGCCAACGAACTCGTCTATAACCGTGACGCCGAACTCGTGTCGGCAATCGGCGGCGTACAGATCAACTATGGCGGCTACAAAATGGTCGCGCAGAAGGTCGAGTACAATCAGAAGACCGGCCGGATGATGGCGCTCGGCAATGTCGAGCTCGTCAGCCCGGACGGTAACCGCATCTATGCCGACAACCTTGACGTGACCGACAATTTCGCCGACGGATTTATCAATTCGCTGCGCATCGAAACAGCCGACAATACCCGTATCGTCGCCGAAACGGGCGAGCGCGTCGGCGGCACGAAGATGATCCTCAACAAGGGCGTCTACACAGCCTGCCTTCCCTGCGCCGAAGATCCGAAGCGCGCACCCTTCTGGCAGGTCAAGGCCAAGCGCGTGATTCAGAACGGTGAGACGCATACGATCCGTCTGGAGCGGGCACGTTTCGAGCTGCTCGGTTACCCTATTGCCTTCGTGCCGTTCATCGAAGTTCCCGACAATACGGTGAAGCGCAAGTCCGGCTTCCTGTTCCCGACGATGAGCCTGTCGCAGAACCTCGGCTTTGGCCTTTCCATTCCTTATTATTACGTGATCTCGCCGAGCATGGATGCGACGGTTACCGCAACCGGCTACACGGCCCAGGGATTCCTTGTCGAAGGAGAATTCCGTCAGCGTTTCGAGAACGGCACGCATATCCTGCGCGTCGCCGGCATCGACCAGGCAAATCCGGGTAATTTCAGCTCTGGTACCAGCGATGCCGAAGCCGAGCAGCGCGGCATGGTGGCGTCAAAGGCCGAATTCCGCATCAATCCGCGCTGGACGTTCGGCTGGGACGTCATGGTGCAGAGCGACAACAATTTCTCGAAAACCTACAAGCTCCGCGGCCTGAGCGGCACGGATCGCACGAACCAGATCTACCTGACGGGGCTTGGGAAACGTAATTATTTCGACATGAGGGCGTTTTATTTCGACGTCCAGGATGCCGACCGGACGAACACGGCCGAAAAACAGCAGGCCATCGTCTATCCCGCGTTTGATTATCACTATGTCGCACCTCAGCCGCTAGCAGGCGGCGAACTTTCTGCAGACGTCAACCTGACGAATATTTCGCGCACACATGACGATTTCTACACCGTCGACGGATTCGACCGCTTCCGCGGTCTAAAGGGCCAGACTTCGCGCCTGACCGCCGAACTTCAGTGGAAACGCACCTATGTCACGCCGACCGGCCTGGTGATCACGCCGCTCCTGGCCGCGCGCGGCGACGCTTTCGCGCTGAACATGGACAATCCGACCGGTTACGCCGGCGATTATCTTGATGACAATTCCGCCACCCGCTCGATGCTCACAGCCGGGCTGGAGGTGCGGTATCCGATCCTGATGACAACTGATAACAGCACGCATATTCTGGAGCCCATCGCCCAGATCTATGCGCGCCCCGACGAGCAACTCGCCGGCCGGCTGCCGAACGAGGATGCACAAAGTTTCGTCTTCGATGCGACCTCCCTCTTCGACCGAGATAAGTTCTCAGGTTACGACCGCGTCGAGGGCGGCACCCGCGCCAATGTCGGCTTCCAGTACACCGGGACTTTTGACAGCGGTTACAAGCTGCACGGCATTTTCGGCCAGTCTTATCAGATCGCCGGCCAGAACTCGTTCGCGACCGATGACCTCGTCAATGTCGGCGCCGATTCGGGCCTCGAAACCGACCGCTCCGATTATGTCGGCCTCGGCGGCGTGGAAACGCCGTACGGTGTTTCCGTTGCCGCCTCCTACCGGCTCGACGAGAAGGATTTCGAGTTTCGCCGTGGAGACCTGACGACGGCCTACCAGAACGACACTTTCCAGACGCAGGTGACCTACACCCATCTCAGCGCCCAGCCGGCCTATGGCTTCGCCGAGGATAATGACGAGATCCAGACGAGCAGCAGGGTCAAGTTCAAGGATTACTGGTCGATCTTCGGGGGTATCGCGTGGGACCTGAACAATGATGTGATCAGCCGCCGGACGCTCGGCCTCTCCTATGAGGACGAATGCACGATCTTCACGATCGCCTACACGGATAGCAGGGACTCTGAAGACGAGTCGGCAAGCGACTGGACGATCGGCGCGCGGCTGACGTTCCGGACGCTCGGCGACATCAAGATCGGCTCCGATACCCTCTCCAATTAATGGGCGAACGGCGCAAACATGGCCTCAAGTCATTCTTTCGCCGTAAGCCTGTGCAGGACATTGCCGCCAGTCGATATTCGAGGCATAGGGGTTTCGCGCCATGGCGGAGGCGATTTCCGCGTGTCTCGCACTGTGGTAAGGACGCCGCGAACAACGGCTCGCGGCGCTATTGGGAGGTCAACAGATGATTGACGCGAAAAAAGCCATAACCGCCTTTCTCACCGGCGCAGCGCTTGCCTTGCTGACGGGCCTTGCCGCCCCGGCGCTTGCAGCAAGCGAAGTCCAGGCCGTGGTGAACGGCACCGCCATCACCAGCGGCGATGTCGCCAAGCGCCAGGCTTTCCTGCGCCTGCAGAAAGCGCCGGCCGACGCCAAGACCGCCAAGGAGCAGTTGGTGGACGAAACGCTCAAGCGCCAGGAGGTCGCCCGCGTCCGCATGTCGGTTTCGCAACAGGACGTCGATGCGTCTTTCGCGCGTTTTTCGGCCGGCAACAAGCTTTCCGTCGAGCAGATGTCGCAGATCCTCGATCGCGCCGGCGTCGGCGTCGACCATTTCAAAAACTTCATCGCCGTACAGATGAGCTGGCCGCGCGTCGTCAATGCGCGCTACGGCTCGAGCTCGCGACTGTCGAACTATGACCTCGTCTCGCGCATGATGCAGAACAACAAACAAAAGCCGGTGACGACGGAATATATGCTGCAGCAGATCATCTTCGTCATTCCTGAGGCCAAGCGCGGCGCCATCACGGGCAAGCGCAAGAGCGAGGCCGAGGCATCGCGCGCGAAATATCCCGGCTGCGATCAGGCTAAGGTCTTTGCCGCGACGATGCGCGACGTTTCGGTGCGCGATCTCGGCCGCATGCTCGCTCCTGAGATCCCGCCGGATTGGAAGCCTCTGGTCGAGCAGGCCAAGGGCAACACGACAGGCACCCGCGTCACCGAGAAAGGCGTCGAATATCTGGCGATCTGCAGCCAGCGCCAGGTCTCCGACGACCAGGCCGCCGAAATGGTTTTCCGCCAGGAAGATCTCGACAAGTCCAAGGCCGGCAAGAATGGCCCGCCGGAAAACGAGAACAGCAAAAAATACCTGGAAGAACTGCGCAAGAAGGCGCAGATCGCCTATCGCTGACCGACGATGGCGATACCCTTTTCACGACCACTTGCGCTGAGCCAGGGCGATCCCGCCGGCATCGGGCCGGATATCACCCTGATGGCCTGGCTCCGGCGGCGTGAACTCGGGCTTCCGCCTTTTTTCCTGGCCGGCGACCCGGATGTCCTGGCCTTGCGGGCCCGCCAGCTTAATCTGGCGGTTTCCATCCGTGAGATCGACAAGGCCGGCGATGCAACAGGCGTATTCGCCGAGGCGCTGCCGGTCATGAGCGTGCCGGCCGGCATCGCGGTGGTGGCCGGCGAGCCGCATCCGGCAACGGCCAAGGGCACGATTGCCGCGATCGAGAAAGCAGTCTCGCTCGTCATCGGCGGCGAGGCGCTCGCGGTCGTCACGAATCCGATCGCCAAGGCCGTGCTGTACGAGGCGGGTTTCGGTTTTCCGGGCCATACAGAATTCCTCGCCGATCTTGCCGCCAGGGCGACCGGAAGGCCGGTGACACCGGTGATGATGTTGTCGGGACCAAGACTCAGGGCCATTCCCGTCACCATCCACATCCCGATCCGAGACGTGCCGCAGGTGCTGACGGAGGAATTGATCATAGAGACCTGCCGGATCGCTCACGAGGATCTGATGCAGCGCTTCGGCATCGAAGCGCCGCGACTCGCCGTAGCCGGCCTCAATCCGCATGCGGGCGAAACCGGGATGATCGGCAAGGAAGACGAGGACGTCATCCGCCCGGCAATCGAGCGCCTTCGCGACGAGGGTATCGATGCGATCGGCCCCCTGCCCGCCGATACGATGTTTCATGACGAGGCGCGGGCGCGATATGATGTGGCCATCTGCATGTATCACGATCAGGCCCTGATCCCGGCCAAGGCGCTTGGTTTCGACGACAGCGTCAACGTCACGCTCGGCCTTCCCTTCGTGCGAACCTCGCCGGATCACGGCACCGCTTTCGGCATTGCCGGCAAGGGACTGGCGCGTGAGCAGAGCCTGATTGCGGCGTTGAAGCTCGCCGCCCAGCTTGGCCGCACTGCGGAAAGCCGCCGCTGATGGCTGCACTCGATGGGCTGCCGCCGCTTCGCGACGTCATTCGGCGTCACGGCCTCGATGCGCGCAAAGCGCTCGGGCAGAACTTCCTGCTCGACCTCAATCTCACGCAGAAGGTCGCCCGCACGGCAGGCGCGCTCGAAGAGACCACCGTTTTCGAGGTCGGCCCCGGCCCCGGCGGGCTGACCCGCGCGATCCTGGCGCTTGGCGCCAGGAAGGTGATTGCCATCGAGCGGGACGCGCGCTGCCTGCCGGCGCTTGCCGAGATCGCCGATCACTATCCCGGCCGACTTGAGGTTATCGAAGGGGATGCGCTTAAAATGGATTTCGAGTCATTGGCACCCGAGGGCCCCGTCAAGATCATCGCCAACCTGCCCTATAATGTCGGCACGCAGCTGCTGGTCAACTGGCTGCTGCCGAGGACCTGGCCGCCGTTCTGGCAGTCGCTGACGCTGATGTTCCAGAAGGAAGTCGGCGAGCGTATCGTCGCCGGCGAGGACGACGACCATTACGGCCGACTCGGCGTGCTCTGCGGCTGGCGGACCGAAGCACGCATGGTCTTCGACGTATCGCCGCAAGCCTTCACGCCCCCGCCTAAGGTGACGTCGACGGTGGTGCATCTTGTCCCCAGGGAGAACCCCATCCCCTGCGCCGTCGCCAATCTGGAAAAAGTAACGCAGGCCGCCTTCGGCCAGCGCCGCAAGATGCTGCGCCAGAGCCTGAAGCCGGTCGGCGGCGAGAGCCTGCTCATCAAGGCCGGAATAGATCCGGCGCGGCGGGCGGAGACCCTCTCAGTCGAAGAATTCTGCCTTCTCGCAAATAGCCTTTAGAGCCACACTTGCTGTTGGACAGCATAACGAATGCGCTTAGAGTGCTGGAGTCTCTTCCAGCAACTCGCGGACAAAATCGAACATTCCGTGACGGCGATCGCGGCGCAGGCGTTCGGCCTTGACGATCGATTGGACGGCGTCGAATGCATTATTGAGATCGTCATTGACGATGACATAATCATATTCGCGCCAATGGGCGATCTCGGCGCGGCTGTTGACCAGGCGCGTCTGAATGACTTCCTCGGAGTCCTCGGCACGGCGGTGCAGCCGCGACTGGAGTTCCGTCATGGTCGGCGGCAGCACGAAAATCGAGACGACGTCGGCCGACATCTTCTCCTGCAACTGCTGGGCGCCCTGCCAATCAATATCGAAAAGCATATCGCGACCTTCGGCCATGGCCTGTTCGACCGGCTCGCGCGGCGTGCCGTAAAAATTGCCATGCACCTCGGCCCATTCGAGAAGCGCGTCGCTATCGCGCAGCCGCTCGAATTCGCGCACGCTCTTGAAGTGGTAATGCACGCCTTCGACCTCGCTCGGGCGGCGCTGGCGCGTGGTGACGCTGACGGAGAGGCCGATATGCTTGTCGGTCTCCAGAAGCGTGCGCGCAATGGTGGACTTGCCGGCGCCCGACGGCGACGAAATGACAAGCATTAGACCGCGGCGGGCGATCTGCACGGGCGAGGATTTCGCCGGTTTCATGTCCTACTCCAAATTCTGGACCTGCTCGCGGAACTGGTCGATCACGACTTTCAGTTCGATGCCGGCGGCAGTGATGGCCGAGGCATTCGACTTCGAACAGATGGTATTTGATTCGCGGTTAAATTCCTGTGCAAGGAAGTCCAGTCGGCGCCCTGCAGGTCCACCTTTCAGCAGGAGATCGCGCGCTGCAGTTATATGCGCCTTCAGGCGATCGATCTCCTCGCGCAGATCCGCCTTTGTCGCCAACAAGGCGGCCTCGGCATGCAGCCTGTCACGGTCAAGCGCGGCCATGCCCTCCATAAGTAACGCGACCTGTGCCGCAAGCCGGGACGCGATCTCAGGCTGAGATCGCGACGGATCCGCCTCGATCGTCCGCGTCAGCTCTTCGATCGTCGCGACATGATCGAGAAGAACGCGGGAAAGCGCCGCTCCCTCCTGTTCGCGCATCGCCCGGAGATCGGCAAGCGCGGCCGAGAGGCCGGCGACAATATCGGCATCACGGGCGGCAAGCGCCTCTTCGCCATCCTCGCCTTCACGGAACTCCACGATTCCGCGCACCAAAAGCAGCGTATCGAGCTTCAACGGCGCCGGATCGATCACGTCCACCAACTGCTCGCGCATGGCAAGCACGGCGGCAAGCGCTTGTTTGTTCAGCACCGCCTCGAAACGGTTCTCGTCGGCGGTAATCGACAGGGATGCCTGCAGATTGCCGCGGCTGAAGGTTTCGCCGGCAAGGCGGCGGACCTCCGCCTCCATGCGTTCGAGGCCGGGCGGCAGGCGCAGGCGCAGGTCGAAACCCTTACCGTTGACCGAGCGCAGTTCCCATGCCCAGCGCCAGCGGCCGCTCGTTCCCTCGCGCCGCGCAAAACCGGTCATGGACTGCAAAGCCATCCGAGCCTCCCGAAAGTTGTCAGTTGATCTTCTTTTTCTTCGGCGGCACGACGGCCGCGCCATTTTCGCCCGGCTGCTCTTCCGGCTGACCATCGACCGCTATGTTCGGGTCCGAACCCTTGTCGGCCTCGAGCTTGCGCCAGCGCTTGACGTTGGCATTGTGCTCCTCAAGTGTAGCGGCAAAAACGTGGCCGCCGGTGCCGTCGGCCACGAAATAGAGATCCTGGGTCTTCCAAGGGTTGGCGACGGCTTCCAGCGCATCCTTGCCGGGATTGGCGATCGGCGTCGGCGGCAGGCCCTTGATGACATAGGTATTGTATGGCGTGTCCCGCTTCAGGTCCGACTGGTAGATCGGCCGGTCGGCCGGTTTTCCCTCGCCACCGAAAAGCCCGTAGATGATCGTCGGATCAGACTGCAGGCGCATTCCCTTAGAAAGCCGGTTCAGGAAAACGGAAGCGACATGGGCCCGTTCGTCGGGAACGCCGGTCTCCTTTTCGACGATCGAAGCGAGGATCACGAACTCTTCTTTGGATCGCAGCGACAGCGAGGGGTCACGCTTATCCCAAATTTGATCCACGAGCTTCTGCTGTGCGGCCGCCATCTGTTCTATGATTTCCGAGCGCTTGGTGCCGCGCGAGAACTTGTAGGTGTCCGGGCGCAGGCTGCCTTCGGCCGGCAGTGCGGCCGGCAGATCGCCTTCCAGCACCGGGTCCTGGAGCATGCGGTCGAACATCTGGCGGACCGTCAGGCCTTCGGGGAAGGAAACTGAATAAAGAATGGACTTGCCCGATTTCAGCAACTCCATGATATCGCTCATGGAGGCTCTCGCTTTGATCTCGTATTCACCGGCCTTCAGGCTCTCGCCGGCGGAAAGATGCGTCGCCGTGAGATAACGGAAGATACGGGCATCGGAGATGATCGCGTTGCGCTCGAGATTCGAGGCGATTTCCGCCAGGCCCGCACCGTTGCGAACGATGAAATTGGTGTTGGTCTGCAGCGGCCCCGGGCTCTGATAGGTCGAAGTCGCGTAGTAGAAGCCGATGACGGCAAGGACGCAGACCAGGACCGTCATCGTCATGATGAAGTTCAGGAAAAGTACGATCTGGCTGCGGGCGTTCTTGGAACGTTTCGGCGGCTCCGGAACACGTTCGGGACGCAGAGCTTCGCTCGGCGATTTCGGGATGATCGGTCCCTTCTGCGCCTGGGTATCGCTGCTCTGGTTCGTCGTGTCGCTCACCGGCAATCCTCTATAACTGCGCCCTCATTTCGCTATTTCGCGAAGCAATGCGGCAAAAACAGGTTCTGCCACCGTTCAACGAAGCCGCTGCCGGTCGTTGTGCTTTCACACGGCCTGCTACGACGCGGCCCTTATTGTGCGTAGCGGCTCAGCACAAGCGATGCGTTCGTGCCGCCGAATCCGAACGAGTTGGACAGGGCCACGTTGATTTCTCGCTCACGAGCCTTGTGCGGAACAAGATCGATCGCCGTCTCGCGTTCGGGATTGTCGAGATTGAGCGTCGGCGGCGCAATGTTGTCACGGATGGCAAGTGTCGCGAAGATCGCCTCAATCGCACCGGCAGCACCGAGAAGATGTCCCGTCGCCGATTTGGTCGAGGACATGGAGATCTTGGACGCTGCGTTGCCGACCAGGCGCTCGACAGCCCCGAGTTCGATCGTGTCGGCCATGGTCGAAGTACCGTGGGCGTTGATGTAATCGATGTCGGCCGGCGTCAGGCCGGCGCGCTTCAGCGCCATCGCCATGCAGCGGCCGGCACCCTCGCCGTCTTCGGAAGGCGCAGTGATGTGATAGGCGTCACCCGACAGGCCATAGCCGACGACTTCGGCGTAGATCTTGGCGCCGCGGGCCTTGGCATGCTCCAACTCTTCGAGCACGACAATGCCGGCGCCCTCGCCCATGACGAAGCCGTCGCGATCACGGTCATAGGGGCGCGAAGCTTTCTGCGGATCGTCATTGTGCTGGGTCGACAGCGCCTTGCAGGCGGCAAATCCTGCGAGCGAAATACGGCTGACGGGAGATTCCGTACCGCCGGCGACCATGACGTCGGCGTCACCAAGAGCGATCAGCCGCGCGGCATCGCCGATCGCATGCGCGCCGGTGGAGCAGGCGGTGACAACCGAATGATTGGGTCCGCGCAGCTTGTGGCGAATCGAGACCTGGCCGGAAACGAGGTTGATCAGGCGGCCGGGGATGAAGAAGGGGGAGATGCGGCGGGGACCCTTGTCGCGCAGGGTGTAGCCTGCCTCGACGATGCCTTCGATGCCGCCAATGCCGGAGCCGATCAGCACACCGGTGGCAATCTGATCCTCATCCGTCTCGGGATGCCAGTCGGCATCGGCAAGCGCCATGTCGGCGGCGGCCATGCCGTAGATGATAAAGGGATCAACCTTGCGCTGCTCCTTCGGCTCCATCCACTGATCGGCACTGAACGTGCCATCGGTGCCGTCGCCGATCGGGATACGGCAAGCGATCTTGGCGGGAAGGTCATCGACTTCGAATTCGGTGACCAGACGGGCACCGTTCTGGCCGGCAAGCAGCCGAGACCACGTCACCTCAGTTCCGCATCCCAAGGGTGATACCATGCCGGTACCGGTGATGACGACACGTCTCATCGCGTGGTTTCCCCCGTCTCTTATATTCTATGGAGAAATATGCCGAAAAGAAAAGGGCGGACTCCAGGCCCGCCCTTTCTCAAATATACAGTATCAGGCCTGGGCCTTCTCAATAAACTTCACTGCATCGCCGACCGTCAGGATCGAGTCGGCAGCGTCGTCAGGAATTTCAACGCCGAATTCTTCTTCGAAAGCCATGACAAGTTCGACCGTGTCGAGCGAGTCAGCGCCCAGATCGTCGATAAAGCTGGCGCTCTCGACAACCTTGTCGGCATCGACGCCAAGATGATCAATAACAATTTTCTTTACGCGTTCTGCGATATCGCTCATGTCGGTTTCCTCGACCTTATGTCCTGATCGGAATGCCGTTGCGGCACCCCTACCCTGTTTCAGCCTGCGATGTTTTCAGACATCCTCGGCAAACTCGTTTACCCGGCTTCAGAGATGTCCCAGGCTTGCGAAAAGCCCGCCGGTCCGTCTGCTTTCTCGGGACGACTGTTCACAGTCATGGCCCGCTTAACATGGTTTAAGTCTGCCGCAAAGCCAGAAAATCAACGCTTCGTGATTGCTCAACATGCTATTGGCGGGAAATAATCCGATGCCAACAGTTTGTCGTTTCAGATCATAGCCATGCCGCCGTTTACATGCAGCGTCTGGCCGGTCATGTAGGCAGCCTCGGAGGACGCAAGGTAGGCAACGGCCGAAGCGACCTCGCCGCCGGTGCCCATCCGCTTCATCGGAATCGCCCCCATGATCGCTTCCTTCTGCTTGTCGTTCAGCTTGCCGGTCATGGCGCTTTCGATGAAGCCGGGCGCGACGCAGTTGACCGTCACGTTGCGCGTCGCAATTTCCTGCGCCAGGGACTTGGTGAATCCGATCATGCCGGCCTTGGAGGCGCAATAATTGGCCTGCCCCGGATTGCCGGTGACGCCGACGACCGAGGTGATATTGATGATACGGCCGTAGCGGCGGCGCATCATCGGATGCGTCAACTCGCGCGTCAGGCGGAACGTCGCCGTCAGGTTGACTTCGAGAACAGCGTCCCAATCCTCGTCGCTCATGCGCACGAAGAGGCCATCCTTGGTGATGCCGGCATTGTTGACCAGAATATCCACCCCTTCGAGATCGGCTTCCGCCTTCTGGCCGAGCGCCTTGACCTCCTCACGGTCGGACAGGTTTGCCGGGAAGATCTTGACGCGCTCGCCGAGCTCGGCCGCCAGCGCCTCCAGCTTCTCGACGCGGGTGCCGTGCAGGCCAACGATGGCGCCCTGCTTATGAAGAAGACGGGCAATTTCCTCGCCGATGCCGCCCGATGCGCCGGTGACGAGAGCCTTGCGGCCGGAAAGATCGAACATGGAAACGTTCCTTATATCTGAAAATATCAATCAGGCCATGAGGGCGGCGACGGCCGCGTCGATATCCGCGGGGCCGCCGACGGAGATGCCGTTGACTGTTTTGTCGATACGGCGGGCCAGGCCGGTCAGCACTTTGCCGGACCCAAGTTCGTAAAGCGTCGTGACGCCGTTTCCGGCAAACCATTCCACCGTCTCGCGCCAGCGGACCTGCCCTGTGACCTGCTCGACGAGAAGCGCGGCGATCTCCTCGGCATTGGTGACCGGAGCCGCGCGGACATTGGCGATGACGGGCACGGCCGGATCGGCCTTCTTCACGCCAGCCAGCGCCTCGCGCATGGCCTCGGCCGCCGGCGCCATCAGCGTCGAATGGAAGGGAGCGGAAACCGGCAGCAAGATGGCGCGCTTGGCGCCCCTGTCGGTGGCAAGGCCGGCCGCCCTTTCGACGGCCGCCTTCTCGCCCGAGATGACGATCTGACCGCCGCCATTATCATTGGCGATCTGGCAGGCGCCGATTGCGGCGGCCTCCTCGCAGACGGCCACGACGTCGGCATGTTCCAGGCCGATGATCGCCGCCATGGCGCCGACGCCGACGGGGACGGCCGCCTGCATGGCATTGCCACGGATGCGCAGCAGCCGCGCAGTGTCGGCGAGCGAAAAAGTACCGGCGGCGCAGAGGGCCGAATATTCGCCGAGCGAATGGCCGGCAACGTAGGCGACCCGGGACTTCAAATCGAGCCCTTTGGCCTGCAGAACGCGGACGACGGCGATGGAAACCGCCATCAGCGCCGGTTGGGCGTTCGCCGTCAGGGTCAACGTGTCCTCCGGACCGTTGAACATCACATCCGAGAGCTTTTCACCGAGCGCCTCGTCGACCTCTTCGAAAACGGCGCGAGCTTCCGTGAAATTCTCGGCCAGATCCTTACCCATGCCGACGACCTGACTGCCCTGGCCGGGAAAAGTGAAAGCAATGGTCATTCTCATGTCCCTGATTGCGCCTATCGAGGCTGTTTTGCCTCCAATTGACATTCTTTCCGGCAGAGTCAAGTGGCGGCAGATTCTCCGCAAAGCCTTTCGTCCGCGTGCAAAAGCCCGGTTTTTGCTCTTGCGCTCCGCCAAATCCGGCCTAGATTCGCGCAGACTTCCCCAAGGCTTCCACCTCTCTTCCAAGGTTTCCCATGAAGTACAATTCTCTAGGCCGCACGGGCATCTCCGTTTCAGAAATTTGCCTGGGCACCATGACCTGGGGCTCGCAGAACAGCGAAACCGACGCTCATGCGCAGATGGATTACGCCGTCGAGAAAGGCGTCAATTTCTTCGATACCGCCGAGCTTTATCCGACGACGCCGGTCTCGGCCGAAACCCAGGGCTGGACCGAAGATTATATCGGCAGTTGGTTCAGCAAATCAGGAAAACGCAAAGACATCGTGCTCGCCACCAAGGTCGCCGGACGCGGGCGCGATTATCTGCGCGGCGGAGCAGGCGCCGATGCGAAGAACATCCGCCTGGCGCTTGAGGCCAGCCTCAAGCGGCTGAGAACCGATTATGTCGATCTCTACCAAGTCCATTGGCCGAACCGCGGCCATTTCCATTTCCGTCAGAACTGGAGCTACGATCCGTTCAAGCAGGATCGGCAGGAGGCTGTCGCCAATATGCTCGATATCCTGGAAACGCTTGACGCGCTAGTGAAGGAGGGCAAGATCCGCGCGATTGGCCTTTCCAACGAGACCACCTGGGGCATCCAGAAATATCTGACGCTGTCCGAACAGAAGAGCTTGCCGCGCGTTGCAAGCGTCCAGAACGAGTACAATCTGCTCTACCGCCATTTCGACCTCGATCTCGCCGAACTCTCGTATCACGAGGATGTCGGGCTGCTCGCCTATTCGCCGCTCGCGGGCGGCATCCTGACCGGAAAATATGTCGATGGTCAGAGGCCGAAGGGGTCGCGCGCGTCGATCAATCCCGATATCGGCGGCCGGCTGCAGCCGCTGCAGGAGCCTGCAACCAAGGCCTATCTGGCGCTTGCGGCCCGGTACGGCCTCAACCCGGCAGTCATGGCGCTCGCCTTCTGCCGATCAAGGCCCTTCATGACCTCGGTCATCATCGGCGCGACGTCGATGGAGCAGTTGAAGGTCGATATCGGCGCGGCCGACCTGACGCTTTCGGACGAAATCCTGGCGGAGATCGCCAAGGTGCATCGGCAGTATCCGCTGACGCTCTGATCTATCCCCGCATCTGCCCGACGCCTGCCGATTGAGCTGCGTCGGGTTCAAATGTCCGATTGCGCTTGCCTTTCGCCGAAAAATCCGTATAAGCCGCGCTGTTCGTTAACCCGGTCTTCTGGCTGGTGGCTGAACGGAGGGCCGATTTTCACCTGGAAATCGTTCGGAACGGAAGCGTTCCAGCCTCCCGTGTCTCCGCTCTCGACCGTCTCGGAAACGCTTTTCTTGCCTGGGTACGCCCAATCAGGAGCAGTCGTTGAGGCTTAGCCGCCGAATATCGGGTTGAACCAAACGCAAGAAAGGCAAAGCTGTCATGGCTCTTTATGAACATGTATTCCTTGCCCGGCAGGATATTTCCGCTCAGCAGGTCGATGCCCTCGTAGAACAGTACAAGGGCGTGATCGAAGCTAACGGCGGCAAAGTCGGGCGCATCGAGAACTGGGGCCTCAAGTCCCTTACCTATCGCATCAAGAAGAACCGCAAGGCTCACTATGCCCTGATGGACATCGATGCACCGCCGGCTGCGATCCAGGAAATGGAACGCCAGATGCGCATCAGCGAAGACGTTCTTCGCTACATGACCATCGCCGTCGAAAAGCACGAAGAAGGTCCGTCTGCCATGCTGCAGAAGCGCGACCGCGACGATCGCGGCCCGCGCGAAGGTGGCGACCGCGGCCCGCGTCGCGAATTCGGCGACCGTCCGCCGCGCCGTGACGGCGAGTTCCAGCGCGCGCCGCGTCCGGATCGCGCTCCCCGCGAAGACCGTGCATAAGGAGATATAAGAATGTCTGAAGCTTCCTCCGCTCCGGTCCGCCGCCCGTTCCATCGCCGCCGCAAGACCTGCCCGTTCTCCGGCGCAAACGCGCCGCGGATCGACTACAAGGACGTACGCCTGCTGCAGCGCTACATTTCCGAGCGCGGCAAGATCGTTCCGTCCCGCATCACGGCCGTTTCCCAGAAGAAGCAGCGCGAACTCGCCCAGGCGATCAAGCGCGCCCGTTTCCTCGGCCTGCTGCCCTACGTCGTCGCCTGATCGGCTGAGACGATCACTTCAAAGGGAAGGCATTCGTGCCTTCCCTTCTCCCTTCCGCGATGGGCGCGGATCGGAATTCTTAAAACCCATGTTGAGACGTTTCTGAATTCAATTCAGTAACAGCCTCTAACTGCTTGACGAAGCAGGACAGCGACATTGAAACGACCGGATATCAAAACGCTGCTGATCGGCGCACTCGCCGGATTGACCGCCGCACTGCTGGTGCTGGGCGCGAGCATACAGCCATCGTTTTTCAGCGCGCTCCTTTATACGGCCTCGGCGCTGCCGATCCTGCTGGTCGGGCTCGGCTGGGGCAATGCCGCCGCGATTGCGGCGGTGGTCTCTGCAGCGGCGCTCGCTGCGATCTTCACCTCGCCGTCCTTTGCCCTGATCATGACTCTGGTGACGCTGCTGCCGGCGGGCTGGCTGAGCCACCTCGCCAATCTCGCCCGTCCCGCCTCCGAACTCGGCGGCCCTGACGATCTGCTGGCTTGGTACCCGCTCTCCGATATCCTGCTGCATCTGTGCGGCCTGGTGACGTTCGCCGTCATCGTCATCGGCGTGATGATCGGCTATGGCCCCGAGATCACCGATCCGATCGTCGATCTGCTGATCACCTCGGTCAAGCAGCAGCAGCCGGAATTCATGCCCGATCCCGCGGCAACCGCGCAGACCAAATCGCTGATCCTGCTCATGCTGCCGGTCGTGCAGGGCGGCATGTGGGTCAGCATGCTGTTTGCTGCCTATTACTTGGCCGTGCGCATCGTCGCCGCATCCGGCCGGGGCCTTCGGCCGCGCGAGGATATTCCGTCGTCGCTGCGCATGAACCGCAATTCGATCTTCATCTTCCTGGCCGGGCTCGCTGCCTGCTTCTTCGGCGGCGTCCCGGCGCTCGTCGGCGCCACGGTGATCGGCACCTTCGGCGCCGGCTTCATGCTCTCCGGCTTCGCCTCGCTGCATTTCCGCACACGCGGCAAGGACTGGCGGATACCGGCCCTCATTCTCTGCTACCTGGCTTCGATGCTCATGCTGCTGCCAGCTCTCCTCATCCTGGTCGTGGGTCTCAGCGATACGCGCAAGGCGATCGCACTGACCCCGGCGAAAGATGCCGATGCCCCCAAACAACCCGATACGAAAATCTGAGACACAAGAAAGGAACAAGAAAATGGAAGTCATCCTTCTCGAACGCATCTCCAAGCTCGGCCAGATGGGCGAAACCGTAAAGGTTCGCGACGGCTTTGCCCGTAACTACCTGCTGCCGCTCGGCAAGGCGCTGCGCGCCAACGCCGCCAACAAGACTCGCTTCGAAGCCGAGCGCGCGACGCTCGAAGCCCGCAACCTCGAGCGCAAGTCGGAAGCCCAGAAGGTCGCCGACGTTCTCGACGGTAAGTCCTTCATCGTCGTGCGCTCCGCAGGCGAAACCGGCCAGCTCTACGGCTCGGTCGCTGCCCGTGACGTCGTCGAGATCCTCGCTGCCGAAGGTTTCAATATCGGCCGCAACCAGGTTCATCTCAACACGCCGATCAAGGCGATCGGCCTGCACAAGGTCGAGCTGCAGCTGCATGCCGAAGTCGAAATCAACGTCGAACTGAACGTTGCCCGTTCTGCCGAAGAGGCAGAGCGCCAGGCCAAGGGCGAAGAACTCACTTCGGTCGACGCGATCTACGGCGTCGACGAAGACGCGCTGCGTCCGGAAGATTTCTTCGATCCGGAAGCCGACGGCATCGACGAAGACCAAGCATAATTCTCGCCGGACATTCCGCGAGAGGAAAGCCCGGCCACCGCGCCGGGCTTTTTCGTTTCCGTTCGTCTCGCCGCCATCGGATCACTTTTTAACAGGGGATTGCCCGGATGTTTTTGCTGCGTGCCCGATGTCCTCGCGCTAACATATCCTTCACCGGAACGGATGAGCTGAGTCGGATCCGTACCGTGTCCCGCGGGTGACACTGCCAGTATTTCTTAGTTGTGGCGCCCGGGACTGTGGAGAAGTCGAACAATGGGCACAGCGTTCAGGATTTAGGCGAGACGAACCTCCGCTCTTTTCGCGGCCCCTTGATTTTCTCTAGCCGGAATTGCAAATCCGGAGTTGGATAAAAGACAGAACGGATGATGATGAACGACGCCGCTCGAAAGATTGCAGCCGTTGCTCCGTCGGAGCAGCATTACCGCGAAGCACCCAACAATATCGAAGCAGAGCAAGCGCTTCTCGGCGCCATCCTGATGAACAACGACGCCTATTACCGGGTGTCGGACTTTCTGAAGCCGATCCATCTCTATGAACCGCTGCACAGGAAGATCTTCGAGGTTGCGGGCGACATCATCCGTATGGGCAAGATCGCCAACCCGGTGACGATCAAGACCTTTCTAAAGGCCGACGAGAAGGTCGGTGAGATGACGGTGTCGCAATATCTGGCAAGCCTCGTCAGCAATGCCGTCACCGTCATCAATGCCGAGGATTACGGCCGGGCGATCTATGATCTCGCGCTGCGCCGGGCCCTGATCACCATCGGCGAGGATGTCGTCAACATCGCCTATGACGCGCCGCTCGACATGCCGCCGCAGTCGCAGATCGAAGATACCGAGCGCCGTCTGTTTGAACTCGCCGAAAATGGCCGCTACGACGGCGGTTTTCAGTCCTTCAACGATGCGGTGGCGCTCGCCATCGACATGGCGGCCGTCGCCAAGGAACGCGACGGCGGCCTTTCCGGTATTTCCACCGGCATCCATTCACTTGATGCCAAGATGGGCGGTCTGCAGCGTTCGGACTTGATCATCCTCGCCGGACGCCCCGGCATGGGCAAGACCTCGCTTGCGACCAACATTGCCTATAATATCGCTGCCGCCTACGAGGGCGAGGTGCAGCCGGACGGCAGCATGAAGGCCAAGAACGGCGGCGTCGTCGGCTTCTATTCGCTCGAAATGTCCTCCGAACAGCTCGCCACCCGCATCATCTCGGAGCAGACGGAAGTCTCCTCCTCGAAGATCCGTCGCGGCGATATCAACGATGCCGATTTCGAAAAGCTCGTCGCCTGCTCGATGATGATGCAGAAAGTTCCGCTTTATATCGACCAGACCGGCGGCATCTCGATTGCCCAGCTTTCAGCGCGCGCGCGCCGCCTCAAGCGCCAGCGCGGTCTCGACGTGCTGGTGGTCGACTACGTGCAGCTGATGACCGGCTCGGGCAAGTCAAGCGACAACCGCGTCCAGGAAATCACCCAGATCACCACCGGACTGAAGGCGCTCGGCAAAGAGCTCAACGTTCCGATCATCGCTCTGTCGCAGCTATCGCGTCAGGTCGAAAGCCGTGACGACAAGCGCCCGCAGCTCTCCGACCTTCGAGAATCCGGTTCGATCGAGCAGGATGCCGACGTCGTGCTCTTCGTGTTCCGCGAGGAATATTACGTCAAGAACCAGGAGCCGCGCGATCCCCATGATCCGAAATATCCGGAATGGGAAGCGCTGTTCGACAAGGTGAAGGGCACGGCCGACGTCATCATCGCTAAGCAGCGTCACGGACCGACGGGCACGGTGAAGCTCGCCTTCCAGGCGGAATTCACCCGCTTCGCCGATCTCGCAGATCCTTCCTTCATACAGTACGAGGAACATTGACGCGCTACCCGCGCGTCAATTCCTTTAGAGCCCGGCTGCCCGCAACAGCGCGACCGTTGCGACGCCAACCACGACGCTCGCAAGCATCGGCAGGCGGCGTGCGGCAATTGCCGTTGCCGCACAGGCCAGCGTCTCCGCCCAGCCGGCCGCAAAGGCGGTCGGGGAAATGACGGCCATCAGCACGGCCGGCGGAATGGCTTCGATTGCCGTTCTCCGGCGCCCATCGATCTCGACATGCCGGATCAAGACGAGGCCGCTGATGCGGGTGAAGATTGTTGCCGCAGCCATCGCCAGGATGGCGAAAAAGATGCTGAGGTCGAGCGTCACGCCGCCTGCTCCCGCGCCCTGCCCTGCCAGAGGGCCACTGCCAGCCCGGCCAGCGCACCGGCGGCGATATACCAGACACCCGCTAGGAAATGATGGACCGCAACCGATGCAAGACCACTTGCGGCAAGAACGGCGCCGGTTTCCGGCCCTCTCCAGAAGCCCATGACGAGCACGACGAAGACGGCCGGAAAGGCGAAGTCGAGGCCAATGACGACTGGGTCGCCGAGAAAGGCGCCAAGCAATGCGCCCGCCAGCGAAGAGCCGACCCAGGTGAGGTAGAAGGGCGTGACGATGCCAGCATACCAGGCGGGTGTCAGCCGCATGCTGCCGGCACGAAACTCCGCCATGGCCCAGAGTTCGTCGGCAAGGAAGAGCATAGCGAGATAACGTTTGATACCGATAAAGTACTGCATCTTTGTGCCGATCGACGCACTCATCAGCACGTGGCGGATATTGACCAGCAAAGCCGCGAAGCCGACGCCGACCCAGCTTGCCGGATGCGTCCAGATGTCCATCGCCACGAACTGCGAACCGCCTGCAAAGACGAGTGCGCTCATTAGCGTCGTTTCCAGCGGAGAAAGGCCCTTGGTGGCGGCGACCGCGCCGAAGACCAGGCCAATCGGCAAGACAGCGACAACAAGCGGAACAATGGCACGCATTCCGGCAAAAAATTCGCCGATGAGAAATTCGCCGGATGGCCGGCTGTGATGCAACATGGCAACCTCCCGATCAAGATCGCGGAGAGTTAGCCCAGCGCGCCATGGCTGTATTGAACGAAAGTGATCAGCCCGCTCGGAATTGGCCGGGCGTCACGCCCGTGCGTGCCTTGAAATGCCGGGTGAAATGCGCCTGATCGGCAAAACCGCATTCGAGCGCGATATCAGCCGGCATGCGGCCCTGCCGCAGCAGCCGGCGGGCCACCTGCACGCGCCGATCAGTCAGGAAGGCGTGCGGCGTGATGTGATATTCCCTGCGGAAGGCGCGGATGAGGTGAGCGCGGCTCAATCCTGCCACGCCGGCCAACTCCTCAAGGCCGACATCGCTGTCGAAATTCTCGATCAGATATTCGCGGGCGCGGGCGACAGCGCTTCGCTCCCGCGTGTCGACGGGAACGATGATGGCGCTGCCGTGACGCGCAAAGATCGCCGCCAGCACGGAGAACATGCCTTCATCGGATTCCAGCGCGCCTGCACCGCTTTCGAGCGTGCGATGGGCGGCATGAAAGGCATTGGCGAGTTCAGGATCGCGCGGAAGCCCGCCGGAGAAAGACGGCGTCGCATGGAATGCCTTGCCGGTGACGTCCTCCAGAATGTCGACGAACAGCTTCATGTCCGGATAGATCATGCGGTAACGGTAACCCTCGCCGCCCGGAGCACCGTCATGAACGACGCCCGGGTCTATCAGATAGAGGTCGCCCGGCCCGGTTTCCTCCCGTCTGCCGCTGAGGGTGGCGATCTGGGTGCCGCTTTCTATCGCGCCGATGCTGAACGTGTCGTGCGCATGCGGCGCATATTCATGCGTTAGGAATGTGGCGCTCAGGCACTCCATGTCGTGGAAGCGGCTATCCCGCCAGAAGCGGGCCGATTCCACGTCGGCAAGCGGCATCGCCTCCGCCGCCTCTTTCTGCGATACATTCTGCATCCGCCTAAATTAACGCGGAAGCCTGCGTCCGTCTTGAACAAAAGTGATCGTACGATAGGCAAAGGTGATATGTGACCGCCTGCGCTTTTCCTCGGCCACAATGCTCTCTAGACTGGGCGAGGCAGCTCCTTTCATTTCTTCACGGCGACTCATGACAGATTTTCCAATCCCCTCCGAAGACGACGATCTTTTCACTTCCGCAGGCCTGCGGCTGACCGTCGATCTGAGCGCACTCACGGAAAACTGGCGCGACATGGCGCGGCGCTCGGGTGCAGCGCGCGCCGCAGCCGTCGTCAAGGCGGATGCCTATGGCATGGGCATCGAGGATGCCGGCGAAGCGCTATACCTTGCCGGCGCCCGGGATTTCTTCGTCGCGACCGTCGATGAGGGCGTCACGCTTCGCCTCTATGCGCCCGAGGCGCGCATCTTCGTACTCTCCGGCATATGGCCGGGCACGGAACGGCGGTTCTTCGACCATGATCTGGTGCCGGTGATTTCCTCCGACGAACAGCTCGCCTTCTGGATGGCGGTGCTTGCCGATTACGGGGATTACCCCTGCGCGCTGCATGTCGATACCGGCTTCAATCGGCTGGGGCTGCACATGGACGATGCCTTTGCACTCGCCGACGACGTCTCGCGGCCGGCAAGCTTCGCGCCAGTGCTCATCATGAGTCATCTCGCCTGCAGCGACGATCCCAGCCATGCGATGAACCGCCGGCAACTCGAATCATTCCGCAGGGTTACCGCCGCCTATGAAGGCATCGATGCAAGTCTTGCCGCCTCGGCCGGCGTCTTTCTCGGCGAGGATTATCATTTCGACCTGACCCGGCCGGGCATATCGCTTTACGGCGGCGAAGCGGTCTGCGGCATGGCCAACCCGATGCGGCCGGTCGCAACCGCCGAAGCGCGTGTCATCCAGGTGCGCACCGTCGAGGCCGGCGAGACCGTCAGCTACGGGCGGGCACTGCAGCTTCGCCGCGACAGCCGACTGGCGATCGTCTCAGCCGGCTACGCCGACGGTTATATGCGCAGCCAATCGAGCGGCGGCGTGCCTCTGCGCCAGGCGGTGCCGCAAGGAGGACAAGGCTTCATCGCCGGACATAAGGTGCCGGTTGCCGGCCGGATTACCATGGACCTGACGATCTTCGATGTCACCGACCTGCCCGAGAACGCCGTGCGCGCGGGCGATTATGTCGAACTGTTCGGAAAGAACATGCCTGTGGATGAAGTGGCGCGGGCGGCGGGCACGATCGGATACGAGATCCTCACCAGCATGGGGCTGCGCCACGAACGGCGCTACATCACCGAAGAGTAAGCCTGGCAATCATCGGCTACTCAGGGCAAGGCGCACACCGAGCGCCACGAACACCGCGCCCAGGCCGCGATCGAGCCATCGCTCGATCTTCTGGTTATGCCTGAGCGCGTCTGCAAGGCGCCCGCCAAGAAGCACGAGCGGCGGTTCAATGAAGGCGGCGACGGCGATGATGAGCCCGCCATGAAGCATGAGCTGCGCCCATGCAGGCCCTGCCCCCTCCACCACGAATTGCGGCAGGAATGCCAGGAAGAATATCGCCACTTTCGGATTGAGCAGAGACACCAGGATTCCCTGGCGATAGATCCTTGCGGCCGGCATTTCCCCACCAGATGCGCTTATCAGGCCACTATCGCCGCTGGCGCACAGAGCCTGAATGCCCAGCCAGACAAGGTAGGCGGCGCCGAGCCATTTGACCGCGGAAAAAGCGAAGGCAGAGGCGGCAAGCACGGCGGAAAGGCCCAGTGCCGCCATCAGAACATGCAGGCAGGCGCCTGACCAGACGCCGAACAGTGCGGAGAAACCGGCGCGTTTCCCGCCTCTCATCGTGTGGCCGAGAATGAAGGCTATGTCCGGGCCCGGCGAAAGGTTGAGCAAAACCGCCGCCGACAGAAATGCAAGCCAGTGCGCAAGCGAATAGTCGAACATCTTCCACCGTTCTGATGATCAGAGGCGAAAAGCATAGGCACGGCGAAGGCTGATGGGGAAATCATTAGTTTTGATCCGTCCCGATAGCCATTATCTCAGGCACGATAATGATTCGATGAAGCTCTCGACGGCTTCATCTGTGGAACGCGACTGAAAGAAAGATTGATGGCGAAGGCCAGGACACAGTTCATCTGCCAGAATTGCGGTGCGGTTCATAACCGCTGGGCCGGCAAATGCGACAATTGCGGCGAGTGGAATACGATTGTCGAGGAAGACCCGATGGGCGGAATCGGTTCCGGGCCCGGCAAGACGCCGAAGAAGGGCCGGCCGGTGACGCTGACGGCGCTTTCGGGCGAGATCGAGGAAGCGCCGCGAATCCATACCGCCATGTCGGAGCTCGACCGGGCACTCGGCGGCGGCTTCGTGCGCGGCTCGGCGGTGCTGATCGGCGGCGATCCCGGCATCGGCAAATCGACGCTGCTGATGCAGGCCGCCGCCGCTCTTGCGCGGCGTGGTCATAAGATCATCTATGTCTCCGGCGAGGAAGCGGTGGCGCAGGTCCGTCTGCGGGCACAGCGTCTTGCCGCTGCCGATACCGACGTGATGCTGGCGGCCGAAACCAATGTCGAGGATATTCTGGCGACGCTCGCCGAAGGCAAACGGCCTGATCTCGTCATTATCGATTCGATCCAGACGCTGTGGAGCGAACTCGCCGAATCCGCACCGGGAACGGTGACGCAGGTGCGCACCGGCGTCCAGTCGATGATCCGTTTTGCCAAACAGACGGGAGCCGCCATGGTGCTCGTCGGACATGTCACCAAGGATGGGCAGATCGCCGGGCCGCGCGTCGTCGAGCACATGGTCGATGCGGTGCTCTATTTCGAAGGCGACCGCGGCCATCACTACCGGATCCTGCGCACGGTCAAGAACCGCTTCGGCCCGACCGACGAGATCGGCGTCTTCGAAATGTCCGACAAAGGACTGCGCGAGGTCGCCAATCCCTCCGAGCTCTTCCTCGGCGAGCGCAACGAAAAATCCCCCGGTGCTGCCGTCTTCGCCGGCATGGAGGGCACGCGGCCCGTGCTCGTCGAGGTGCAGGCGCTGGTGGCGCCGACTTCGCTCGGCACGCCCCGGCGCGCTGTGGTCGGCTGGGACTCGGCCCGGCTGTCGATGATCCTGGCCGTGCTGGAGGCCCATTGCGGCGTCAGACTCGGCCAGCACGACGTCTATCTCAACATCGCCGGCGGTTACCGCATTTCCGAGCCGGCGGCGGATCTGGCCGTCGCCTCGGCGCTGGTTTCCTCGCTCGCCGGTATTGCCCTTCCCGCCGATTGCGTCTATTTCGGCGAAGTCAGCCTGTCGGGCGCTATCCGGCCGGTTGCGCACACCGCCCAGCGCCTCAAGGAAGCCGAGAAGCTGGGCTTTTCCGCAGCGCTGCTTCCTTCCGCCTCCGCCGAGCTGCCGAAGGGTTCCGGTGGGCGGTGGAGCGAGGTCGAAAGCCTGCCGGATCTGGTCGCGCGCATCGCCGGCTCGAAGGGGGCGCTACGTGTGGAAGACGAGGATTGATCCTTTCATTGCCGGGAACGGTGATGATATAGGAGGCACACGATAGGCGCGACACGGCCGCCGAGCGGCAGTCCTGGAGTTGAATTTACATGCCCATTACGATTTTCGACGGTATTGTCATCGGCGTCGTGCTCTTCTCCGCCGTGCTGGCGATGGTCCGCGGCTTTTCGCGCGAGATCCTTTCGATCGCAAGCTGGGGCGGTTCGGCCGCCGCCGCCTACTATCTCTATCCGTACCTGCTGCCCTATGCGAAGCAGTACACCGATGACGACCGCATCGCGATCGCCGGATCGGCAGCAGTCGTCTTCCTGATCGCGCTGATCGTCATCTCCTTCATAACCATGAAGATCGCCGATTTCATCATCGACAGCCGCATCGGCGCCCTCGACCGCACGCTCGGCTTCCTGTTCGGCGCGGCCCGCGGCCTGCTGCTGATGGTCGTCGCCGTCGCCTTCTGGAACTGGCTCGTCGATGTCGAACACCGGCCAATCTGGGTCAACGAGGCCAAGTCGAAGCCCTTCCTGGATTCGATGGTCGTGAGGCTGAAGGCGGTGCTGCCGGAGCAATTCGCCGAGATGATACAGGCGAGCTTCCGTGATAAGATGCAGTCGCCGGAGCAGGGCAGCCAAGGCGCCACGCCGCCGGCGACCGATCAAGCGCCCGCGGACGACACACCTGCAGGTGGCGCACAGCAGCCGGCGAATTGACGCAGTGCTCAGCAGCTTGACTCGCCTTTCGGCAATTGCCATTTGAGCGGGACGTGAAATAAGGGTCCGGCCGGGCATTCCAGCTCCGCCGGACCTAAGCCGTTTCAGAGCCGGCGACCGGCTTTGAAAGCAGATGTCGTTCAGCACGAAGTTATCGGAAACCTGCGAGAATTCCGGTATGGTGCTTTTGGTAATGCCGATCAATTCTTGTGAGAGCAGAGGCCCGCAGAAATGAACCAGTCCGATTCCTTCCCGACCGACGATCCGCTCGACGGAGATACGCTGCATGAGGAATGCGGCGTTTTCGGAATTCTGGGACATCCCGATGCCGCGGCACTGACGGCTCTCGGCCTGCATGCCCTGCAGCACCGCGGACAGGAAGCTGCCGGCATCGTCTCCTTCGACGGCAAGCGCTTCTATCAGGAGCGCCATATGGGCCTTGTCGGCGACCACTATACAAATCCGATGACCCTCGCCCGCCTTCCCGGCAGCATAGCGATCGGTCACACGCGCTACTCCACGACAGGCGAAGTGGCGATGCGCAACGTGCAGCCGCTGTTTGCCGAGCTGGAAGAAGGCGGCATCGCCATTGCCCACAACGGCAATTTCACCAATGGCCTAACGCTGCGCCGCCAGATTATCGCAACCGGCGCCATCTGTCAGTCGACCTCCGATACCGAGGTCGTCCTGCATCTCATCGCCCGCTCCCGCCACGCTTCCACCTCCGACCGATTCATCGACGCCATCCGCCAGATGGAAGGCGGCTATTCGATGCTTGCCATGACCCGCACGAAGCTGATTGCCGCGCGCGATCCCACCGGCATCCGTCCGCTTGTGATGGGAGAGCTGGACGGCAAGCCGATATTCTGCTCGGAAACCTGCGCGCTCGACATCATCGGCGCCAAATTCATCCGCGACGTCGAAAACGGTGAGGTCATCATCTGCGAAATCCAGCCTGACGGCTCGATCAGCATCGATGCCCGCAAGCCCAGCAAGCCGCAGCCGGAACGTCTCTGCCTGTTCGAATATGTCTACTTCGCCCGCCCGGATTCAGTGGTCGGCGGCCGCAACGTCTATACGACGCGCAAGAACATGGGCATGAATCTCGCCAAAGAATCGCCTGTCGATGCCGATGTCGTCGTGCCCGTGCCGGACGGGGGCACGCCCGCAGCGCTCGGCTATGCGCAGGAAAGCGGCATCCCCTTCGAATACGGCATCATCCGCAACCACTATGTCGGCCGCACCTTTATCGAGCCGACGCAGCAGATCCGCGCCTTCGGCGTCAAGCTGAAGCATTCCGCCAACCGTGCGATGATCGAAGGCAAACGCGTCGTGCTGGTGGATGATTCCATCGTGCGCGGCACGACGTCGCTGAAGATCGTTCAGATGATCCGCGAGGCCGGTGCGCGCGAGGTCCATATCCGCGTCGCAAGCCCGATGATCTTCTTCCCGGATTTCTATGGCATCGACACACCGGACGCCGACAAGCTTCTCGCCAACCAGTATGCCGACGTCGAAGCCATGGCCAAATATATCGGCGCGGATTCGCTTGCCTTCCTGTCGATCAACGGGCTTTACCGCGCCGTCGGCAGCGAGGACCGCAACCCGGCCCGCCCGCAGTTCACCGACCACTACTTCACCGGTGACTATCCGACCCGGCTGCTCGACAAAAACGGCGAGTCCATGGGCAACAAGCTTTCGATGCTTGCCAGCAACGGCTGAGCCGCTGCCGCTTTGACTTTCGCTTCCGAGGGGCCTATTGCGCCCCTCACCTTCGCAAGCAAATCCGGAACCGGACAGATGAACATCAATCTTGAGGGCAGGATCGCACTCGTCACCGGTGCGTCGCGCGGCATCGGCTACTTCACAGCCCTGGAACTTGCCAAAGCCGGCGCCCATGTCATCGCCTGCGCGCGCACGGTTGGCGGGCTTGAGGACCTCGACGATGCGATCAAAGCCGTCGGCGGCAGCGCGACCCTCGTGCCCTTCGACCTTGCCGACATGAATGCGATCGACGCGCTCGGCGGCTCGATCTTCGAGCGCTGGGGCAAGCTCGACATCCTCGTCGCCAATGCCGGCGTGCTCGGCGTCATTTCTCCGATCGGCCATATCGAGGCGAAGGTGTTCGAGAAGGTGATGACGATCAACGTGACGGCCACATGGCGGCTGATCCGCTCGGTCGATCCGTTGCTCGCCCGCTCGGATGCGGGCCGCGCCGTAATCCTGTCTTCAGGGGCCGCGCATAAGTGCCGTCCCTTCTGGGGCGCCTATTCCGCGTCGAAGGCCGCCGTCGAGGCGCTGGCGCGCACCTGGGCCGGCGAGACGCGGTCGACGGCGTTGCGCATCACCAGCGTCGATCCGGGCGCGACCCGCACGGCCATGCGGGCGCAGGCGGTCCCCGGCGAAGATCCGCAGACGCTGCCGCATCCCTCCGAGGTCGCCAAGGCGATCCTGCCGCTGCTAGGCCCCGGCGTGACAGAGACGGGCAAGCTGTACATCGTACGGGAAAACAAGCTCGCCGATTACCGCCTGCCGGAATAGGCCAAAGCGCGTTTCGATCCTCAGATTGCTCGTCGCGCTTCAGGTTTCGTTTTCGCGCGTGTCGCCGACGCAAAACCGTTGCACGCTTTTGCGCGACTTGGTCCCGCGCCTCAGTTTGCAGCAACGGCAGGGAACAGATCTGCGAAGCCTGTTTCCGAAGGGCATTGGACATTGAGGTCCACCGCTCCCCGAATGCCGTCCACGGCGCCGTTGTCGGCAAATTGCCAGATCGACCAACGACTGCAGCCTTCCTGCGCCGGTTCCTTGAACACGCTTCGCAGCCAAAGGTAATGCTCGGGGAACCGGGCCTCATTGCCCTTCAGATATTGATCGAAGAATTCCTGCGTGACGTAGAAGATCGGCTTTTCCGGAAAGGTGTCTTTCAGCTCTGTGACGAAGGCATTCACCTCCGTCGCCATTTCCTCGACCGTCGGGACCTTGTTGCAATTGCCGACAAATTCCAGATCGATTGCGATCGGCAGGGTTTGCGGCGCCTTCGGCACCGTCGCCAGAAAATTCTGCGCCTGATCCTTGCCCGGACGGCAGAAAGTGAAAAAATGGTAGGCGCCCCTCACCACTCCTGCATCTCCGGCACGCTGCCAGTTCTCGGCGAACCTGGAATCCTTGTGGTCACCGCCTTCGGTCGCCTTCATGATCGCGAAGCGAACGCTCGGCTGCGCGGCCACCGTCTTCCAATCGATGTCGCCCTGGTGATGGCTGACATCGATGCCTTGGATCGGATAGCGCGATAAGGACGGATTGTTGAAGCGAAGCATGCCGAAATCGTATGCGAAATATGCGGCGAATGCGACCACCAGAATTGCAGCCGCACCGAATCGTCCACCGACAACGCTCCCCACTCATTCCTCCCGTATTTTCAGCAGCATGCCAAGCACCTATACTCGATCTGCGCCACGAAAATGGCAGACGGGTCTCCGGGGACATACCGCACCGGATAGGTCGCTCCAGTTGCCGCCGATCCTTCCTCGCCCCTCTTGACCAAAAGCCATTCCCGCGCCATAAAACGCGGCATGAAAACGGTTATCTGCATTATCTGCGGAAAGATTATTCGCTAGCGCACGCGCTGGCCTGGCCGTTTTCGTCTCCCCAATAGTCAAGATGCGAAACGCCCCGGCCTGCCGGTCGCGATATTTCTGATCGTGCATTTGGGAGAGTGAAATGGGCCGCACGCCGGAACTGAAGCTGTACAACACGCTGACGCGGGAAAAGTCGGTCTTTGCGCCGATCGATCCCGATAATGTCCGCATGTATGTCTGCGGCCCCACCGTCTATGATTTCGCCCATATCGGCAATGCCCGGCCGGTCATCGTCTTCGACGTGCTGTTCCGGCTGCTGCGCCATGTCTATGGCGAAAATCACGTCACCTATGCCCGCAACATCACCGACGTCGACGACAAGATCAATGCGCGGGCGCTGAGAGATCATCCGCACCTGCCGCTTAACGAAGCGATCCGCGCCGTCACCGAAAAGACCGAGACGCAGTTTCACGCCGATGTCACCGAGCTCGGTTGCCTGGAGCCGAATGTCGAGCCGCGCGCCACTGACAATATCGCAGAGATGATCGTGATCATCGAGAAGCTGATCGGCAACGGGCATGCCTATGTGGCGGAAGGCGAAGTGCTGTTCGACACCAAATCGATGGCCGATTACGGCCAGCTTTCGAAGCGGCCGCTCGATGAGCAGCAGGCCGGCGCCCGCGTCGCCGTCGACGCACACAAGAAGAGCCCGGGCGACTTTGTGCTCTGGAAGCTGTCGAGTCAAAACGAGCCCGGCTGGGACAGCCCATGGGGCCGCGGCCGGCCCGGCTGGCATATCGAGTGCTCCGCGATGAGCAGGCGCTATCTCGGCGATGTCTTCGACATTCACGGCGGCGGGCTGGACCTTATCTTCCCGCATCATGAAAACGAGATCGCCCAGTCGCGCTGCGCCCACGGAACCTCGGTGATGGCGTATGTCTGGATGCACAACGGCTTCGTGCAGGTCGAGGGCCGCAAGATGTCGAAGTCGGAGGGCAATTTCGTCACAATCCACGAGCTGCTGCATACGGAAACCTTCGGCGGCCGCAAATGGCCGGGCGAAGTGCTGCGCCTTGCCATGCTTATGACGCACTATCGGGAGCCGATCGATTTCTCGATCAAGCGGCTGGAAGAGGCCGAACGCCTGCTCGCCAAATGGCCGCCGACGGAGGCCGGCGATGCCGTGCCCGATGACAGCGTGCTGACCGCGCTGGCGGACGACCTCAATACAGTCGCCGCCGTGCAGGCGCTACATGCGCTGGCGCAATCCGGCAACGATGCCGTCTTCGCGGCAAGTGCGGCGCTTCTCGGGGTGCTGCCGAAGAAAATCGAAATCGACGAAGCGTTCGCAGCCGCGGTCGATGCGCTGGTCGCCATGCGTCTCGAAATGCTCAGGGCGAAGAATTTCACCGAGGCCGACAAGATGCGCGACGAGCTGACGGCAAAGGGCATCCAGCTGAAGGACGGCAAGGATGCCGCAACAGGCGAGCGCGTGACGACGTGGGAGGTCAAGCGGTAGGATGGGTTGGGCGGCGAGAAATATCCCCCTTTGCCCTGCCGGGCATCTCCCCCACAAGGGGGGAGCGCCCGCTCGCCCCATCGGAAAGGATCTGCCATGACCAAGACCTATACCGGCGGGTGCCAGTGCGGCGCGATCCGTTTTCGCGTCAGCGGCGAACTCAAGGACTCGTCGATCTGTCATTGCCGCATGTGCCAGAAGGCGTTCGGGGCTTATTATGCACCGTTGGTTTCGGTGCGTGGCGCCGATTTCCAATGGACCCGGGGGGAGCGCAAAAGGTTTCGCTCGTCGAATTTCGTCGAGCGTGGTTTCTGCGGCGATTGCGGCACGCCCCTGACCTATGAGGCTCCGGATGGGATGGCCATTGCTGCGGGCGCTTTCGACGATCCGTCGCAGCTGCCGCCGACCATTCAATGGGGTGTGGAAGGCAAGATCGGCTTCGTCGATCACCTGCACGAACTGCCCGGGGAACGGACCGAAGCGGATCTGACGGCAGGCTCTTTTCTGCACGAACTGATTTCCTATCAGCACCCCGACCACGATACACCGGTCTGGCCGCCGGAGGATCATGCCTGATGGAGACGACGAGACAGACCGGAGGATGCCAGTGCGGCGCGGTTCGCTATCTCGCACGCGGCGAACTCGGCTACCCCCATATCTGCCACTGCCGCATGTGCCAGAAGGCAGCCGGCAACTATTTCCTGCCGCTTGCAGCGGCCAAGCGCGATCATTTCGAGCTGACGCGCGGTGAGCCGAAGTGGTTCCACTCCTCCGATCTCGTTCGTCGCGGCTTTGCGGCGATTGCGGCACGCCGCTGTTCTACGATATTCCGGAAGCGGACTTCATCAACATCGCCCTCGGCTCACTTGATGAGCCCGATGCGGTCCGGCCGCTGATGCAATCGAATACCGACCGGAAGATGTCTTGGTTTCACGCGCTCGATAGCCTGCCGGTGGAACCAGAGCCTGAAACACCCGACCGGGAAAACGCGATCGCTGCAACGAACCACCAGCATCCCGACAACGACACTTAAGCTGGCCACTCGGAGAGATCTAATGACGGATAGGATAAGAACAGGCGGATGCCAGTGCGGCGCCGTGCGTTTCCGGATATCGGGCGCGCTGGGGAGACCCTCGATCTGCCATTGCCGCATGTGCCAGAAACAGTTCGGCGGTTTCTTCTCCGCGCTGGTCACCGCCCCGGAAGAAGGGATGGAGTGGACACGCGGCGAGCCGAGCTACTTTCAATCCTCGATCAATATCGACCGCGGCTTCTGCAGCAATTGCGGCACGCCGATGACCTATCGCCATCCCGGCGGCCTGGAGCTTGCGATCGGCACCTTCGACGACCGCAGCGATCTCGCGCCGCAGATCCAGGTCAATTATGACGCCCGCCTGCCATGGGTCGAGACGATCTTCGATGCGCCGGTGCACAAGGATCCGGATTTCTACGCCCGCCAGGAGGCGATCATCTCCTTTCAGCATCCCGATCACGACACCCAAGTGTGGCCCGCAAAAGGCGTGAAAATATGACCGAGATCCTGCGCACGCTCTATCCCGAGATCGAAGCTTATGCCTCTGGCCATCTCGATGTCGGCGACGGCCACGTGATCTACTGGGAACGCTCGGGAACGCCCGGTGCCAAACCCGCCGTCTTCCTGCATGGCGGCCCGGGCGGCGGCATATCACCTTCCCACCGCCGGCTTTTTGATCCCGCCCTCTACGACGTCATGCTGTTCGACCAACGCGGCTGCGGCAAGTCGACCCCGCATGCGGAACTGACTGCCAACACCACCTGGCACCTCGTCGCCGATATCGAGCGGCTGCGCGAAATGGCCGGCGTCGACAAATGGCAGGTGTTCGGCGGCTCCTGGGGCTCGACGCTGGCGCTCGCCTATGCCGAGAGCCATCCCGAACGCGTATCCGAGCTCATCCTGCGCGGCATCTACACGCTGACCAAGGCAGAGCTCGACTGGTACTACCAGTTCGGCGTGTCGGAAATGTTCCCGGACAAGTGGGAGCGTTTCGTCGCTCCTATTCCCCCGGAAGAGCGCCATGAAATGATGCATGCCTATCATCGCCGCCTGACGCACGATGACAGGAACGTGCGCCTCCAGGCCGCGCAAGCCTGGAGCATATGGGAAGGCGAAACGATCACGCTGCTGCCCGAACCTTCGACGAGCGGCAAATTCCAGGAGGCGGAATTCGCCTATGCATTCGCTCGCATCGAGAACCACTTCTTCGTCAATGCCGGCTGGATGGATGAAGGGCAGTTGATCCGCGACGCCGGCAGGCTCAGGGATATTCCGGGCGTGATCGTGCACGGTCGCTATGACATGCCCTGCCCGGCCAAATATGCCTGGCTGCTGCACAAGGCCTGGCCGAAGGCGGAGTTCCACCTGATCGAGGGCGCCGGCCATGCCTATTCGGAGCCGGGAATTCTCGATCGGCTGATCCGGGCGACGGATAAGTTCGCCGGGAAGCAAGACTGATTGTTGGTGTCGGGGCGGCCCCTCACCCTAGCCCTCTCCCCGCACGCGGGGAGACGGGACGTGCCCCGCGATACGGTGCGGCCTTCCCTTCTCCCGTCAGAACGGGGAAAAGGGTAGCGGCAGCCGCATGAGGGCCAGCATCCGCAGAACAACAACACCCGCCCGTCGGGAGGAAACCACATGAAAGAACGCATCTATCTCTTCGACACGACGCTCCGGGACGGGCAGCAGACGCCCGGCATCGACTTTTCCGTCGAGGACAAGATTGCGATCGCGGCGATGCTGGACGAGTTCGGCCTCGATTACGTCGAAGGCGGATATCCCGGAGCTAACCCGACGGACACCGCCTTCTTCAGCGAGAAGCACACCAGCCGGGCCAGTTTCGTCGCCTTCGGCATGACGAAGCGGGCGGGCGTTTCGGTCTCCAACGATCCGGGCATCGCCGGATTGCTGCAGTCGAAAGGCGATGCCATCTGCTTCGTCGCCAAGAGCTGGGATTACCATGTCGCCGTGGCGCTCGGCTGCACCAACGAGGAAAATCTCGAATGCATCGCCGAAAGCGTCAAGGCGGCGGTCGGCGCGGGCAAGGAGGCGATCGTCGATTGCGAGCACTTCTTCGACGGATTCAAGGCCAATCCGGCCTATGCGATCGCCTGCGCGAAGATGGCTTATGAAAGCGGCGCCCGCTGGGTCGTGCTCTGCGACACGAATGGCGGCACGCAGCCGCCGGAGGTGCGCGCCATCGTCGAGGCGGTGATCGCCGCAGGCGTTCCCGGCCGCTGTCTGGGCATTCACGCCCATAACGATACCGGCCAGGCGGTCGCCAATTCACTTGCTGCGGTTGAGGCGGGCGTCCGGCAGATCCAGGGGACCTTGAATGGCATCGGCGAGCGCTGCGGCAACGCCAATCTTGTGACGCTGATCCCGACGCTGGCGCTGAAAAGCGCCTACAACACCCGTTTCGAAACGGCGATCGACGAGGAGAGGCTGCTCAACCTCACCCGGCTCTCGCACGCCTTCGATGAGCTGCTCAACCGCTCACCGGAACATCAGATGCCTTATGTCGGCGCGTCCGCCTTCGCCACCAAGGCTGGCATCCATGCTTCCGCTCTGCTGAAAGATCCGCGCACGTACGAACACGTGCCGCCGGAAAGCGTGGGTAATTTCCGCAAGGTCATGGTGTCGGACCAGGGCGGCAAGGCGAACTTCATCAATGCCCTCAAGCGTCGCGGCATTATCGTCGCCAAGGACGATCCGAAGCTCGATCTCCTGATCTCGATCGTCAAGGAGCGCGAGGCTTCCGGCTATGCCTATGAGGGCGCCGATGCGAGCTTCGAACTATTGGCGCACCGCACGCTGGGCACCATTCCCAATTTCTTTTCGATCGACGGCTTCCGGGTGATGATCGAACGGCGCTTCGATTCGCACGGCCGCATCAAGATCGTCTCCGAAGCCGTGGTGAAGATCACCATCGACGGGCAGACGCTGATGTCGGTTGCCGAGGCAGAGGGACCCGTCAACGCGCTCGACCTGGCGCTGCGCAAGGATTTTGGCAAGTACCAGCACGAGATCGACGATCTGGTGCTGGCCGATTTCAAGGTGCGCATCCTCAATGGCGGCACGGCGGCAATCACCCGCGTGCTGATCGAATCCACCGACAGCGACGGCATACGCTGGTGGACGGTCGGCGTCTCGGAAAACATTATCGATGCCTCATTCCAGGCGCTGATGGACTCGGTGATCTACAAGCTGATGAAGAACCGGCAGCTGGCCGGCAAGATCGCGGCGGAATAACTCTCCGCCGCCTGCATTCCATCGCTTGGCCTCCGCTTCAAATCCGCTCAGCCTTTATTCAACGAAATGAATTGGCCTATTCACGGCGCTTAAGCTAGGCCGGATCAGAAGAAGAACAAAGATGGAAACACCCGATGTCGACCGATGCATCCGTTCCACTGGCCAAGAACGAAGATAGTCCGCGCGGTTTCGCCTTTGCGCTGACAGCCTATCTGCTCTGGGGCTTCCTGCCCTTCTACATGAAGGCGGTGGCACATATTCCGCCGGCCGAAGTCATTGCCCACCGCATCGTCTGGTCGCTGCCGCTGGCCGGGATCGTGTTAGTCCTGCTTGGGCGCACAGCGGATATCCGCGCAGCGCTGCGCTCGCCGCGCATGCTGGCAATGGGGGCGCTGACGGCGTTGCTGATTACCGTCAACTGGGGCACCTATGTCTGGGCGATCGGCGCCGGCCATGCGCTTGATGCAGCACTTGGCTATTTTATCAATCCGCTGTTCAGCATTTTTCTCGGCGCGGTGCTGCTCAAGGAAAGGCTGCAGCCGCTGCAGATCGCGGCGATCGCGCTTGCGGCACTTGCCGTCGCCATTCTCGCATTCGATAACGGCGGCATTCCATGGGTGGCGCTGACGCTGGCAGTCAGCTGGGGGTTCTATGCCCTGCTGCGCAAGACGCTGCCGCTAGGGCCCAACCAGGGCTTCTTCCTCGAAGTTCTGATCCTCAGCGGACCGGCCCTCGTCTACATCCTCTATCTCGAATACGGCAGCGGCCTGGGCCATTTCTACCGTACCGGTCTTGCCGATACGACCCTGCTGCTCGGCTGCGGTGTCGTCACCGCCGTGCCGCTGATGATCTATGCCAACGGCGCCAAGCTCCTGAAGCTCTCGACGATCGGCATCATGCAGTATATCGCGCCGACGATGATCTTCCTGATCGCCGTCTTCGCCTTTCAAGAGCCGCTCGGCACGGCGCGCATGATCGCCTTCCCACTGATCTGGGCGGGGCTGTTCCTCTATAGCTGGTCGATGCTTAAAGGAAGCCGCGGGCGCTAGAGCCCGCCTACATCTTAGAGATCACCTCGTCCTCGCCGTCGCGATCGCCGGCGAGCTGGGATGCCTGTGTCATGATCGCCGGGATGATGCCGGTTACGTCGTCGACCACGAGCGGCTGCACCCGGTGGGCGGTATGGAGGAAGCCTTCTTCGGTCATATGCCGTATCAGCTCCATCATCGGATCCCAGAAACCGTTGATATTGGCAAAAACCATCGGCTTTTCATGACGGCCAAGCTGGGCCCAGGTCATGATCTCGACGATCTCTTCCAGCGTGCCGATGCCGCCGGGCAGCGCGACGAAGGCATCGGAACGCTCGAACATCGTATGTTTGCGCGCATGCATGTCAGGGGTTACAATGAGTTCGTTGAGCTGACCGAGCGAATGGCGAGTCGCTTCCATATCGATCAGAAATTCCGGGATGATACCCGTCACCTGACCGCCGCCTGAAAGCACCCCGCTCGCAACCGCGCCCATGATGCCTTTGGTACCTCCGCCATAGACGAGGCGCAGGCCGTACTCGGCGATCTCTCTTCCGAGAGCACGCCCGGCCGCCATGTGGGAAGGATCGCGTCCCGGCCTTGAGCCGCAGTAAACGCAGATGGATCGAATCGATACAGATTGTTCGGTCATAGGGCAAAACAACTATTCCATTTCAATGCAGTCAAGAAAATTGACTGAAAAGACGCATGCCCGGCTTGCCGAATTGCTTTGAATGCTTGTGAAAAGCATCGGAAATCGCTAGCAATTTCGGTTACTACGGCAAATTGCCGCCTTGGGAGACATAATGATGAAGAACCGTGCCGGCTTGCTGGCCCTTGCAGTGCTCGTAATCGCAATCCTACTGATGGTATTCGTCGTCATGCCGCGCATCGGCGGCGATGCATCCAAGGTCGGCGAC
This sequence comes from Rhizobium bangladeshense, assembly GCF_017357245.1. Taxonomy (NCBI): domain Bacteria; kingdom Pseudomonadati; phylum Pseudomonadota; class Alphaproteobacteria; order Hyphomicrobiales; family Rhizobiaceae; genus Rhizobium; species Rhizobium bangladeshense. Next base: position 1,466,393 of record NZ_CP071612.1, on the reverse strand, counting down.
GCCATCAACCAGGCGGGCACGGAGCTCAAGAACACGGTTAACGAAGCGGCAAAGACATCACGCACTGCGGTTGCCGACTCGACTGCGGTCGCTGATCAGGTCAAGCGCCTCTCGGCCGATGCCGGCGCGGCGCTCGGCGAGCTCAAGGCGCTGTTTGCCGACGGCAAAAGCCCGGCCATCGATGTCTTCACCGCCGCCAAGACCAAGACCGTCAATGCACTCACGGCACTTGTCGGCATCACCGTTCCCGAGGGTATCGATCCCGCGACCCGGGCCGCGGCCACCAAAGTTAAGGAAGGCGGCGCCAAGGCGCTCGCCATCGTGCAGTCGCTGCCGGAAAACATGGCGGATGCGGCTGCTGCGCTTGCCAAGGCCGAGGCCGCGCTGAACGGCGCGCCCGAACCAGTCACCGCAAATGCCGGCCCAAAGCTTCCCGCCTTCGACGTCCTGCGCGTCGAGCCAGATGGATCCACCGTCATCGCCGGCTCCGCCGAGCCGAACGGCAAGCTCGAAGTGCTCGACGGCGAAAAGGTGGTGACGACGGCCGATATCGGTCCGAGCGGTGACTTCGCCGCCGTCCTCGACAATCCGCTTCCAGCCGGGGATCACCAACTCGTACTCAAGGTGACTGGAAAGGATGGCAAGGTCGCGCTTTCGGAAGAAGTCGCCACCGTTTCTGTGCCGAAGGACGGCAATGCCGCCAATCTGCTCGCCATGGTCTCCAAGCCCGGCGCAGCGAGCCGCATCATCACTGCGCCGACCGGCGGGACCGAAGTCGCGGACGCCTCCAGTCCGATGGCGCCGCCTGCGGACAAGCCGGCAACCGGAGAAACCGCGACCGCTCCGGCTGCAACGGCTGCACCGACCGGTGAGCTGGCGCTGCAGACGCCCGGCCTGCCCAATGCCGCCGCCGGCGACACAGATGCGGCGCCGGCCGTTCCCGGTGCTGCCGAGACCGATAAGCCCACTGCGCCCGATGTGATGGTCAACGCCGTCGAGATCGAGGGCAACAAGATCTTCATTGCCGGCACGGCGCGCGCCAACGCCAAGGTACTCGGTTATGCCGACGACAACCTTATCGGCCAGGACACTGCCGGCCCCGACGGTCATTTTGTCATCGATGGCGTAGCGGCACTCTCGGTTGGCGACCACAAGATCCGAGTCGACGTCGTCGATCCGACGGGCAAGGTGATCGTGCGGGCCGCCGTGAACTTCAACCGGCCAGCGGGCGACCAGGTGCGGGTCGCCGCTCAAGCCGGCCCGGCCGATGCAGGCGGCGCTTCCTCGATGGTGGCGCTCGACGAGGGTGAACTCGGCAAGCTCAAGGCTGAAGCCGGCAAGGCGTTCGGCCTGTTGAAGGGGTTGTTTGCCGACGGCAAGCTGCCCGGCGCCGAACAGCTTGCGGCGGCTCGCTCGGCAACGGAATTTGCTCTGCGCTCGGTCGCCGACTTCCGCCCGGCGGCGGATGCGTCGGACAGCTTCAAGCAGGCCTCCGGCTCCTCGTCGCAGACCGCCGCCCGGGCGCTGAAAGTGCTGCAGGATCTGCCGAAAGATGCAAAATCGGTCGGCGCTGGGCTCGACGGGCTGGGTGCGATCATGGGCGAACTGACCAACGCGCCCGCAGCGCCCGCACCGGCTGCAAACAATGTCGCCGGCGATCAGCCGAAGACGATCGAACAGGCGCCGCTGACGGCAAACAATGCAGCAGTCATCATTCGCCGCGGCGACACGCTGTGGCAAATCTCGCGCCGGACTTATGGCCTCGGCGTGCGCTATACGACGATCTACATCGCCAACGAGGACAAGATCATCGACCCGGATCGAATTCGCCCCGGCCAGATTTTCGGCCTGCCGAAGGACGCGCTGCCGAACGCCGAGGAGTTGCACCGCAAACGGCTCTCCAAGCAGCACCTCTAAAACGCTGCATTCAGCGCATCGGCCCGAAGATCGGAATCCATTTTCGGAAAGCATGATGCATGGATTGGAATGTTGCGGGTCCTTTGCGTTCCGATAAGACGCATGGCGCTGCCATGCGACACGACGAAGCCGGGCGGAAGAAGCGCCCGGCTTCGCTTTTCCTCAACTCCGCATGTGTTGTATTCGTCGGGCCCACACCCTATCTGGCGGTGGCGGTTCGGGGAGTTGGACAGGCGCTTCAGGCGCGGACCTGCTCCACGCCTTGTCGGACATCGAATTGAAGCATCCGGACTGGAGATACGGCATGGCAAACGGCAAGACAGTCTCGGAATCACATTTACTGCAGACGCTTTTCAACCTCTGGCCCTATATGTGGCCGGCCGGGCGAACCGACCTCAAGATGCGTGTCGTCTGGGCGTCGGTCTATCTGCTGATCTCCAAGTTCGTCCTGCTACTTGTTCCCTATTTCTTCAAGTGGTCAACCGATGCGTTGAACGGCAAGATCGACCTTGTCGGCGCGGTACCGCCGCTCCTTGCCGGGGCCATCGCTCTTGTCATCGCCTATAACGTTACCCGGCTGATCCAGCTCGGGCTCAATCAACTGCGCGACGCGCTCTTTGCCAGTGTCGGGCAACATGCGGTGCGCCAACTCGCCTACAAGACATTCGTGCATATGCACGAGTTGTCGCTGCGCTTCCATCTGGAGCGCAAGACCGGCGGGCTGTCGCGCATCATCGAGCGCGGCACCAAGGGCATCGAGACCATCGTGCGTTTCACGATCCTCAATTCCGTTCCGACCGTCATCGAATTCCTGTTGACGGCGGTGATTTTCTGGTGGGGCTACGGCTTCTCCTATCTTGCCATCACCGCCTTTACCGTCTGGGCCTACATCTGGTTCACGATCCGCGCATCCGACTGGCGCATCGCCATTCGCCGGTCGATGAACGACAGCGACACCGACGCCAACACCAAGGCGATCGACTCCCTCCTCAATTTCGAGACCGTCAAATATTTCGGCAACGAGGAGATGGAGGCCAAACGCTTCGACAAATCCATGGAGCGCTACGAGAAGGCGGCGACAGATGTCTGGACGTCGCTCGGCTGGCTGAACTTCGGCCAAGGCGTCATTTTTGGCATCGGCACGACCATCATGCTGGTACTGTCGGCGCTGGCGGTGCAGCGTGGTGAGCAGACGATCGGTGACTTCGTCTTCGTCAATTCGATGCTGCTGCAGCTTTCCGTACCGCTTAACTTCATCGGTTTCGTCTACCGCGAAATCCGCCAGGGCTTGACCGACATCGAGCAGATGTTCGACCTGCTCGAGGTGAAGGCCGAGGTCAAGGACGCGCCCGATGCCACAGAGCTCAGTATCGGCAAAGGTGCGATCTCCTTCAAGGACGTGCACTTCGCCTACGACCAGGCCCGTCCGATCCTCAAAGGCATTTCATTCGACGTGCCGGCCGGCAAGACGGTCGCCGTCGTCGGGCCGTCGGGTGCCGGCAAATCGACGCTGTCGCGGCTGCTCTACCGTTTCTACGATATCCAGAGCGGCACGATCACCATCGACGGCCAGGATATCCGCACGGTGACGCAGAAGAGCCTGCGCTCGGTGATCGGGATGGTGCCGCAGGATACGGTGCTGTTCAACGACACTGTGGCCTACAATATCCGCTACGGCCGCACATCGGCGAGCGATAGCGAGGTGTTTGCAGCGGCTGAGGTGGCGCAGATCGCCCATTTCATCGAGGCGCTGCCAGAAGGCTTCGATACCAAGGTCGGCGAGCGCGGGCTCAAGCTTTCCGGCGGCGAGAAGCAGCGTGTGGCGATCGCCCGCACCATCCTGAAGGCACCGCCGATCCTGATCCTCGACGAGGCGACATCAGCCCTCGACACGACCACGGAACGAGAAATCCAGACAGCCCTCGACGTGGTCTCGAAGAACCGGACGACCTTGGTTATCGCCCACCGGCTTTCTACCGTCATCGGCGCCGACGAGATCATCGTGCTCAAAAGCGGCGAGATCGCCGAGCGCGGCACGCATGCCGCCCTGCTTGAAAGGAACGGCCTCTACGCCTCGATGTGGAATCGTCAGCGCGAGGCGACACAGGCCGAGGAGCATTTGAAGCAGGTGCGCGAAAGCGACGAGATGGGCGTGGTCACGCGGCTTGCCCCGGCAGGCTGAAGCGGGAGGCGGTAGCGTTTCCCCTTGAAGCACGATGGCAACTATGCGCCAAAGCGCGGCCATAGGCCGCCCCCAATTCTGTGACATCGCAGAAATTGAGAAAGCAAGTGTCGCTTTAATCAAAATTTCGGCAAGGCTTATAGGCTGATCGTGTCTTCCCGAACCTTCAGAATACGGTCTATAAGACCCCATTCAAGCGCTTCCTCCGCCGTCATAAAGCGGTCGCGATCCATCCCGCGCTCAAAGTCTTCGTACGGCCGTCCGCAATGCTCCGCGTAGAGCCGCGTCATGCGCTGCTTGGTCTTTAAAATTTCCTCGGCATGAATCAGCATGTCGGAAGCCTGACCTTGAAAGCCGCCGGAGGGCTGGTGGATGAGGATGCTGGCATTGGGTAATGCGGCTCTTTCGCCGGGTTCGCCTGCCATCAGCAGGAACGATCCCATTGAACGGGCCGTCCCCATGCAAAGTGTATGAACCGGCGCATGGATGAAGCGCATGGTGTCGTACATGGCTAGGCCGCTGGTCACGACGCCGCCCGGCGAATTGATATAGAGGTTGATCGGCTTGTTGGGGTTCTCCCCTTCCAGAAACAGCAGTTGCGCGCAGACGAGCGCCGAAACGGTATCGTTGACCTCGCCATTGAGGAAGATAATCCGCTCGCGCAGAAGCCGGGAATAGATATCAAAGGATCGCTCCCCGCGGCTGGACTGTTCTATGACCATAGGGACGAGTTGCATCGCTTCGCGCATCGGCGACCTCCAGACTTTCAGAATTTAAGGGGAAGGCTTGCCGTGTCAGGCGGCGAGCATGAGGAGCGGGCTGTTGCTGTTGGCCGGCGCTCTTGCCATTCCATCGAATCTTGCGTCCGTCAGTTCGTGGACGATCCGAAGGCAGGTGCCGCCAGTGGCATTCGGGGTGATCGTGAACGTCACGGTGCTTTCAACGAAAGGCGGGTTTTCGTCACGCAGTTTGTAGCGAACTTCCTGGCCGGGGGTGACGGTGATCGCATCGGGATCAGCCAATGCTTCCTTCGGCAACCACCTTTCCCGAAGTTCGGGAATGGTGACGGCGCGCCAGACCTTTTGCGGTGGATCGCCCAAGTCAAACTCCAACTCGACGCCGCTATCCTGCTCCTTGGTCTTCCCTTCGTTCATTGATCCATGTCCTTCAGCAAGACTTTGAGTGCTGCGATACGCTCCGGCCAATAGGCGCGGTATTTTGCGAGCCACTGGGCGATGAGAGCCAACCCATCGGGGTTGACTTCGTAATTCACGAAACGACCCTGTCGTTGTTCCCTCACGAGCTTTGCACTTCGCAGAACTGCGAGGTGTTGCGACATCGCCGGCTGGCTAATCTCCATGCCCTCGCGCAGGGCACTAGCGTTCATGCTCCCTGCCGCCAGTTTCTCAAAGATCGCACGGCGGGTCGGGTCTGCCAAAGCTCGGAAAAAGTCATTCTCAACCATGCGGACACATAAGCACACACTTATGCGATTCGCAAGCTATTTCGAGGAAGCTTTCTGCTGCTGCGGAAATCCCGGGTTCAACGACTGACCTCAGCCATCAAAAAAATGAGAGGAATTCTTGTCGCAAAATCCGTGTGCGAGCGACCGAGTTCTGCAATCGTCTGATGTCCGCATCAGGCCCACGGCGGTTAAAAGGTCAAAGTGGGGTCAAAACGTTAGCGATTCCACATTTACGCTGGTGACTGGGTAGCGTTACCGGCTTTTGTTGTTCAGAACCGTGACGTCGGAACCAGGGCCAGAGCCGCGGCATTGCTCAAGAGCTGGTTTTTCGCTAACCAGCAAAAAACGAAAAGCAAGGAGACCGGCAGCCATGAGCCTGTTCAACACGGTTCGCAACACGATCGTGCCCGTGCACAAGGAGGGTTATCCCTTCGTCGCCGCCTTCTTCGTCGCGTCGCTGGTCCTTGGCTGGATCTTCGAGCCGCTCTTCTGGATCGGTATGATCTTTACGCTCTGGTGCGCCTATTTCTTCCGTGATCCCGAGCGGGTGACCCCGCAGGACGACGATCTCGTGATCTCTCCGGCCGACGGCAGGGTCTCGGCGATCCAGATGGTGACCCCGCCGGCGGAGCTCGACCTCGGCTCGGAGCCGATGCTGCGCATCTCGGTCTTCATGAACGTCTTCAACTGCCATGTGAACCGGGCGCCGATGCGCGGGCGCATCGTCAGCATAAACTACCGCTCCGGCAGCTTCGTCAACGCCGAGCTCGACAAGGCCAGCGAAGACAACGAGCGCAACGGACTGGTGATCGAAACCCGGCACGGCCAGATCGGTGTCGTACAGATTGCCGGCCTGGTGGCGCGGCGTATCCTCTGCTGGGCAAACACCAACGAGCCTCTGGACGCCGGCGAACGCTTCGGACTGATCCGTTTCGGCTCGCGACTCGACGTGTTCCTGCCCGCCGGCGCGGCACCACGCGTTTCGCTCGGCCAGACGGCGATTGCCGGGGAGACGGTCATCGCCGAATTCGCCTCGGCCAAGGGCCCCGTCATCAGCCGCCGCAGCTAAAGCATGGAACCACCGCGCCTTTGGCGAAGTTGCTCTAGGAACGATTGGAAGTGACATGGAAACACCCTTTCCGCCTTTCGAGCCAAACGGGCCGGATGATTCAGCCCGCGGTCCGCGCCTGCGCGAGATCCCCTTCCGCCTCGTCTTTCCAAACCTCATCACCATTCTGGCGATCTGCGCGGGGTTGACCGGCATCCGGCTCGCTTTCGAGAACCGTTACGAGCTCGCGGTCGCTATGGTGCTGCTCGCTGCATTCCTCGACGGGATTGACGGGCGCGTGGCGCGGCTGATGAAGGCGACCTCGAAATTCGGCGGGCAGATGGATTCGCTTGCCGATATCGTCAATTTCGGCGTCGCGCCCGCGCTCGTCGTATATGTTTTTGCTCTCGATCAGGCTCGTTCGCTCGGCTGGATCGCCGCCTTGATCTATGCGATCGCCGCGGGGCTTCGCCTTGCCCGCTTCAATGTGATGGCCGAACGCGAAAACAAGGCCAGCTGGCAATCGGAATATTTCGTCGGCGTGCCGGCGCCTGCCGGCGCCATGCTGGTGCTGCTGCCGGTCTATCTCGGCTTCCTCGGTCTGGCGACGGACCGCACCTTCGCCTACCTCTCTTCAATCTATACCGTCGCCATTGCCTTCCTGCTAATCAGCCGGCTACCGGTTTGGTCGGGCAAATCAGAAGGCAACAAGCTGCGGCGCGATCTTGTGCTGCCGATGATGCTCGGCGTCGTGCTCTATGTGGCTCTGCTGATGAGCTACACTTGGGAGGTCATGGTCTTTACCGTTGCCGCCTATCTCGTATCGCTTCCCTTCGGGGCGCGGAAGTGGCAGCGGAAATATGGAACCCTGACGATCGAGGAACCTGGCGTCGGCGACGACGATATCGGCCGGCACATCTGACATTCGCGCATTCCGGATCCTAACTGGCCGGAAATGCTTCTCTCTCCCTGCTCTCACCTGTAGCCGGATGAACTCTGCGCGTTTGCCCGGGCAAACCGCTCTGCGGTTTTTTCGGAACAGCTCCCTTCAGTAAGTATTAACCAACGTAGGCTTCAGTTAAGCCTCGCGAATTATGGTGGGCGTTCATAAATCCTGATAGGCGACGCCGCCGTTTTGTCGCTATTTCCGACCAAACAGCAAAAATTCACAATACCCAGGGAAGCAACACGCAAGGAGAGTATCGTGACTTCGAAGAAGAACAGTACGGGCGAACCGCAGACGGTCAAGCCAGACCTCGCCGCCAACTATCGCCCGGTCGGCTTGAAGGCCGTTGCCGCGGCATCGCTGATGGCAAAGAACAAGCCGGACAGTGTCAAGAAATCCGCTTGAGGCGCCGAACTTCGAACAGCAGTCGTCCGTGCTTCACGTTCCGGCTTTCGGCATCGCCGATGAGCCGACCAGGCCGCCGTGCCGGAAGTGGCCTATATCATTCAGAAAAAGCTCAGCTGGCCAATGTCCGGCCTTTGTTTTTCGGGCGCCGGAAGCGTTCTTTCGCTGACGACCGGCTCCTGCAGGTCCGGTCCCATATTGGCAACCTTGTTGACCTTGTCTGAAACCGGTATGGCCTCGAAGAAATCGCCCTGAGGAGACTGCATCAGGTCGTCCACCTCGCGCGGCTCCTGCGTCTTGCAATCGAGCCAGCGCGAGAAGTCCTCGGGCTTGATGACGACTGGCATGCGGTCGTGGATCGCGGAGATACCCGCACTGGCTGATGTCGTCAGGATCGCACCGGTGTCGACCTCTGAGCCATCGGCCGAGGACCATGTCTCCATCAGCCCGGCGAAGGCGACGACACCGCCCCGGCGCGGCCTGATCCAATAGGCCTGCGGTTTCCCGCCGCTCTCCTTGGATGGGCGATGCCATTCATAAAAACCTGAGGCCGGAATGAGCACGCGGCGATGACGCATCGCCGCCCGAAACGAGGCCTTGCCGATCGCGGTCTCGGCGCGCGCATTGATAAGCAGCGGGAAATCCCTCGGATCCTTGACCCAGCCAGGCGTAAAGCCCCAGCGCACGAGCACGGCGCGGCGGTCGGGCAGGTTGCTGCCCCGCTCCCTGCCCTCGCCTGCGATGACGACGAGGATCGGCTGCGTCGGGGCAATGTTGTAGCGCGCCGGAAAATCGTCGAGATCGACACCGGAGAAGATGTTGCGCAGGTCGGCGCTGGAACTTGTCAGGGCGAAACGTCCACACATCGGCCTGTCTTTGCACCCGGCCTGAGTCCGGTCAAGGCGCACCACACGCTTTTGCGTCGCGTGTTCAGCCGCGCGGCGGAAAGAGGATGACGCTTGCCCCGGCAAGGCAGATCAATCCGCCACTGATATCATAACGATCGGGAACGCGGCCTTCGACCAGCCACAGCCAGGAGAGCGAAGCGATGATATAGATGCCGCCATAGGCTGCGAAGGTTCGGCCCGCGGCCTCGCTCGGCACCAGCGTCAGAAGCCACGCGAAAAGCGCGAGCGAGGTCATCCCGGGCACCAGCCACCAGATAGGCTTATCGAGCTTCAGCCAGGCCCAGAAGGCGAAGCAGCCGGCGATCTCGAAAACGGCGGCAAAGGCGTAAATGATATAGGTCACGCAAAGCCCTTTCGCATAAGCTGGCTCCTTGTTGCACAAATGTCGTTATCGCGGGAACCGCTGCGCAGCTTTTTCGGCTTGTCTCGGGAGCTATCCCACACGAAAATTGAGGCGGCCCACAGCCACGGCTGCGGTAATCAGCCCGCCGGATCCAATAGGCAGTCACAACAACAGCAGCAGCGATATGAGCTCCACCGCCAAAGCCGCCTCCTCCGCCATTCTCGAACGTGACGGGCGATTCCTTCTCGTGTTGCGACGCAACCCGCCCTCCGCCGATATGTATGCCTTTCCCGGCGGGCGCGCCGAGCCGGGCGAAACGCCGGAGCAGACGGCACTGCGGGAGTTCCGCGAAGAAACCGGCATCTCGGCGCATAATCCGCGGCTGTTTTCGACCTATGACCTCAAGACGCATGGGCCGGATGGCAGTATCAAGAACCATTTCTTCCTGTCGGTCTTTCGCGTCGACGCCGACCGGGAAATGGTGGCGGAAGCCGCCGACGATGCCGCGGCGCTTGGCTGGTATACGGTAGAGGAAATCCGGCGGCTGCCTGTGCCGCAAAGCGTGCTTGAATGCGCGGAACAGCTGGCGGGCGGTGAATAGAAGTGGAAACTTTGACGCGCGCCTTGTTGCCGTCACGCTCAACGTATCAACTGAAAGCCATGATTCCCGTTCGACGCGTTGTCCTGTCCTTGCTCGTGCTTGCCGGCCCCACCATGGCTCAGGGCAAGAATACGCCGCCTCCGCAGGAGGAGATTGCGCCGCCGGTCGCGACCGTGCCCTATGACGACAAGCTGGCGCGGCTCGCCGAAGTGCTGGGTTCGGTGCATTATCTGAGAACGCTCTGCAAGGCACCGGGCGGTGATGAGTGGCGAGAAGGCATGAAGCAACTGCTCGATTCGGAGGCAGGCAACGAACCGCAGCGCAAGGAAAGGCTGACCGCCGCTTTCAATCGCGGCTATCGCGCCTTCGCCTCTGTCTATACGGATTGCACCCCTGCGGCCATCGTGGCAGAAGAGCGCTACCGTAACGAAGGTGCAACACTCGCCACAGAAATTACCTCGCGCTTTGGAAATTGACGTTTAATTAACCTGTTTTCGCATGCGGACGTGTCGTTTTGGGAAAAGGCTGTTAGTGTTATTAACGGTGCAGTAAGACATGAGAAGTTCTGAGGAAAAGACAATGGAAGCAAGCCTCAACGACATCGACGACATGATCGTCCACGAAAAGATGCAGGCGGCTCTGGAGTACCAGAACGAGGCTTGGGCCGACGGCATGGCCGACGGGATCGAGCCTGAGATCATCGCTGATGCCGCCATCGCGCATGCCCTGCGCGAAACCATCAGATTGCACGGGGAAAACAGCGCCGAAGCTCTGCTCGATTCGCTGCGCGACCGTATGCTTGCCGGCGAATTCTCCGCCAACCGCACCCTGCAGTAATTACTATCAGAGAGTTCGATGCGCATCGGTAAAGAGAAAGTTTCGCGAATTCGGCTCGCGCCGGTGCTGCTTGCGTTCAGCCTAGCGGCCGGCAGCGTTTTCCTCGTGCCCTCCGCCTACGCGCTTTCGGAACTCCACAAGATCCCCGGCCAAGCTGCCGGCGAGGCGCCCCCACAGGGAAACGCTCAGGGGCAGAACCAGCCCCAGGGCACGACTCCCGGCGTTCCCATGGCCGATCCGCTGGTCAATAGCCAGAACGGTCAGGGCGTCGACAAGACTCCGGGAGCCCAGGACGCATCCAAGCCGGTCGAGGTGATTTACGACATCAGCAAGGCGCCCGAGCCGGTACGCAAAATGCGCCAGCAGATCGTTGAGGCCGCCGCCTCCGGCGATCTCGAACGTTTGCGGCCCCTGATCGGCACCGGCTCAGACCAGACGCAGGTGACGGTGGGCGAGGCGACCGACGATCCTATCAGCACCCTGAAGGATCTTTCCGGCGATCCCGATGGGAACGAAATTCTCGCCATAATGCTCGACATCATGTCGACCGGTTTCGTCCATGTCGGCCAGGGCACAGCCGAAGACATGTATGTCTGGCCCTATTTTGCCGAGAAGGACCTGAAGTCGCTGACGCCGCCGGAGCGAGTCGAGCTGCTGCGCATCGTAACCGCCGGCGACCTTGCCGACATGCAGGAATTCGGTGGATATAATTTCTACCGCCTCGGCATTACGCCAGACGGCAAATGGAAGTTCTTTACCGCGGGCGACTGACCGCCTCGCTGCGCCTTCCGCATATCGCATGACGCTTGCGATCTACCTCACGAAGTCATACCTCTGAGCGACGACCAACGCGACAGGTTCCGCCATGCCAGCCGTATTCCTCAAAGACCGCTCCTTGCTCTCCGTCGGCGGCGCGGACGCCCAATCCTTCCTGCAGAACCTGATCACAACCGATATCATTTCGCTTGGCCCCGACGAGGCGCGCCCGGGAGCACTGCTGACGCCGCAGGGCAAGATCCTGTTCGACTTCATGGTCTGGCCGGACGGAGACGGCTACCTCATCGAAACCGACGCAGGTGAGCTAGACGGGTTGGCGAAGCGACTTGCGATGTACAAGCTGCGGGCCGCCGTCGTGCTTGCGCCCCTCGCTGAGAATGGCATTACCGTTTGCTGGGGCGAGGATGCCGACCGCATCGGGGGTGCTCGAGATAGCCGCTTCGCCAAGGCGGGCGTCACGCTGAGCCGCCGGTCAGGAAAGTACGGCGATGACGCGCCATCGCTCTACGATGCGCTGCGCATCCGCCATGGTATCGTCACGTCTGGATCGGACTTCGCCCTGCAGGACGCCTTCCCGCATGACGTGCTGATGGATCTGAACGGCGGCCTCTCCTTCAAGAAAGGCTGTTATGTCGGCCAGGAGGTCGTCTCGCGCATGCAGCACCGCGGCACCGCCCGCCGGCGCGTCGTCACGGTGTCCGCCGCGACGGCCTTGCCTGACGCCGGCACGGAGATCACAGCCGCCGGCAAGGTTGTGGGGGCACTCGGCTCGGTTGAGGGTGACAGCGGTCTTGCAATCGTGCGAATCGACCGTGCCGGTGCTGCGATTGCGGAAGGCACGCCACTGCTGGCCGGCGAAACGCCGGTTTCTCTCGCCCTTCCCGAATGGTCCGGCCTTGTCTTCCCCACCAGCGCGGACGAGGCCAGCGCGTGACGGCCAAAGCTCCGCGTGCCTGGCAACGCATGCTGTCCGGGCGCAGGCTCGACCTGCTCGACCCCTCGCCGCTCGATGTCGAACTCGTCGATATCGCCCATGGGCTCGCGCGTGTGGCCCGCTGGAACGGCCAGACATCAGGCGATCACGCTTTTTCGGTAGCGCAGCACAGCCTCGTCGTCGAAGATATTTTCCGCCGTTTTAACGATGCGCGGCCGGAGGAATGTCTAATGGCGCTGCTCCATGACGCGCCTGAATATGTGATCGGCGACATGATCTCGCCGTTCAAATCGGTGGTCGGCGGCGGCTATAAGGCCGTGGAAATGCGGCTGGAGGCCGCCGTGCACCTGCGCTTCGGCCTCCCGCCTCACCCATCGCGCGATCTCAAGGACCGGATCAAGAAGGCCGATACGATCGCCGCCTATTTCGAAGCGACGGTACTTGCCGGCTTCACGCCGGCCGAGGCGCAGAAATTCTTCGGCCAGCCGCGCGGCATCAGCAAGGAGATGCTGATGATCGAGCCTTTGCCGGCACTGGAAGCACAGCGGTTGTTCTGCGAGCGCTTTGCAGCGATCGAGGCCGAGCGAGGAATGGTGTCGTGAGTTTTATCGTCGTCTCGCCGCTCTCACGTATTGCCGAAATGGCTGTGCGCCACAAGGCGCGCGACATGATCAGCCTGATTGCCAAAGACCAGGCCTTTCACCGGCCGGGTGTGATCGCGCCCGACCGCCATCTGAAGCTTTCCATGAACGATATTGCATTCAAGGGCACAGGCAGTCTCCTGGCGCCCGACGAAACACATGTGCAGGCGATCATCGAATTTGCCGCATCATGGCGGAAGGAGACGCCGCTGCTCATCCATTGCTGGATGGGCGTATCGCGATCGCCGGCCGCCGCACTCATCGCCGCACTGTCGATCGCGCCGGATCAGGACGAGGAAGGGCTTGCCCGTCGGTTACGCGCCGCTTCACCTTTCGCAACGCCGAATGCCCGGCTGATCGAGATCGGCGACACATCGCTCGGCCGCGGCGGCCGATTGGTTGCGGCCGTACGGGCAATCGGCCGTGGCGCCGATGCCGACGGCAATGCGCCCTTCCTGCTTGCAATAGGGGACGCCGTCTGCGGTTGACGCTGCCGCCGACCGCTCCATCTTGGCCTCGACCACGCACAACCTGAAGGCCTGATCATGGAACAACAAGCAGCCGACGTCTTCCTCGCCACCCGCACGGCACTCAGCCAGGCAAGCGCGCTTGCAGTCCAATATTCCTTCTCCATCCTCGGGGCTTTGATCCTGCTCGTCATCGGCTGGACGCTGGCAGGCTTTATCAGCCGCTGGGCCTATGAGGGATTGTCGCGCATCCATGGAATTGACGAGACCCTGGCTCGCTTCTTCACCAATGTGGTGCGCTATGCACTGCTGATCCTGGTGTTCATCACTGTGCTCGGCCAGTTCGGCGTCCAGACCGCCTCGATCATCGCCGCTCTTGGTGCAGCCGGCTTGGCCATCGGGCTGGCGCTGCAAGGGACGCTGCAGAATATCGCGGCCGGCATCATGCTCTTGATCCTCAGGCCGTTCCGCGTCGGCGAGTATATCGAGACCAGCAGCGTAAGCGGCACGGTGCGCGAGATTGGGTTGTTTGCAACGGAACTCAGAACCGGTGACGGCCTCTACCGGCTGGCACCGAATTCGACGCTCTGGAACACGCCGATTACCAACTTCAGCCGCGAACCTACGCGGCAGAACGACCTGAAAATCAGCATTTCGCGTGAGGATGACCTGGATCTGGCGATGGAGACGTTGGTGGGCATTGCCAAAGGCAACCAGAGGGTGCTGTCATCACCCGCACCCAGCGTTTTCATCGAGAGCCTCGGTGACAGCACGATATCGCTAACGCTGCGCTATTGGGCAAAGACTGGTGATTGGTGGCAGGTCAGCCGCGACATGGTGAAGCGGGTAAAACTTGCTTTCGACGAAAAGAGCGACCCGGTCCCTATGCGGGACGCTTCAAATTCCGCGCCGGGAACAAGGTCCAACGGCACTGCGACGGCCGAAAAATCGACACGGCAGTGAAACATTGCAGCGTCTGGGGCGGTCCTCGACCTATTGGACCACGCCGCAGGCAAGTCTTTCCCCGGCGTCACCGGAAGGCTGGCTGCGATAATCATCCGAATTGGCGTGAACCATTAGGGCGCGGCCGCGAATGCCATCTTTCTTGCCGTCGAGCGTGACCATGCCGTCGAAGATCTGGGCTCTGAGCACGCCGTCTTGTCCGACATATTGATTGGGCATGTCTCCGGCATGCGGCCCCTTGGCGGCAAGGACGCCATGCTCTGTCGAGCCTGGGTTGAAATGGCCGCCTGCCGATTCGTGATGGGTCGCCGCATCGCAGCGGCCGGTTTCATGAACGTGAAAGGCCACCCATCTATTCGCCGGCAGCCCCGATATCTCCACTTCGATCAGGACGCCGCCACTGGCGGCGGCCGTCAATTGGGCGCGGCCATTTTCCTTGCCGTCCTCGCCGACGAAATTGGCGACCGCCGTCTGCTTGTCCTGAGCGCTAGCCGGCAAGGCAATCGCCAGCAGGCTCAGGGCGGCGATGATGCGCTTGGCTTTCATGGAGATCTCCTTCCGTCCGGTTGTCCTTCTGAACGTATCAGTCCGGAAGGTGTTCCTCTGCGGACCATCCAACGAAAAAAGCCGGCCAACCGCCGGCTTGCAGATCACGTGCATCGAGACGTCAGGCGGCTTCGAAATCAAACTGGCCGTAGGTGTTGCGGTATAGATCGTCGGATTGACTGCCGCTCGTGGGCGCAGCCTGCTGCAACGGATAGGGTACGGCGATACTGCTTGTCGTGCTGCTGTCGTGCGTATCCATCATCAGCGCAATCAGGCTGCCGGAAAATCTGGGCTGCGCCTCGCTGCCTACGTCTTCTTCCAGAAGTTCCTTGATGATGCCCGGTTTCTCATCGGCGGCACGTTCGCCGCGGCTCAGCACGCCATCGCCGTTTAAATCGAGCCGCGAAAGCGTCGCGAGATAGGCATATGAAGTGTCTGAAACGGATGTGGTGCGGGTCATACAAACCTCCATTCACCGCCTTTTGCCGGTGGTGTTTGTACGCAATACGAGGTGGGAAAGAACTGTTGACTCGGTGGTTAAACTGATTTGCGCAGTGCGTCAATAAGTTGTTAACTTCTCATTAACAATGGTTGACCGAAATTACCGCAGCGCACTCGGACCAGCTATCCATCGTTGCCCGGCCCGTTATCTCAGTCATTTTCAATATAGAAAACAACCGTCTGACGACGTGCACCTCTGCTGCACTGCAACCGAATATTAATCCGCCCGCTCCAAAATAGTGTCATCAGACGTTGCCCTCGTAAATATTGATCTCAATGGTTTTTCTCAGAAAGGTTTTCATGTCTGACATTTTGAGGCACGTCCCTCAGACGCGGGCGGCTTTTCCCATGGCGAGCCAAGATGTTTCCCATGAAGGCTGAAGCGCTCTTCTGGCGGCAATGCACAGAGGCTGTCATGGCCGATGGATCAATCGACGCGCAGCGTCTGATGGAACTGGTGATCGCGACCTATCGCAGCCATGAAAGCGATAATGAGGCAATCGAGAGAAGCGCAGAAGCCCTTCTAAGGGAAAATCAGACACTGAGAGGGAACCTGTCGGCCCTCAGTCAGGCGTTCGACGGACAGAAGAAACTTTTCGAGATTGTTCTGAACAACCTGCCGCTCGGTCTCAGCGTCTTCGACGCCAGCCAGCGGCTGACGCTTTACAACGTCCGCTTCCCTCAACTCTTCGGCCTGACGCCGGAAGATATCGCTGCGGGCACGACGATCGCCGAACTCATCGGCAAAATGCGCGGCAAGGAAAGCAATGCCTCCAGATCCGTCCGGCAGACAGCACGTCCTTCCCTAGCCAAGGCGGGAAGCAGCATCCGCCGGCGCGAATGGCTGATGCATGATGGCCGCATCGTTCAAAGCGTCGTCACCATCCTCTCCGACGGCAGCAGCATCGCCATCCATGCCGATATCACCGAGGATCGAAAGGCGGCCGAGCGCATCACCTATCTCGCCCATCACGATCCCCTGACCGATCTTCCCAATCGAATGTATTTCCGCGAGCAGATCGATGCGGCGCTCGCCGAGCGCAAGCCGCACGAGCAGATAGCCCTCGTCCATCTCAATCTCGACCGGTTCAAATCGATCAACAACACGATCGGCGTTTCGGTCGGCGACAAGATCCTGCAACAGGTCGCGGAGCGGATCCGGGTCTCGGCCGGCCCAGAAAACACGCTAGCGCGCCTTGGCTCGGACGAGTTCGCCATCCTGCAGACGGGTAAGCAGCAGCCGTGGAACGCGGCGGCGCTGGCCGAGCAGATCCGCCGCCAGCTTTCGGAGCCATTCCTGAACGGCGAAAAGCAGGTGGAGCTCAGCGTCTCCATGGGTATTGCAATCGCTCCGGAGAACGGCGAGGAAACCGATATTCTTCTGAAAAATGCAGGCGTGGCGCTGTCGCATGCCAAGGCGGACGGGCGCAAGCGCGAGCGCTTCTTCACCGGCGAGATGGAAGCGCAGATGCAGTTGCGCCATGCGCTGGAGGCAGATCTTCGAGCCGCCGTCGAGAACGAGGAGTTCGAACTGCATTACCAGCCGCTCTACGATCTTGCCGAGCGGCGGATCTGCGGTTTCGAAGCATTGCTCCGCTGGAACCATCCGGTCCGAGGCCGCGTGCCGCCGATGGATTTCATTCCGCTTGCCGAGGAGGTCGGACTCGTCGTCGATATCGGGCGCTGGGTTTTGCGCCAGGCCTGCAGGGATGCTGCCCAGTGGCCGGAGAGCATCAAGGTCGCGGTCAACGTTTCGGCGATCCAGTTCCGCAGCAGCGATCTGACACAGGACGTCAGCCAAGCGCTTGCCGCCGCCGCGCTGTCGCCTTCGCGGCTCGAACTCGAAATCACCGAGAGCGTCTTGATGGAGAACCTCAACGAGGTGCTGCCGATCCTGCATGCGCTGAAGGAGCGCGGCATCCGCATCTCGATGGACGATTTCGGTACCGGATATTCCTCGCTGAGCTATCTCTCGAGCTTTCCCTTCGACAAGATCAAGATCGACAAATCCTTCGTCAACGACATCGTCGACAACAAGGAAGCGCATGCGATCATGCGCGCAATCATCCTGCTCGGCGACGCGCTCGGCATGCGCGTCACCGTCGAAGGCGTCGAGACGGCCGCCCAGCTGACGTTGCTCGAATGCGAGGAATGCGACGAGATCCAGGGATATCACATCAGCCCACCGCGTCCGGTCCGTGACGTGCCCCACCTTCTCTCCCTGCCGCCGAAGGGTAACGGCGCAACAGCGTTTCCGGCGTTCCAGCACTAAAGCGCTCGCGATCTTTCAGATGCGCTCGCCACGCTTTAGGCCTTTGATTTTTCGCATGCCGTCATCGCAAAACCGCTGCACACTTTTGCGCGACATGCTCCAACACCGCCTCGATTGCGACTCGCCCGCCAAGCCGTTACAACCGGCTTCGAGATCCGCAGATCCTCGCAGCCGCGTCGCTTTCCGAAAGCTGGCTTCGCTTTCGGCTGGTGCTCTATCGACAATTTTTTCCAACAAGAGGTGGCGCAATGTTCGAGGCCGAAGCCTTCTCCCCTCATGAAACGCTCGCAGCGGCGTTGATCGCACACGCGGCAGAGGGCGACGACGGTTCGCACGATCTTGCCCATATCCTGCGCGTCTTCAGGAACGCCATGCGGATCCACGCGGGAGAAGGCGGAGATGGGCGGGTCCTTGCCGCCGCCGTGCTGCTGCACGACTGCGTCGCCGTCGAAAAGAATTCCCCCTTGCGGGCAAAAGCGTCGGCCTTGGCGGCAGAAAAGGCATCGGCGATTCTAACCGAACTCGGCTGGAGCAACGCCGATATCGAGGCCGCGGCCCACGCCATCACCGCCCATAGTTTCTCCGCCGGAGTGGCGCCGCAGACGCTCGAGGCGAAGATCCTGCAGGACGCCGACCGGCTGGACGCGATCGGTATGATCGGGGTCGCGCGCTGCTTTTATATCGGCGGACGAATGGGTTCAGGTCTCTACGACCCGCTCGACCCTGCCGCCAAGAACCGTTCGCTCGACGACAAGCGTTATGCCATTGACCACTTCCAGACAAAGCTGTTCAAGCTGGCGGAAGGATTCCAGACCGAGACCGGCCGCCGGATTGCGGCCGCGCGCGACAAGAGCCTGCGCGATTTCCTCTCGGCCTTCATGGACGAGATCTAGAGCATGTCGCGCAAAAGTGTGCAGCGGATTTGCGATAACGACATGCGTAACAACAAGGGCTTAAAGCGCGCCAAGCGAATCTGAAAGATCGCGATGCGCTTCAGGAAACGATATCCGGGAGAACAGCATGCATATCAGCGACCTCTTCATCTACCCGCTCAAGAGCGCCCGCGGCATTGCTTTGCCTGCCGCCGAGATCGACGCCTATGGGCTTGCCGGCGACCGGCGGGCGATGATCACCGACCCGCAGGGTCACTTCATCACCCAGCGCGAACTGCCGGATCTCGCGCGCATCGAGATCCGGCCGGAAACCGGCACCTTTCGTCTGCTGATGGAAGGAAAGCCCGAACTGTCGGTGCCCCCGCCTCGGCCAGAGAGCCGTATGGATGTGACCGTGTGGAAATCGACCGTCTGTGCTGCCGTCGCCGACCCCCACAGCAACGGGCAGCTTTCCGAATGGCTTGGCCGCGAGGTGCGGCTGGTCTTCTTCGACGGGCAGGCACGGCGGACGGCGAATGCCGAATGGGCCGGCGAAGGCACGCCGGTCACCTTTTCCGACGGCTACCAGATCCTGGTAACGACGACGGGTTCGTTGAAGGCGCTGAATGCCGATCTCACCGCGCATGGCGAAGGTAGCGTCGGCATGGAAAGATTCCGTCCGAACATCGTCATCGACACCGAAGAGGCCTGGCCGGAGGACCACTGGGCGGTGATCGAAATCGCCGGCGTCCGTTTTGATCTCGTTAAACCCTGCTCCCGCTGCATCATGACGACGCAGGACCAGCTCACCGGTTCCCGCGAGGGGCCGAACCCAATGCCGGCCATGGGCCGCATCCGCATGTCTGCCGATCGGCGTGTGCCCGGGCCGCTCTTCGGCTGGAACGTCACGCCGCGCGGCAGCGGACGGATCACAATAGGTGACACCGTCAAGATTCTTGAAGAGCGGCCGGAAGGCTGGGCACTGAAGGTTCGCGCGCGGGCCTGACCGGCGGCGCCGCGCGGGCAATGAGGGATGCATCCCCCCTTATTCGCGAGCAAGTGCGGCATCGATCGCGGCCATGACTTCGGCCGGCAATGGTCCCTTATCCAGCGCGCCGGCATTTTCCTCGACCTGGGCGACTGTGCGGAAGCCCGGAATGGGGAAGGTGCGCGGCGACCGCGCCAGGAGCCACGCAAGCGCCCCCTGCGTCAGCGTGCGGCCGCCCGACGTCAGGAGACCGCGGACCGCATCGAGCCTTGCGGCAAATTCCGGAGCCATTCGCCCGTCTTTGAAATAGACCATCCAGTCGAGCGCCGCGCCGCGGACATCCTTGGCGCCCACTGCCTTGTCGGCGCTGAACTTGCCAGTGAGCAGCCCCATGGCCAGGGGACCGCGATTGATCGATATCAAGCGATTTTGCTCGATGACCGCGATCATTTCCGGCACCGGCTCGAAGACGTTCATCGTATGCTGGACCGAGACAAAGCCGTTGCGGCCGGCGTGCCGGGCGGCCCGATCGGGGAAATCGGTGCTCCAGCCGAATGCGTCGATCTTGCCTTCGGCGCGTAGCGCCTCCAGCGTATCGAAGACGGCATCCGACTGTTCCAGCGGAAAATCATTGAGGTGAAACTGCAGGAGATCAAGGCGGTCGCGCTTGAGACGGCGCAGCGACGTCTCGACCGAGTGGCGAATAAAAGCCTCATCGGCGAAGGCGCCGGTTGCCTGTTTCGTCGCCGGGTCGGTCGCGAAGCCGAATTTGGTGGCGACGATGATGTCGTCACGATTGCCCACCGCCCGGCCGAGAACCTCCTCCGAATGGCCGGCGCCGTAATTCGAGGCAGTGTCGAAGAAGCGGATGCCGAGTGCGATTGCGCGATGGATCGCCTCGACGGATTCATTGTCGTCGACTTCGCCCCAGCCGAGCGGCGTGTCACCGGCGAAGAAAGGGCCGCCGATTGCCCAACATCCCATGCCGAGGCGCGGAATTTCGCGGCCGTTCCAGAGCGTGATCTTCGTCGGTGATGCGGTCTTGGTCAGCATGAGCTCCTCCTTGATTGGCATTTTTCAAGAAATAGGTGCCGCTCATCGGCGGGTAAACCGCCAAATCCGGAGGATGTTTTGCAGCCGTAAAAAACGGGGTCAGGCGGAGACGCCGTTTGGACCGGAAAGCGTCCGCAAAGCTGGATCAAGCGCCCTGAGTGCAGCCTGGACAAAGCCGTCACGCGCTGCTGCAGCCTCCATGCCGCGCGGTTCGTAAACGTGGCGATGCAGGAAGAATCCCGTCAGACGGAACGCGGCTGCAAGGCTGTCGAAGTCCGCCGCCTGGTTGCCTTCGAAACCAAGGAAGGGCGGCAGGATCAGCATCTTGTCGGCCCACGGTGCACCGGCGCTGCGGCTCACGGCGCGGCCGGATTTCGGCGAGACATAGGCGAGATCGGAGCGAGCGCCGGTCGCCGCGCATTCGGCAAGATCGAGACCGAAGCCGAGATCGTTCAGCACCGCCAGCTCGAAGCGTACGAAAAGCTCGCCGGCATCGGCCGGATTATGCAGGTGATCGAGGATCACCTCCAGCGCGTCGAAGAGGTGCGGATGCGGGTCGCGCTCCGGCAGCAGCCGCAGCAGAGCGCCCATCGCCTGCACGCCGTAGACGGCGGTCGCGGTTTCCATCAGGCGGGCGGCGCGCAGCGTCACCGGCTCGACCCGGAATTCGCCGAGATGTTCGTCAAGCCTGGCGCGCCAGACGACCTCCACGGCATTGCCCGGCTGCAGCACCGGCTGCATGGCGCGCGAACGGCCGGACCGCACCAAGCCAAGGTGACGGCCGCGATCGCGCGTCATCACCTCGGCGATGACGCTCGTCTCACCGTGGCGTTTGACGCCCAGAATGATTGCATGGTCCTGCCACTGCATAGAAAGTCCCTGCGGCCGCTTAACCCATCCTAACCCATAAGTCGGATAACCGGAATCGATTTCCCGAAGGATTTCCGCAGTTTCAAAGCGATAAGGTCTTTGCGCGCAGGACTACGCTCTCAAGCAGATCCAGCTTCAATCAGGGGGGAGTCATGCCGCAGCGGGCAGAAGCCTCTGCAGGAATTCGCGCATCGCCTTTTCATCGAACGGCTTAACCAACAGCGGTATGTGCTGAAGGTCGCACGGGAAGTCCCGTATATCGGAATAGCCGCTAACAAAACCGAAGGGGATGCCGGCATCGAGAAGATGGCGGGCAAACCCGAAGCTCATGCCCTCGCCGAGATTGATGTCGAGAAGGGCGAAATCATATTTCTCCGCAGCGATGGCGGCTCTTGCCTGATCGAGACTGCCGACAATATCGATACTGTCGACACCCGCGAGGCGCAGGATATCCTCCGCCTCCATCGCGATGATCAGACTGTCCTCGAGAACCAAAACACGGAGTGCATTCATAATTCCGTGCCCCTCGTCGCGCGCTTGTCGCAGCGCCCCGGCCGTATCGCCAACATCATTGCCCTCCGGTGCCCCGCATGGCACGCTATCGGTGAATTCCGCCACCAGTTCTGAATAAACCATTTTTCTGCCCGGTCGATAAGAATCAAAATCGGAGGAAAGATGACGACCGACCTTATTTTCCCGAATGCTAAACCGCATTTAAAAAAGACATAGACCGATCGGCTAAATGAAAGGACGCTTGCCCTCTCCAAGCCCTTCCCAGCCGGCGATCGCCATTAACTCCTCACCATTTTGAACTTCGCAGCCGCGCTCCTGCCAGCGGATCAGACCGCGTTCTCCGAGCTTTCTCAGTGTCTTGTTGGTGTGAACGATGGAAAGACCGAGAGTGTCGGCGATGTGCTGTTGAGTGATGGGGATGAATTTGCGGCCGTTGAAGAGATCAAGCTTTCTGCCGCGCTCATACAGGAAAGCGATCAGATAGGCGGCTCTTTCCAAGGCGGTGCGGCGGCCGACACTCAGGAGATGCTCATCCAGTATCCGCTCTTCGCGCGCGGCGATCCAGGTGATGTCGAAGGCGAGCGAAGCATGTTTGTTGTAGAGCGTCATCAATCGGTCACGCTCGAAGACGCAAAGGGAGACGGGTGAAAGCGCTTCGATCGAATGCTGCATCTCGCCGGCGATCGTTCCCTGCAGGCCGATCAGGTCACCCGGCATGATGTAATTGAGAATCTGGCGGCGCCCGTCCTCGAGCATTTTGTAGCGGAAGCCCCAACCCGAAAGCACGGTGAAAAGATGAGCGCTGTGGGCGCCTTCGACAAGAATGGTGGAGCCGGCATCGACGGCAAGTTCGCCTCGCTTGAAACGCGAAACGAATTCCAGTTCGTCACGGCTGAACTCCCTGAAATGCGGCAGAGGCCGCAAGGGACATAGCTCGCAAGGGGTCTTGAAAGAATAGATGCGTTTCGACGTAGCCATGCCTGCCCTGCGGTCGCGCAAACGACGGCCCGTCTGACGCGTCGCCGACCAGGGAATGCGCAGAGCCCGGATTTCGTTCCGCAACGAAACGGATTTTTTCCTACGAAACAAAGGGCTGGACGCTGCCCGATAAAATCGTTGCCATCCCTATTTAGGGAATTCGAGGCCCATTTCTCGGAAACGCTCGGGATCATCGCCCCAGTTTTCTCGAACCTTGACGAAGAGGAAGAGATGAACCGGCTGCTCCAAAATCTCCGACAATTCCTTGCGGGCGGCCGTCGAGATCGCCTTGATGGTTTCACCGCCTTTGCCGAGGGCGATCTTCTTCTGGCTGTCACGCTCGACATAGATCACCTGCTCGATACGAACCGAGCCGTCCTTGCGCTCCTCCCACTTTTCCGTTTCGACATGCGAGGAATAGGGAAGCTCCTGGTGCAGGCGCAGAAACAGCTTTTCGCGGGTAATCTCGGCGGCAAGCTGGCGCATAGGGAGATCGGAGATCTGGTCTTCCGGATAGTACCACGGCCCCTCCGGCAAGGTGCTGGCCAGATAGTCCATGACGTCGTCGCAGCCGGAACCGTTTTCGGCTGAGATCATGAAGGTGCGTTCGAAAGCAATCTTTTCATTGGCGGCGGCGGCCAGCGCCAGCAGATCCTCCCGGTTCACGCGGTCGATCTTGTTGAGCACCAGGATTTTCGGCTGCTGGACTTCCTTGAGGCCCTCAAGGATAGCTTCAGCATCACCGCGCAAGCCGCGCTCGCTGTCGATCAGGAGCATGATCAGATCGGCGTCCTTGGCGCCGCCCCACGCCGAGGTCACCATGGCGCGGTCGAGCCGGCGGCGCGGCTTGAAGATGCCGGGCGTGTCCATGAAAACGATCTGGGCGTTGTCATGGATGGCAATACCGCGGACGATCGCGCGCGTCGTCTGCACCTTGTGGCTCACGATCGAGACCTTGGCGCCGACAAGGCGATTGACCAGCGTCGATTTGCCGGCATTGGTCGGCCCGATAAGCGCGACGAAGCCCGAATGCGTCGGACCATGGGTTTCTGCAGCAGCTTCGGCCGCGATATCTTCTTCTTGTGTCATTGTCCCGTCAATTTCCGGCAGGCGACTGCTGCCAAATGCCTTCGCGCTCGAGCATCTTGGTCGCCGCGACCTGTTCGGCGGCACGCTTCGACCGCTCTACGCCGGTTTCCGGCTTTATGCCAGCGACTTCCACCGTCACTTTGAAACGGGGATCATGATCCGGTCCGCTGCGTTCATCAACCCGATAGATCGGCGTGACGCCGAATTTTGCGTGTGACCATTCCTGCAACTCGGTCTTGGCGTCTCGCTTCGCGCCGTCCGCCCGCACCGCCCTGCCCTGCCAATAACGCAGGATGAACCTACGGGCGACTTCGAGACCGCCATCGAGATAGATCGCGGCGATCAGGCTCTCGACGACATCGGCGCGCACATTCATCATGCGCTTGCCGGTCAACTTCTTCACATCGGCGCCGGTGCGGATATAAAGGTGGAGATTGAGTTCGTCGGCGACCGCGGCACAGGTTTCGGCGCTGACAAGCTGGTTGAGGCGAACGGAGAGCTCACCCTCCCCCGCCGTGCCGAAGGTGCGGAATAGAAGCTCGGCGATGCAGAGCCCGAGGACCCTGTCGCCGAGAAACTCCAGCCGTTCGTAATTGCCGCCTTTTTCCGTGCGGGCGCTGGCGTGGGTCAGCGCGCGGTCCAGGCGTGCCTTTTCGGCGAAGTCATGGCCGATCAGGCTTTCAAGCTTTGCGCGGTCCGCCGCAGAAAGCGTCTGCGCCTTGCTCATTCAACAACCTTGAAGAGGCGATCCCAGCGCATGTTCGTCGGCCACTTCCAGATTTCGCGGAAAGACGTGTCGTTTCCGAGCGAGAAGAAGATGACGCTGGCGCGGCCGACAAGATTTTCAGCCGGCACGAAGCCGACGTCGAAGCGGCTGTCGAGCGAGTTGTCGCGGTTGTCGCCCATCATGAAATAATGGCCTTCCGGCACGATGAATTCGCGGGTGTTATCGCCGCGCGAAACCGGAGACTGGTCGAGCGTGTCGTAGGTCTTGCCGCTATCCAGCGTTTCTCGGAACACCGGCACGTCCTTGCCCGGATCGAGCTTGTAATCCGAAGTGAAGCTGCCATCCGCCACCTTCGGAACCGGCTTGCCGTTGACATAAAGGACGCCGTCCGTGACCTGGATACGGTCGCCGGGCAGGCCGATGCAGCGCTTGATGTAATCAACATCAGGATTTGGCGGGAAACGGAAGACCACGATATCGCCGCGCTTCGGCTCGGAGCTGAAGATGCGGCCGCTGAAGATATCAGGCGAGAAGGGCAGCGAATATTTCGAATAGCCGTAGGCGAACTTATTGACGAAGATATAATCGCCGACGAGCAGCGTCGGCATCATCGAGCCCGACGGAATGGTAAAGGGCTGGAACAGCACGGTTCGAATCACCATCGCCAAAATCAGCGCCTGAATGATGACCTTGATATTTTCCCAAAGGGCGTTCGGCTTGGTTTCGACTTTTTCGGACACGCAGTCTTATTCCTTTAAGACGCCGTAAAGGCGCAATTCTTTCTACCGTTCTCTCTAGCGGCTTCGGCTGGTTGCGGCAATGGCGACAACATCAAAAGCGACGAGAGGTCGCGATCAGGGGTTCTCGGGCAACGCCTCGATGATAACGAATGCCTGCGCCAAGGGATAATCATCGGTTATTGTCAAATGAATGGCGGCTCTATGGCCCGCGGGCAGCATCGATTCGAGGAGCACGGCGGCGGAACCGGTCAGTTGCATGGTCGGCTTGCCGCTTGGCAGATTGACGACGCCCATGTCCTTCCAGAAGACACCCTGGGCCATGCCGGTGCCGAGCGCCTTGGAACAGGCCTCCTTGGCGGCGAAACGCTTGGCATAGGATGCAGCGCGGTTTGCCCGGCGGTCTGAACGGGCACGCTCGGTCTCGGTGAAGCAGCGATGGGTGAAGCGCTCGCCGAAGCGCTCGATCGATTTCTCGACGCGACGAATGTCGATCAGATCGCTGCCAATGCCGATGATCATGCCGAAACCTTCCGTCGCTTAAGAATTCTGCACCGGCTCATGCGCTCGCCATGTCGCTCGCCGGGCTTGCCGGGCGCAGGCGCGCCCGCTCCATCAGCCGCGTGCGCCGGCGCGTCTGAAAACCTTTGACGGTGTAGAACGTCAACGCATAGAGCGCAACGGAGGTCACGATCGCCGGCGGAATGGCGCCGATCAGCATCGGCTCCAGCACCGGCCTCCATAATTCCGTGAAGTTCAGCTTATGAAAGAGCGCGGCGAGATCCACAGCCTGACCGGCCAAATGATCCTCACGGCTCAACAACAGATGGCCGATCTCCCAGGTGACACCCCAGATGAAAGGATAGGTCAGCGGATTCCCGAAGGCGGCGCAGCCGAGAGCCGCGGCCACCATGTTGCCGGAGAGGAAATAGGTGATGACGAAAGCCATGACGAAATGCACGCCGACGAACGGCGTCCACGAGACGAAGACGCCCGCGGCGACGCCGGCCGCAACCGCATGCGGCGAAGCGCTCAGGCGCAGGATGCGCATTGTCAGGTAACGAATGGGGCGAAGGAAACCTTTTCGGGGCCATAGAAGCTCCCGCATCTTTTCCCTGAAGCCCGCGGGCTTGCGACGGCGAAACAACATGGCCGCTATTTAGTGCAGCGCACAGGACCATGACAAGAGCGGCAAATTATACCGCCCGAAACAGCTCGCTGGCCAATCTCGCAAAGGAGCACTTCATACCGAGGGGCGCTCGTTACACGTAACGTCCCTCACTCGACCAAGTAAAAAGCAGTATCAGCGATTGCGGAACAGGCCGCGATCGACCTGGCGCTGACGAAACTCGAGATCGATACGATCGAGCGAGCCGTTCAGATAGGCCATTTCACGTTCCTGTGTGGTCGGAGCGCGAAAGGCGCGAGCGATTTTCCTGATAGGATCAAACATTACCTTGTCTCATCTTCTGTTTACGTTTTCGATGACCAGAAGATAGTCCTGCCAAGAGTTAATTACCACCGCCGCAACATGGACACAGCTATGCGCGAAATGCATTCCTTGCCTTATTGCTGCGCCCCGCGATGATAAAACGCTCATAAAATGTGCATTTGCCGATCCGGCCAGGACCATGGCAGGCTTAACAAATGCCTACTCGTAGAGCCGCCGGACCGTGGCGATGCAGTCCAGTTCCTTCATCTGGGCGAGCAACTGGTTGAGTTGCCGCAGGTCCCATACCTCGACGTCAAGCATCATCTCGGTGAAATCGGCCGCCACCCGCACGGTGTTCAACAAGCGGATATTGACGTCGAGCCCCGCAACAGTCTGGGCGACCTTGGCAAGCGTGCCAGGCTCATTCAAGGCATTCACCATGATGCGGGCCATGAAACGCGACTTGTTGGCCTCGTCGAGATCCCAGCGCACGTCGATCCAGCGGTCGGGCTGGTCGTCGAACCGCTGCAGGCTCGGCGACTGGATCGGATAGATGGTGATGCCCTTACTCTGATCCATAATGCCCACGATGCGGTCGCCGGGCACGGCGCCGGTCGAGGCAAACTTGACATCGACATTGCCTGACAGACCGCGGATCGGGCCGACATCGACATCGGCGTCGATTTCCGAGTGACCGCCCTCGGTTCCGACCTTGGTCTTGCCCGGGATCTTGAAGATCATGCCTGCGGCGCTGCGTACGTTGAACCAGCCGTCGTCGCCGGAGGGCTTGACGGTGACGCGCTCGTCCTGGTGGTCGGGATAGACGGCGCGCAACACGTCAAGCGAGGACATCTCGCCGCGGCCGACTGCCGCGATCGCATCCTCGACATCCTTCTGGCCCAGACGATGCAGCGCCGGCTTCATCGCCTCGCGCGAGAAAATCTTGCCTGCCCTATTGAAGGTACGCTCGAGAATGCGGTGACCGAGACCGGCATATTGCTTACGGATCGCCATGCGGGTGGCGCGGCGGATGGCGGCGCGCGCCTTGCCGGTGACGACGATTTCCTCCCAGGCGGCGGGCGGAACCTGCACGCCGGAGCGGATGATCTCGACCTCGTCGCCATTTGCCAGGCGCGTCACCAGCGGCATGATGCGGCCGTTGATCTTGGCGCCAACCGTGGTGTCGCCGATATTGGTGTGGACCGCATAGGCGAAATCGATCGGCGTGGCGCCGCGCGGCAGGGCAATCAGCTTGCCCTTCGGCGTGAAGCAGAAGACCTGATCCTGGAAGAGCTCGAGCTTGGTGTGCTCAAGGAATTCCTCCGGACTGTCGCCTTCGGCGAGCGCCTCGATCGTGTGGCGCAGCCAGGAGTACGCATTGGATTCGCGCGAAAGAATGTCGCCGTCGGCATTGCTGGCACCGTCCTTGTAGAGCGTATGGGCGGCGATGCCGAATTCGGCGATTTCGTGCATGCGCTTCGTGCGGATCTGCAGTTCGATGCGCTGGCTGGAGGGGCCGACGATAGTGGTGTGGAGCGAGCGGTAGTCGTTCTGCTTCGGCGTCGAGATATAGTCCTTGAAGCGGCCGGGCACGACGCGCCAGCGCGTATGGACAATACCGAGCGCGCGATAACAGGATGGGATATCCTCGACGATCAAACGGAAACCGTAGACATCGGAAAGCTGCTCGAAGGAGAGCGACTTCGACTGCATCTTGCGGAAGACGGAATAGGGCTTCTTCTGCCGGCCCTTGACATAGGCGCTCGTCAAGCCGCTTGCGACCAGCAGGTCGCGCAGCTCGGCCTCGATCTTCTTGACAATGCCCTCGTTGCGCTTGGAGAGCTCTTCCAGCCTTTTCGTGACAGTCTCGTAGGCCTCCGGGTTCATGTGCCGGAAAGAAAGCTCCTCGAGTTCCTCGCGCATGTCCTGCATGCCCATGCGGCCGGCGAGCGGCGCATAGATTTCCATCGTCTCCTCGGAGATGCGGGCACGCTTATCGGCCGACATGTGATCGAGGGTGCGCATATTGTGCAGGCGATCGGCAAGCTTGACGAGCAGCACACGCACATCGTCTGATATGGCGAGCAGCAACTTCCGCAGGTTCTCCGCCTGCTTGGCTTTCTTGGTGACGAGATCGAGCTTCTTGATCTTCGTCAGCCCTTCTACAAGACGGCCGATATCCTCGCCGAAGAGCTCGTCGATCTCGGCGCGCGTCGCCGTCGTATCCTCGATCGTGTCATGCAGAAGGGCAACGGCGATCGTCGATTCATCGAGATGCATATCGGTCAGGATGGCAGCGACCTCGAGCGGATGGGAAATATAGGGATCGCCGCTCGCGCGCTTCTGCTGGCCATGTTTCTGCATGGCGTAAACATAGGCCTTGTTCAGCAGTGCTTCATTGGCATCCGGCTTGTATTGCTGAACCCGCTCCACGAGCTCGTACTGCCGCATCATTCCAAAGCCACTCCAACAAAATAAAAGCGCGCCAATCAACGATTGGCGCACACATGGGCAATAATATGCCTAAGCATTAAAGGCGCAAGATTGACGATTGGTAATCGCCGCTCTTTTCCGGATCAGATCCGGTCGAAGCGCTTAATAATCGTCGCTCTTTTCCGGCGGCACGAGGCCCTCGATACCGGCAAGCAGCTCTTCTTCCGACATCTGGTCGAAAGTGATCGTCTCCGGCAGATCGTCCTGCTCCTCGCTATCGGCGGCAGCGGCGGCGCCGGCGGCGATCATGCTGGCCGGATCGGGCTCGGGCTCATCTACTTCGACATGCTTCTGCAGGGAATGGATCAGATCTTCCTTGAGATCATCGGGCGAAAGCGTCTCGTCGGCGATTTCGCGCAGCGCCACGACAGGATTCTTGTCGTTGTCGCGATCGATGGTGATCGATGCACCCTGGGAAATCAGCCGGGCGCGGTGGCTGGCGAGCAGAACCAGCTCGAAGCGGTTCTCCACCTTGTCAATGCAATCTTCAACTGTGACACGGGCCATTGCCTGTCCTTTACGGTCGTCATTTCGGGATTAGCACGCCCGATACAATTAAAACCGGGCAAATACAAGTTTTTCGTTCCGGCCTCTCCTCTTTATCCGCGACCGAGCTAAATTTCCATGGAGAATGTGACAATTCCACCGATGGTTGCTTGGAATATGCGGAATCGTGCCCTAAATCTCTCTTATATGAACACTTAGTAAAGTAAGCATCAAATCAAAGGTCACAATAAGCCGTTGTATTTATTGAAGTTTGATGCCATGCGAATTTCGATTTCTCTCATTGGAATTGGTAAGCGATGTTTGACCCACGCGAAAAAATTGCACTCTTCATCGACGGCGCCAACCTCTACGCTGCATCCAAGAGCCTCGGTTTCGACATAGATTACCGCAAGCTCTTGAAAGCATTTCAGAAACGCGGCTACCTCCTGCGCGCCTACTATTATACGGCCTTGATCGAGGATCAGGAGTATTCATCGATCCGCCCTCTGATCGACTGGCTTGACTATAATGGCTACAAAGTCGTCACCAAGCCCGCCAAGGAATTCACCGATTCCATGGGCCGGCGGAAAATCAAGGGCAACATGGACATCGAGCTTGCGATCGACGCCATGGAGCAATCGGAAACCGTCGACCATCTCGTCATCTTCTCCGGCGACGGCGACTTTACGAACCTCGTCGAGGCGCTGCAGCGCAGGGGCCGCAAGGTCTCGGTGATCTCGACCATGGCGACGCAGCCGCCGATGATCGCCGACGACCTGCGCCGGCAGGCCGATCATTTCATCGACCTCCTGTCTCTGAAGGCCGAGATTGGTCGCGATCCCTCGGAGCGGGCGCCGCGTCCAGCCGAAGTCGCCCCGGCCAGCGATTTCGAAGAGTGATAGCAAGCGCCACCAGCCGATCAGCTGCGGCGTGATCGTCAGCCATTATCCTTCAGCAAGCGGCTCTTCTGCCGGTTCCAATCGCGCTCCTTCTCGGATTCGCGTTTGTCGTGCAATTTCTTGCCCTTGGCGAGCGCCAGCTCCATCTTCGCCCGACCCCGATCGTTGAAATAGATCTTCAGCGGGACCAGCGTCATGCCTTCGCGGTTGACGGCTGAACGCAGGCGATGGATTTCACGGCCCGACAGCAGCAGCTTGCGGCGCCGGCGCGGTTCGTGATTGAAGCGGTTCGCCTGGAGATATTCCGGCAAGTAGGAATTGATGAGCCAGATCTCGCCATCCTCATCCGATGCGTAGGATTCGGCGATATTGGCCTTGCCTTCGCGCAGCGACTTGACCTCCGTGCCCTTCAGCACAAGTCCCGCCTCATAAGTATCGATGATCTCGTAGTTGAAACGGGCCTTGCGGTTTTCGGCCACGACCTTGTTCACCACGCGCTGGCTGCCTTTGGGGGCCATGACGATATTCCCTTCGAGGCGCGCGAAACGCCGCGCCCGCATTGCTTGCCCTTTTATGTAAGGGAATGACCCCGCCTTGTGAAGACGGCCGGTTTCCTCAGTTCAGCAGCCCGGCGTGACGCATGGCGGCGTCGATCGCTGCTTCGGTTGCCGGTTCGAGCGTCGAAAGCAGCGGCGAGCGAACGTTGCGGCTCATACGGCCGAGCTTGGAGAGGCCGTATTTGGCGCCGCAGAGGCCGGGCTCAAGGAAGATCGCCTTGTGAAGCGGCATCAGCCGGTCCTGATATTCCAGCGCGCGGGCGTATTCGCCGGCCAGCGTCGCGGCCTGAAAATCGGCGCAGAGGCGCGGAGCGACGTTGGCCGTTACCGAGATGCAGCCGACGCCGCCATGGGCGTTGAACCCGAGCGCCGTGGCGTCTTCGCCGGACAATTGCCTGAAATCCTTGCCGCAGGTAATGCGCTGCTCGGAGACACGCTCGATCTTGCCCGTCGCATCCTTGACGCCGACGATATTCCTGTGCGCTTTGACAAGCGTCCCCATCGTTTCCGGCGTCATGTCGACCACCGAACGGCCGGGAATATTGTAGATATAGATCGGCAGGGCGACGGCCTCTGCAATCGCCGAAAAATGCGCGATCAGCCCCTTCTGCGTCGGCTTGTTGTAATAGGGCGTGACGACAAGCACGGCGTCGGCGCCGACCTTTTCAGCATGCTGGGCAAGTTCGACCGCCTCACGCGTATTGTTCGAACCGGCGCCGGCCATGACGGGAACGCGTTTTGCCGCCACTTCGATGCAGAGTTCCACGACACGCTTGTGCTCGGCATGCGACAGCGTCGGCGATTCGCCAGTCGTGCCGACCGGAACGAGACCGCTGCTGCCTTCCTTGATCTGCCAGTCGACATGGGCGGCGAAGCTCGCTTCGTCGATCAGTCCGGCATCGGTGAAGGGGGTGACGAGGGCGGGAATGGACCCATTGAACATGCAAAGCTCCTCACGACCAAATCCTTGCTTCGGCCGCATTCCATGAATATTTTGCGCACCATAGAGCGCCGAAATCATCGCGACAAGCGCGGAGAGTTCGGTTTAGGGCAAATTCCGATAGCAGATGTGAATGAATTTTACCTGGTACGGTAAGGTTTCGTTAAGATGCCTCTAGCCAAATGGGCGGGGCGTGTTTTCGTTGCGAGATCCCGGATGAAGAAAGCTGTCTTGATTCTGACCGCCTTCGGCTTCGTTGCCGCTGCGTGGGGCAGCCTTGCTTCGCCGCTTCCAGGCGAAAGCGTTCCGACGCCTGGCATCAAGCCGATCGGCTTCGTTCCCGAGACCTCGATACCGGAAGCGCTGACAACCGGCGCGATCCCGCGCAATTCGGCCGTCGCGCCCGTCGCCAGCGATCTGAAAACCGGCCTCGACGCGCTTTCCGCCAAGAGTCCTCAACTGGCTCTGTCGATCCGCGACGGCATGCGCGAGGGTACGCTCGACCGTCATATTCTCACCTGGGCGATCGCCGTGTCCGGATTGAAGGGCGTTCCCTCCTATGAAATCGCCAGTGCTGCGCAGGAGCTCAAGGGTTGGCCCGGCCTTTCCAGGCTGCGCTCCTATTCCGAGCGCGCGCTCTACGACAAAAACCCGCCCCATCTGCCGTGCTCGCCGCCTTCGGCGATACCGCGCCGGAGACGATGCAGGGCGCCGTCATTCTCGGGCGGGCGCTGATTGCGTCGGGCAAGCAGGCGCAGGCAGCAAAATATATCCGCAAGGTGTGGCGCGCGGAGGCTCTCGACAAGGCGAGCGAAGACAAGATCCTCCTCGAGTTTTCCGCCCTGCTGACGCCGGCCGACCATAAGGCGCGGATGGATTATCTGATGTATCGTGGCCGGGTGGCGCAGGCCAAGCGCTTCGGCGACATGGGCGAGGCGCAGTCCCTCTACAAGGCCTGGGCCGCGGTCGACGCCAAAGCTGGCAATGCCGGCGCGCTGCTCAACAGCGTCGAGGCGAAATGGAGAGGCGATGCCGGCCTGCTGTTCGCGCGCATCGAATATCTGCGCAAGCAGGACAAATATGCCGAAGCGGCAGCGCTTCTGGAAAAGATGCCGCGTGAACAGGGCGAACTCGTCAATGCCAGCGAATGGTGGAACGAACAGCGGATCGTCAGCCGCGGTCTCGTCGATCAGGGGCAATTCAGACCGGCCTACCGCGTCGTAGCAAACTCGGCGGCAACCAGCCCGACGGATATCGTCGAGGCAGAGTTCCATGCCGGATGGTATGCGCTGCGCGGTCTGCGAGACCCAACAACGGCGGAAAGGCATTTCCGCAAGATTCTGGCGACGTCGAACGGCCCCATCTCGGTGTCGCGCGCCTGGTACTGGCTCGGGCGGGCAGCCGAGGCCGGCGGACCAGGCACCCCCGGCGAATTCTACGGCAAGGCCGCGAATTTTCCCGGCACCTTCTATGGGCAGCTCGCGGCCGAAAGGCTTGGACGCAAGACGCTCAACGTTACCTATCCCACACCGAGCGCAGCCGACCGCCAGCGCTTCCAGGCGCGCGAGGCCGTGCAGGCCATTGCCAGACTTGAGGCAGCCGGCCACGGTTGGCGGGCCGGCATCCTCTATCTCGCGCTCGCCGATCAGCTGCAGAGCCCGGGCGAACTGGCGATCCTTGCGGCGCAGGCCGAGCAATCAGGCAATCATCATCTGTCACTGCAGGTCGGCAAGATCGCCTATGGCCGCGGCATCGATGTCGCCGCGCTCGCCTTTCCGGTCGGCGTAATTCCGGCGAATGCCAATATCTCCGGCTCCGGCAAGGCGCTCGCCTATGCGATTGCCCGCCAGGAAAGTGCCTTCAACCCGGCCGCCGTTTCGGCGGCGAATGCGCGCGGCCTGCTACAGCTTCTGCCCGGCACCGCCCAGGCAGTGGCCAAGCGCCATAACATTACTTTTTCCAAGGACAAGCTGACGGCCGATGCCGGTTACAATGCGACGCTCGGCGCGCATTACCTCGGCGAGCAGATCGAAGCCTTCGGCGGCTCCTATATCCTCACCTTCATCGCCTATAATGCCGGGCCGAAGCGGGTGCCGGAATGGATCGGGCGCTACGGCGATCCACGCGGCCGGCCGATCGACGAGATCGTCGACTGGATCGAGCGTATCCCCTTCCCCGAGACGCGCAATTACGTGCAGCGGGTGATGGAGAATTACGAAGTCTACAAGGCCCGTCTTGGCCAGGCGACGGATATCGAGCGCGACCTGATCGGTGGGCGCAGCGCCTCCTGAAGCTGTTTGGCGCGGTTTGAAAAGCAGGCTGGTCTTTGTTTTTCCGCATGTCTTTATCGCAGAACCGCTGCGCATTCTTGCGAGACATGCTCTAGATTTTCGCGATCAGACAGGTCTTGAGGGATGCGAATGCCGGATATGGATGCGGGCGGTTTCCAGGAACGATTTTACTCTTCCTCCGATGGGCTGAGGCTTTATGCACGCGACTACCGGCCCGAGCAGCCGGTAGCCGCCGGACGGCTGCCGGTGATATGCCTGCCCGGCCTGAGCCGCAATGTTAGGGACTTTCATCCGCTTGCGCTGCTTCTCAGCGGGGACAGAACGGACCCGCGCAGGGTGATCGCGCTCGATGCGCGCGGCCGTGGCAATTCCGCGTGGGATGAGAACAAGGCAAATTACAATCTCGCCGTCGAGACCGGCGATGTCATTGCCGCCTGCGCGGCATTCGGCATCGAGCGAGCGGTTTTCATCGGCACGTCGCGGGGCGGCCTGATCCTGCATTTGCTCGCGGCGACACGGCCGGATCTCCTCGAAGCTGTGGTCCTGAACGATATCGGACCTGCGATCGAAGCGAGAGGCCTGGCGCTTATACGCGACTACCTCAACAGCGGCAGAAAGCCGGCTGACTGGGAAGAGGCCGCCGAAATATTGCAGGCGGATCACAGCGCTTCGTTTACCGCGCTGACAGCCGAGGACTGGCGCCAGATGGCGCTTGCCATTTATCGCGACGTCGGCGGAGGGCCGGTCGCCGACTTCGATCCGGCGATCGCCGAGGTGCTGAGATCGGTCGACTTCAATCAGCCGCTGCCCGATCTCTGGGCACAATTCGAAAGCCTGAGCCGCATTCCGCTGATGTTGATCCGCGGCGAAAATTCACCGCTGCTTTCGAAGGAGATCGCGATCGAAATGGCCCGGCTGCATTCCGGATTGGTCCTTCATACCGCCGAGGGGCAAGGCCATGCGCCCCTCCTCCATCTCGGCGATATCCCTGCAGCAATTCGCGCCTTTCTCGCCACTTGCCGGTAAGGCGGATATCGGATCGAATGCGGCTCCCGCTGATACGCAACCAGTTTTTCGGGCGGCGGCCTGGAATCCTTGCGCCACCCGGCGCCCCCAAGCGAGCTTAGGCGCCCACACCTCGTCTGCGGCTCCCTCAGTTCGGTTCCCGGATGGCATCATCAAGGCCACGCAGCAGCGGGTAAAGGAAATAGGAGATCACGGTCCTGTTGCCCACCTTGATCTCTGTGGAGACGGTCATGCCCGGCAGCAGTCTGACCGGCACATCCGAGGCGTTCAGCCTCGTATCCGCAAGCAGGATGCGAGCCTTGAAGAAAGGCGCTGCCGGCTGGCTTGGGGTGGCAGCCTGTTCCTGCTGCTGGCCGGTCATAAACGTGTCCTGGCTGATGGTGCGAACTTCGCCCGACGCGGTGCCGTATTTCTGGAAAGGATAGGCGTCCAGCTTGATGCGAGCCTCCTTACCCACGGCAATGCGGCCGATGTCGCGGGTGTTGATCGACACCTCCGCTTCGAGCGGCACGTTGATCGGCACCAGCGTGACGATCGGTTCGGCTTCGCGCACGACGGAGCCGATAGAGCGCTGGGCGAGATCGAGCACGACGGCATCGGCAGGTGCTGTCAGCGACACCATGTTGCGGCGCAACTCCATCTTCTTCAGCTCTTCATCCGCCATGTCGCGCTGGCCGCGCAGCTCCACCAGCTGCTCCATCGCTGCCCGGCGGAAATCCTCGATGAAGGCCTGCCGGTCGGCTTTCAGCTTGGCATAGGCATGCGCCGCCTCGTCGGCCTTGCCGCGAACGGCCGTCAGATCGGACTCGACGTCGAGGCGGGCGTCGCGCGATCCGAGCATGGTGATCAGCGAGCCGCTCTGCTTGTCGTAGAGCCGTGTGCGCGCGCCTTCGATCTGCGAGAGCGTGTCGCGCCTGTCGATGAGCACGGCCTCCTGGTTCTTGGCCGCGGCAAGCGCTGCCGACTGGCCGGCGATCTGCTGCTCGAAATTCTGCAGCTGCGCCGTGTAGAAGGCCCGCCGCTGGCCGAAGAGCTGCACCTGCAGCATCTCGTCGGGCGTCGTTCCCGCCATCATCGTGTAGTCGTCTCCGGCAAGTTCCGCCTCGATGCGCTTCACCTGGGCGTCGAGAGCCGAGAACTTCGCCTGCTGCTGGTCGACATCGGCCTGACTGAAGGTGGCGTCGAGGGTTGCGAGCGTCTGGCCGGCATGCACCACCTCGCCGGCCTTCACATCGAGCGTGCGGATGATCGAGGTTTCGAGCGGCTGGACGACGATGGTCGGCTGGGTGGTGACGAGCTTGCCGGGCGCGATCACCACCTCGTCGATATCGGAGACGGAGGCCCAGATGATGGTCGCAGCAATCAGCGCCGTCACGCAATAGAGCGTCATGCGCGCAACGCGCGGCGGAGCACGTTCCTCGAGTTCGACGGCGTCGGACTGGAATTCCGCGATTGCCGGCGGCAGCGGCAGGCGGGCGGTGAGCTGCCCGCCCCTGCCTGGCGGCCCCTTGCCTGATGGGCTATGGTCCGAGGCTACGGGCAGGTTTTCGCCGGATTTTCTGACGCGCGCGTTCATGCGACCTGCCTCATTTGCTGTGCCCACAGGTGGCGATAGGTCATGCAGCGCGACACAAGCTGGTCATGCCGGCCGATATCGGCGACTTTGCCGCGATCGATGACGAGAATGGCATCGGCATCCACAAGCGTCGAAAGCCGGTGCGAGACGATGACGACGGTGCGCCCGGCCGCGATCCGGCTCAGATTCTCGCGGATGATCGCCTCGCTGTCGGGGTCGAGCGCGCTTGTCGCCTCGTCGAAGATCAGAAGCTTCGGATCGGTGATCAGTGCGCGCGCGATTGCCAACCGCTGCTTCTGGCCGCCGGAGAGATTGGCGGCATTTTCTTCCAGCATCGTGTCGAAGCCGCGCGGCAGCCGCTCGATGAACTCTTCCGCACCGGCGACGCGGGCCACCTGCATGATTTCCTCGATGCTGGCATCGGGTTTTGCGGCGGCGATATTGTCGCGCACCGTGCCGCGAAACAGGAAATTGTCCTGCAGCACGACTCCGATGCTGGTTCTCAGGTGCACGAGGTCGATCTCGCGGCTGTCGTAACCATCCATGCGCACCAGCCCCTCCTGGCTCTGGTAAAGCCCCTGGATCAGCCGGGTGATCGTCGTCTTGCCGGAGCCGCTCTTGCCGACCACGCCGAAGACCGAGCCTGCCGGAATGGCGAAGGAGACATTGTCGAGCGCGGGCGCCGTATCGGGAGCATAGCGGAAGGTGACCCGGTCGAATTCGATGCGGCCATGCAGATGCGGCCGCACACCGCGCCCGCGTCCGGCCTGCTCCGGCCGCTGGTTCATGATCTCGCCGAGCATGCGTACGGACAGAGCCACTTCCTGATATTCGTGCACCATGGTGACGATCTGCACCAGCGGTCCCGAGACACGGCCAGCGAGCATGTTGAAGGCGACTAGCGCGCCGATCGTCATAGCGCCGGAGAACACGTCGAGTGCGCCAAGCCCGATGATTGCAACGCTCATCAGCTTCTCCAGAAGCCCTGTCATCGCCTGTGCGATTGTAGATATCTTCTCGACCCGGAAGCGCACCGAGATCGATTGCGCCGAATAGTCGTCCCACACCTTGCGCTGGCGCGGCTCCAGGGCCAGCGATTTGACGGTGCGCATGCCGTGCACGGTTTCCACCAGCAGTGCCTGCCGGTCGCCTTCCGCCTGGTAGAGCGCCTGGAGACGGCGCTGGAACGGTCCGACGAGCATCATCACGACGAGCCCGACGAGTGCTGCGAAGCCGAGCACCACGAGCGTCAGCTTGACGCTGTAGAGAAGCAGGATCGGCACGAAGACGAAGAGCGATACGCCGTCGAGAAGCGTCAGGAACAACCGGCCGGTCAGGAATTCGCGGATGCGCCCCGTCTGCTGCATGTGCTTGACGAGAACACCGGCCGAGGCGTGCTCGAAGAGCGCGATCGGCAGGTTGAGCAAATGCCCGAATGTGCGTGTCGCAACCCTGATGTCGATCCTGTTGGTCGCGTAGAGCAGGAGATACCGGCGCAGGAAAGTGAATGTAGCGTCGAAGACGAGCGCAACCGCGATACCTACCGTCAGAACCGTCAGCGTCGCATAGCTCTGATGCACGAGCACCTTGTCGATCACGAGCTGAAAGAACATCGGCGTCGTCAGCCCGAGGCCGTAAAGAACGAAGGCCGCGAGCGCCACGTCGCGGAAGAAGCTTCGCTGCTTGATGATTTCCGGTATGAACCAACGGAACCCGAACGGCCGATCCTCGTCCGACATGCGATAGTTGCGCTTGAGGAGAACCACCGATCCGGACCAGGCCTTGGCGAATTGCTCCTCGCTCAGGAGAATGACCTCGGGGCGCGTGGCAAGCGGGTCGAGAACTTGTATTCTTTCGTCCTCCCCGCTCCCCCCCGCCCCGGCGACGACCACCCAATTGCCGTTGGTAAGTTCGGCAAGCACGGGAAATGCTTCGCCCAGCCGGAACAGTGACTGCCAGTCGAGGCTGAGGTGCCTCGCCCGAAGGCCGGCATCCCTCGCCATCCGCAACAACCGCCGCACGGCGACGGGATCGTTGCCGACCGCGTAATCGTGCTGCAATCGCTCAGGGGATAGGTCGACGCCATGATGACGCGCGACGAACGCAAGACAGTGCAGATTGGTATGCAGAAAATCACTCATGGCCCACCCGAAACGATACGAGACCGAGGCTTAGCTTCAAAAGGTTGGAGCGCGTCCGAACCGACGCGCTGCGCTCTAGACCCGTTTGTCAGTTGAAGTTCGGCGAAGCGTTCGACGCGCTGCCCTGCACCGCCTGGATATCAGCTGCTGCTGCGGCCGACATGTCACCGATGCGACGAACCGCACCCGCCTCCACCAACCCGCCAAGCGCCTTCTGCATGAGATCGACCGCATTGGCGAAGGCATCGATAGGCATGATGATGCGCTGGCGGAAAACCGGCTTCGGATTGTTGTTGGCGTCACGCTCGGTGGCCGAGAGTGACATCAGGTCGATGCGCACGATCGTTCCCGTGACGGTGATTTCGCCGATACCGTCCGCATAAAGTTCGCTGCTCATTGTTCTCTCCTCTGGTTGATAATCAAAACCTGTTCACCTTTGAGTCGACGCATCGGACCGAAAGCCGCTTCACACTTTCCGGTCCGATGCGTGCGTATCGTGCCGCCATGGCGGAAACGGATCGCGAAGGCCGACGGCTGTCTGGGGATCAAAACCCGTCTCCTCTCCGATCAGGCAATCGTCGAGCGCGGTGCGGATGGCTTCCTCGTCGACGCCGGAGCCAATGAAGACCAGCTCCTGGCGGCGGTCGCCCCAGACATCGTCCCAATGGCGATCGAGCAACTTACGGAATTGCGGATGACGCGGCCAATGCGCCCGCGGCACCGAGGCCCACCAGAACCCCCTGGTGTCAATGCGGCATTGCGTGCCGGCAATCGACAGGAGGCCGATCTCGTCCGGCCGGGTGGCCAGCCAGAAATGGCCTTTCGCCCTGATGAGACCGGGCAATGGCCGCTCGAGGATGCGGCTCAGCCGCGCGGGATCGAATGGCCGGCGCCTGCGATAGACGAAGCTTGTTATGCCGTACTCCTCGGTCTCCGGCACATGATCGCCCCAGCCGTAAAGCTCCTTGTGCCAGAGCGGGTGGCGGGCGGCCTTGGCTTCACTGAAGAGGGCGGTATCCATGATCGCGCCAAGCGGCACCTGACCGAACACCGCCTCGATGACACGCGCATCCGGATTAAGTGCCGCGACGATCCGGCGGACCTCGGCAAGAATCGCGCACGACACATCACCTGCCTTGTTGATGATGACGACATCGGAAAATTCAATCTGCTCGACGAGCAGTTCCACAAGCTTGCGCTTGTCGTCTCCGTCCCGGCTTTCGCCGCGATCCGCGAGGAACTCGGCGCTGGCATAATCGGCGAGAAGATTGACCGCATCGATGACGGAAACCATGGTATCGAGCCGCGCGACATCGCAGAGCGCCGCTCCGCTCTCGTCCCGGAAGGAGAAGGTCGCCGCTATCGGCAGCGGCTCGGCAATCCCCGTGCCCTCGATCAAAAGGTAGTCGAAACGACCCGTGGCGGCGAGACGCCGGATTTCGGTCAGGAGATCGTCACGCAAGGTGCAGCAGATGCATCCATTGGTAAGCTCGACGAGGGTTTCATCCGTTCTCGAGAGGTTGGCTCCGTCGTCACGGACGAGATCGGCATCGATGTTGATCTCGCTCATGTCGTTGACGATCACGGCGATCCGGTATCCCTCACAATTGTGCAGAACATGATTGAGCACCGTCGTCTTGCCGGCGCCGAGAAACCCCGCCAGGACCGTCACCGGAAGTCGATTGTCTGCACCTGTCATCGATACCCCCGCTCGCCTTTACGCCGCGAGCTGCGGTTTGAACGCCACGTCCACATAATAGTTTGTGCTGTTGTAACTGCTGGTCGGGAACAACCCGCTCGATCCGTAGGCATAAAGGCCATTGTCGCCGCTGAGCGCCCTGAGGTCGCCACTCGTCTTCCCGGTGCTGAAGTAATTGCTGGTCGCCGAGTAATTGCCGTTCGTGCTGTAGGAAACGACGTAGGTCGTATCCGCTTCGACCGCGATCTGCTGGGCGAGAGTGGCGGTCTGCCAGCCGCTTGCCGTTTCGTTGCTGAAGGTGACGCTTGCAAGCAACGTGCCCGAGGCGGTCCAGAGATAGCCGTTATGCGGGCCTGTATTTTCGGCGCCCTTGTAGAAGCGGATGCCCGTTATCCAGCCTGCCGTGTCGGCCTGAAATTTCATGCCCAGGTTGACCTGCTGGTTATCGTTCACCGAGACGATTGCAGGCGTTTCATTGGCGCTGAAGAGGTTCTGCTCGCTTCCCTGGGCGTTGACGGTAAGCGAAACCTGGGCGGATGCCGTGCCGCCCTGACCGTCGGCGATGGAATAGCTGAAGCTCGCCGGCCCAGAATATCCTGCCGTTGGCGTGAAGGTGACGGTCTGCGTCTGGCTGTCGTAGGACACCGAACCGTTGACCGCGCCGCCTGCGCCGGTGATGACAAGCAGGTCGCCATCCGCGTCGCTGTCGTTTGCAAGCAGGTTCGCAGCGGCGATCGACAGAGCCGTATTGGTGTAGGTCGTATAGCCGTTGTCATTGGCAGCCACCGGCACCGTATTGCCCGTCGACTGATTGTAGACGACATCGACCCAGTAATTCGTCGACTGGTAACTGGAGGTCGGGAAGGTCGAGCCCGATCCGACCGCGTAGACGCCATTGCTGCCTGCAAGCGCCGTCAGCGAGCCGTTGGTATGCGCCGTGTTGAAATAGCCTGTCGTCGCGACATAGGTGCCGGTCGTGTGGTAGGAGGCGACATAGGTCGCGCCCGCCGTGATCTGTAGCGGTGTCGAGAAGGTCGCGGTTTGCCAACCGGAGAGCGACTCGCTGGTGAAAGTGACCGTCGCAAGGAGTGTGCCGTCGGCCTTCCAAAGGGAGCCGGTATGCACACTGGTATCGCCGGCAGCCTTGTAGTAGCGAATGCCGGAGATCGCACCGTTTGCGGAAGCGACGAACTTCATTCCGAGTTCCATCGCCGTATTGTCGTTGAAGCTGCCGCCCGTCGGTCCTTCGCTGCCGGTAAACAGGGTCTCGCCGGCGGGAGCGGCCTGAACGGTCAGGCTGACACTGCCCTGGTCCGCGCCGCCGCGCCCGTCCGACAGCGTGTAAGTGAAGCTTGCCGGGCCTGAATAATTGTTGGCCGGCGTGAAGGTGATGGTTCCGGCCTGCTTGTTGAGAGCGACCGTGCCGTTGAGGGCATTGCCGACGGCGGTGATGGTCAGCGCATCGCCGTTGGCGTCGACATCATTTGCCACGAGTGCAGCAATCGAGATGACAAGCGTTCCGTTGTGGCCGATGACCAGCCCGCTGTCGTCGGTTGCCACCGGCTGGCTGTTCGGGCCGGCGTCGAAGACCACGTCCACCCAATAGTTGGAGCCGCCGGGGCTCTGGCCGGGGAATGTGCCGGCATTGGTGCTGTAGGCGAAGACGCCGCCGCCATCGACGGCCTTCAGTGCGCCGCTGGCATAGGACCCGTTGAAATAGTTCTCGGTGAGGGAGAAAAATCCCTTGCTGTGATAGGACGCTACATAGGTCGTACCGGCCGCGATCTGGATCGGGCTGGAGAACATCACGGTCTGCCAGCCGGAAAGCGGTTCGCCCACCGACACGCCGGTCGCCAGCAGCGTTCCGTCACCGGTCCACAGGCTGACGACGTGTTCGCCGGTATTGTAGAAGCCCTTGTAGAAGCGGATGCCCTGCACCGAACCTGCCGTCGTCGCCTGGAAACGCAGGCCGAGCTCGACCGGATCGCGATCGATCGCCGTTTCGACCGTAGGCTTTTCGGCAAGCGTCCACAGGCTGGTCGTCGTTCCCGGCAGAGTGACCGTGACCTGCTTGCCGGCCGACGGCGCCTCCAGATTGACGCTGTCGTCAACGGCGCGCGACAGGATCGTATAAGTACCGCTTGCCTGGACGACCCAGTTATAGCTCCAGCTCTCGCGGCCTGACGCCTTGAACCAGTGCTGGCCCCCGTCGGTGGAGACCTCGACGCCGGCGATGATGCCTCCGCCAAAGTCTTGCGCCGTGCCCGTGATCGTCACGCGCTGTCCTTCGACGAAGCTTGCGCCCACGATGGGCGAGCTGATCGACGAAGTCGGCTTTAGAGTGTCGGTCGACTGGGTCGCCAGGATCAGGCTTGCATCGAGCGTGGTCGGCTGGATGCCCATGTCCGCGAACATGTTGACCATCGCCTGCTGCACGTTGCGATCGGTCGATGTTGCCGGGCCCTGGTGGTTGTCGCTCAGGCCCCAGGACCAGAAAACGGTGCCGGCGCCGAAGACCAGCGCGCCGCTCTCGGCCCGATACATGGTGAGGCTGTGGGTCGCCACCGCGTCGCCAACCGTAGTGCCGTAGTCGCGCAGATAGGTGCTGACCGCGATGGAGGAGAGCGACAGGTTGATGAGACCGTCCGGCCGGAAGCCGTTCTCGACATCGGAATCCCACTCGTAGCCAAGCAGGTTCTGCACCAGATTGTAGGTGTCGCCTTCATTCAGCTGGGAGACATCGGTATTGCGCCAGAAGCGCAGGTTCGAATAGTCGTAGGGGATCGAGATCGTATCCTGGCGGTAGCTGTCCACCTGGAACATGGTGCCGGTCAGCGAATTCTCCGGCTCCTGCCCCGGATCGGCATAACGCGGGTCGCGCCAGGTGCCGGTGCCGACATTGCTCGGGTCCGTGCTCGTGCCCCAGGTCTCCTTATAGCAGACCATGGTGCGGTAAGCTTGGCCGCTGCCGTCGATGCTGCTTTCCCAGCGGACCTTCCAGTAGCATTCGTTGCCGCTCCAGAAGGCGAGGTTCACACCGGCGTCGCGAGCCGCCTCGACATTGGCGCGTTGCTCGGCCGACCAGTATTCGTCATGGCCGACGGAGAGATAGGCATCATGGTTGAGCAGCAGCGCGCCGCTGCGCGTGGCATCGACGCCCGAGATATAGGACACGTCGTAGCCGTTCTGCTCCAGCCAGGAGATTGCAGAGGATTCGACGCCGAAGATATAATCGTGCGAGCCGCCGATCGGGCTCGTATTGGTGATGATCGGCCTGTTGTAGCTCACCGCCGACGCCCGGCCGATCGCCGTCAGGCCGCAACTGCAGTTCGGCGGCAGGTAGCCGATCATGTCCGCCGGGTCGACGGGCACTTCGCCGTAATAGAGACTGGCGCCGCCCCAGGCATTGTAGGCCTGCCAGGTCGTATCCGACGTCTGGAAGACGATATCGCTGGTCGAGGCAT
The DNA here is from genome assembly GCF_017357245.1 of Rhizobium bangladeshense. NCBI lineage: Bacteria > Pseudomonadati > Pseudomonadota > Alphaproteobacteria > Hyphomicrobiales > Rhizobiaceae > Rhizobium > Rhizobium bangladeshense. The sequence continues at coordinate 1,421,809 of NZ_CP071612.1, read as the reverse complement.
CGTCGCGCACGACGAAGGGAATGATGCTCGCATCCTCGGTGCCGTCCTCTCGCACCAGCTTGGCGAAATAGACGCCGGAGACGGCGTCGGCAGGGATCTGCCAGCTGGCGGAAACCGACCAGTTGCCGCAATCGATGAGGCCGAGCGACATGTCGACGATCGGATGCGGCTGGATCTGCGCCGTGGTCAGCTGCTGTTCGATCGAATCGACCTTGCGCGCGCCGGCACCGCCGTAGTAGCCCATGCGGTAGATATCGATGCGGTAATGGGTAGAATCCGTGGCGATTTTGAAATCGACCGTCTGGCCGATATTCGTGCTGATTTCGGTGGCGAAACCCTGGATGGTGCCCTTGCCATCGCCCTCTAGCCCCCATTCGCTGATCGGGTTGCCCTGCTTCAGGTTTTCGAGCGCGATCTTGTTGAGCGTCGGCACGGCCGGAGCGGCCGCCACCGGTGCCGGCGAAGCCGCGGTCGTCTCAGTAGAAACCTCCTCACTCGGCTCCACCGAGAGGGATGCTATCGAGGCCTGAAGACGCAGGGAGGTCGTGCCGAGGGTGCTGTCGGAACTGACAGGCGCAGCCGTCTCGGCGCTTCCAGTGTCGGCATCGCTGGTAACACCCGTGAGCACAGGAGCGGCAGGCAGTGTCGCAGCCTCCTCGTACGGATCCGGGCCAAGCACGGTGCGCTCCGATATCGAGGTAGGCGTCTGGAACACCGTTGCAACCGTCGCCGTCTGGATCAAACTGTCTTGCGCGCCGCCATCTCCCCCGGGCGCCGGCATCGCCGTCGGCGACAGGGACGCTTGCATTTCGCCGGAAAATATCAGGGGCGTTTCGGTCATGCCGGTGAAGGAGGATTGGACGGTTGCACTGCCCTGGTTGGCGAGGCCGAATGGAGCCTGAGTGCTCGAAGACACTACGGCCGGTGTTCCAAGCAGTGCAGTCCAGGCCGAGGTTGCGTGACTGATGCACGGCGTGCCGCCGGCCATAGTGAGATATTTGCGATTCCTGACATGAAATCTCAGCAAGAGCGGCGTCCCCGTTTCCCGTCGACCAGCATTGAATGACTTCATCCTGCCAGCTTTCGAAACGGAACGTACGACAGCAATCTTGGGTATGTGGGTGGTACCTCCATACGCCCATATGATGATCTCGCCGCGCCTCCGATCGACAGGCCTCAAGCTGCCTGATGCTCCCGCTAAGCCGCGGGCGCTGGGTGAAAAGGAAGCTCGTCGGTCTTGTTTTGCCGGTTCGGCCAGTCGAGCCTGTAGTCTCCCGCGCTGCGCCGCGCTACCAGGCCGGAAATGGATCTTCGAGAGCCGACCAGTCCCGCGGATCCGCGCTGGCCAGGCAGTCGTCCAACGCGGTCCGGACGCCTGTCTCGTCCATATCAACACCGATGAAAACGAGCTCCTGCCGACGGTCGCCCCAGGCGCTGTCCCACCGGCGCTCGATCTGCTGACGAAACTGCTGATGGCTTGGCCAGTCCTGTCGGGGAACGGCCGCCCACCAAAGTCCCATGGGTTCGCAGCGCCGTTGCGCCCCGGCAGCCGACATCAGACCCACGTGACGCGGTCGCGTCGCAAGCCAGAAATGGCCTTTGGCACGGATGACCCCCGGCCAGGGCTCGTCCAGGAATGCTCGAAACCGCGTGGGATCGAAGGGGCGCCTCGTTCGATAGACAAAGCTCGATACCCCGTATTCCTCCGTCTCCGAAACATGGTCGCCCGGGCTGTACAGTTCCTTGTGCCACAACGGGTGAGCGGCGGCTTTCGCTTCGTCGAAGAGGCCCGTATTGAGGATGGACGCGAGAGAAACCTTGCCGAAGTCCGTCTCCACCTGGCGCGCATCCGGGTTGAGTGCAGCCACGGTCTTGCGGACTTCCGCGCGGATCTCCTCGGTGGCGTTCGAGATCTTGTTGATCACGACAACATCGGCAAACTCGATCTGGTCCACCAACAGATCGATGAGTGTTCGCCGGTCCTCGCCGTCCCGCTGCAGGCCGCGATCGCGAAGCAGGTCGGCGCTGCTGTAGTCGGCCAGGAGGCTTGCAGCATCGACAACGGTCACCATCGTATCAAGTTTCGCAAAATCGGAGAGCGAAACACCATTCTCGTCGCGGAATGAAAAGGTTGCCGCGATCGGACATGGCTCGGCAATGCCGGTCCCTTCTATCAGCAGATAATCATATCGCCCCTCTTCGGCCAGTCGCCGCACTTCCGTCAGGAGGTCGTCGCGCAGGGTACAGCATATGCAGCCATTGCTGAGTTCGACCAATGTCTCCGTCGTATGCGACAGGTTGCAGCCACCGTCTCGAATGAGACTCGCGTCTATGTTCACCTCGCTCATATCATTGACGATGACGGCGACCCTGAGGCCCTGACGGTTGGTCAACACGTGGCGGAGAAGCGTCGTCTTGCCGGCGCCGAGAAAACCGGCAAGCACTGTCACCGGGAGCCGGCCCTTCCTGTTCATCACCCTGTTCATCAGCATCCCTTGAAAGTGGGCATTCGGAGCGACCGTCGCAGCGGGGAGCATTTCACCCTCATTCAGCCCGTACCTGGTCTTATCAATGCATCACGAAGCAAGCTGCGGTCGGAAGACCACATCGGCATAGTAATTTGCCGAATCGTAGGTGCTGGTCGGGAAGAGGCCCGTTGTTGCGGATCCGCCATAGGCGTAGACGCCATTGCCGCCGGCAGCCGCACTCGACGGAGCCGTCAACGGGCCGTTCGAGACACCATTCGTGAAGAATCTGTTGGTCGCCACGTAGGCGCCTGTTGTGTGGTAGGAGGCGACATAGGTTGTGTTGGCGGCGATGGTGACGGGTGTTGCAAAGTTCACCGTCTGCCAGCCGCTCGCCGTGGTGTTGCTGAAGGTGGCGGTGGCGAGCCTGGTGCCGGTGGAAGTCCACAGGTCGACGACGTTTTGACCGTTGTCGTTGGCGCTGCGGTAGAACTTAATGGCGGTGACATCACCGGCGACGTTCGACTGGAACTTGACGCCGAGCTCGAGCTGCTGCCCGTCGTTGAGGTTCGTCTGGGCCGGTGTGCTGGAAGCGTTGAACAGGCTGTAGGTCGCCGGCGCCACTGTCGCAGTGATATTGAAGGTCTCGTTGGCGGCGAGGCCGCCGAGATCGGTCGCCGTGACCCTGACGCCGTAGGTTCCGGCTGCCGTCGGCGTGCCGCTGAAGGTGCGCGTCGAGGCGTTGAAGCTCAGCCAAGAGGGCAGCGCCGTGCCGTCGGCGGCGGTTGCCGCATAGGCCAGCGTGTCGCCGCTGTCGACATCGGTGAAGGTGGTCGTCGGCAGCGTGAAGGAGAAGGCAGAGCCGACGGTGGCGTTCTGGGTCGCCGTCTGGACGGCGAGCACCGGCGCGTCATTGGCGCCATGGATGGTGATGGTGAGGTTTGCCGTGGCGATGGCGCCGGCAGCGTCGCGCATCGTGTAGCTGAAGACATCACTCAGAGTGTTGGTCGACTGGCGCAGCGCCTGCACGGCGGCATTGGACTCGTTGACGGCATAGCTATAGGCGCCTGATGCGTTGAGCACGAGACTGCCATAGGCGCCGCTGAGCGCTGCGCCGAGCGTGCCTGACGTCGCCCCGAAGCTGACCGCCGTCACCGTCTTGGTGTCGCCGGCATCCGGATCGGTGTCGTTGGTCAAGACGTTGCCGCTGGCCGCAACACCGCCGGAGCCGTTGGCAACGCCGCCCTTCTCGGTCGCATCCCCGGCATCGGCAACCGCCGTCGGCGCCGTGTTGCCTGATGTCGACACGGCGATATTGAAGGTCTCGTTGGCGGCGAGGCCGCCGAGATCGGTCGCCGTCACCCGGACGCCATAGGTGCCGGTTGCCGTCGGCGTGCCGCTGAAGGTGCGCGTCGAGGCATTGAAGGTGAGCCAAGAGGGCAGCGCCGTGCCATCGGCAGCGGTTGCCGCATAGGTCAGCGTGTCGCCGCTGTCGACATCGCTGAAGGTGGTCGTCGGCAGCGTGAAGGAGAAGGCGGAGCCGACGGTGGCGTTCTGGCCAGCCGTCTGGACGGCGAGCACCGGCGCGTCGTTGGCGCCGTGGATGGTGATGGTGAGGTTTGCCGTGGCGGTAGCGCCTGAAGTGTCACGCATCGTGTAGCTGAAGACATCGCTCAGCGTGTTGGTCGACTGGCGCAGCGCCTGCACGGCGGCATTGGACTCGTTGACGGCATAGCTATAGGCGCCCGATGCATTGAGCACCAGACTGCCATAGGTGCCGTTCAGCGCTGCGCCGAGCGTGCCCGATGTCGTGCCGAAGCGGACCGCCGTCACCGTCTTGGTGTCGCCGGCATCCGGATCGGTGTCGTTGGTCAAGACGTTGCCGCTGGCCACCACGCCGCCCGAGCCGTTGGCAACGCCGCCCTTCTCCGTCGCATCCCCGGCATCGGCAACTGCCGTCGGCGTCGTGTTCGGGGACGAGGGACGGAAAACCACATCAGCAAAATAGTTGGCAGCATTATAGGTGGCATTCGGGAAAATGCCTGTGGTGGCGGATCCGCCATAACGGTAGACGCCGTTGCCGCCGGCGGCGGCACTCGACGGAGCCGTCAACGGACCGTTGGTGACTGCGGCCGTATAAAAATTGTTGGTCGCCACGTAGGCGCCTGTTGTGTGGTAGGAGGCGACATAGGTTGTGTTGGCGGCGATGGTGACGGGTGTTGCAAAGTTCACCGTCTGCCAGCCGCTCGCCGTGGTGTTGCTGAAGGTGGCGGTGGCGAGCCTGGTGCCGGTGGAAGTCCACAGGTCGACGACGTTTTGACCGTTGTCGTTGGCGCTGCGGTAGAACTTAATGGCGGTGACATCACCGGCGACGTTCGACTGGAACTTGACGCCGAGCTCGAGCTGCTGCCCGTCGTTGAGGTTCGTCTGGGCCGGTGTGCTGGAAGCGTTGAACAGGCTGTAGGTCGCCGGCGCCACTGTCGCAGTGATATTGAAGGTCTCGTTGGCGGCGAGGCCGCCGAGATCGGTCGCCGTGACCCTGACGCCGTAGGTTCCGGCTGCCGTCGGCGTGCCGCTGAAGGTGCGCGTCGAGGCGTTGAAGCTCAGCCAAGAGGGCAGCGCCGTGCCGTCGGCGGCGGTTGCCGCATAGGCCAGCGTGTCGCCGCTGTCGACATCGGTGAAGGTGGTCGTCGGCAGCGTGAAGGAGAAGGCAGAGCCGACGGTGGCGTTCTGGGTCGCCGTCTGGACGGCGAGCACCGGCGCGTCATTGGCGCCATGGATGGTGATGGTGAGGTTTGCCGTGGCGATGGCGCCGGCAGCGTCGCGCATCGTGTAGCTGAAGACATCACTCAGAGTGTTGGTCGACTGGCGCAGCGCCTGCACGGCGGCATTGGACTCGTTGACGGCATAGCTATAGGCGCCTGATGCGTTGAGCACGAGACTGCCATAGGCGCCGCTGAGCGCTGCGCCGAGCGTGCCTGACGTCGCCCCGAAGCTGACCGCCGTCACCGTCTTGGTGTCGCCGGCATCCGGATCGGTGTCGTTGGTCAAGACGTTGCCGCTGGCCGCAACACCGCCGGAGCCGTTGGCAACGCCGCCCTTCTCGGTCGCATCCCCGGCATCGGCAACCGCCGTCGGCGCCGTGTTGCCTGATGTCGACACGGCGATATTGAAGGTCTCGTTGGCGGCGAGGCCGCCGAGATCGGTCGCCGTCACCCGGACGCCATAGGTGCCGGTTGCCGTCGGCGTGCCGCTGAAGGTGCGCGTCGAGGCATTGAAGGTGAGCCAAGAGGGCAGCGCCGTGCCATCGGCAGCGGTTGCCGCATAGGTCAGCGTGTCGCCGCTGTCGACATCGCTGAAGGTGGTCGTCGGCAGCGTGAAGGAGAAGGCGGAGCCGACGGTGGCGTTCTGGCCAGCCGTCTGGACGGCGAGCACCGGCGCGTCGTTGGCGCCGTGGATGGTGATGGTGAGGTTTGCCGTGGCGGTGGCGCCGGCAGTATCGCGCATCGTATAGCTGAAGACGTCGCTCAGCGTGTTGGTCGACTGGCGCAGCGCCTGCACGGCGGCATTGGACTCGTTGACGGCATAGCTATAGGCGCCCGATGCATTGAGCACCAGACTGCCATAGGTGCCGTTCAGCGCTGCGCCGAGCGTGCCTGATGTCGTGCCGAAGCGGACCGCCGTCACCGTCTTGGTGTCGCCGGCATCCGGATCGGTGTCGTTGGTCAAGACGTTGCCGCTGGCCAACACGCCGCCCGAGCCGTTGGCAACGCCGCCCTTCTCCGTCGCATCCCCGGCATCGGCAACTGCCGTCGGCGTCGTGTTCGAGGACGAGGGATTGAACATCACGTCGACCCAGTAATTCGTCGCGCTGAAGCTGGCAGTAGGATACAGGCTGTTGTTACCGTATCTATATACGCCATTACCGCTCGCCGGTGCCGTCAGCGGCCCACTCGTTACGTTCGAGACGAAATAGTTGGTGGTTGTCGAGTAACGACCGACATTCGTGTGGTACGACGCCGTGTAGGTCTGTCCGGGCGTCAAAGCCACAGGACTGGAAAAATACGCGGTCTGCCAGCCGCTGGCGGTCTCGTTGGCAAAGGTGAGAGTCGCGATCCGCGTGCCGGTGCTAGACCAGAGTGAACCTGTATGCGTACCGGTGTCCTGACTTCCCTTGTAAAAGCGAATGCCGCTGACAGTCCCAGCCACAGAGGTTTGGAAGCGGACCCCGAGTTCGACGGCTGACGTATCGTTTGTATTGACGACGGCCGGAGTCGCCGCGCCGAAGAGAGACGTGTAGCTTGGCCCACTGACGGTAACCGTGCGACCAGCCGAGGGTGCTTCGAGATTGATGCTGTCGTCTACGGCACGGGACAGGATCGTATAGCTACCGACGGCCTGCGGCGACCAGCGATAGGTCCAGTTCTCATCGCCTGTCGCTGGATGCCAGCTTGCGCCATTGTCGGTGGAAACCTCGACGCCGGCGACCACCCCGCCGCCCGTGTCGGCAGCGGTGCCTGTAATCGTAACGGTGGATCCGACGGTCGCCGTTGCTGGCACCGTTATGACGGAGGTCGGCGCAACCTGGTCCGACGAAGCCGTCGCGGCGACCAGCCCGGATTGCAGCGTCCCGGGCTGAATGCCCATATCGGCAAGCAAGTTGACCATTGCCTGCTGCACGCGCGGGTCCGTCGGAGTCGCCGTGAGGTCGTGATTGTCGCTCAGGCCCCATGTCCAGTAGACGGTACCGGCACCGAACACCAGCGCTCCGCTCGGAGCGCGATAGAGCGTCAAATTATGGGTCGAGACGCCATTGCCGGTGGTGTTGCCATAGTCGAGCAGGTAGGTGCTTACAGGAACCGTCGTCGAAGACAGCTTGACTAGGCCGGCCGGATCGAAGCCGTTGTCGGGGGCTTCGTCCCACTCGTAACCAAGATAGTTCTTGGTGAGCGTCGCCGTCTGGCCGGGCTGAAGATTGGCGACGCTCGTATTGCGCCAGAAACGCAAATTGGCATCGTCATAGGGAATAGTGATCGCCTGGAGATTGCTGCCGACGTCGTCAACCTGGAACAGCTGCCCAGTCAGTGAGTTTTCCGGATTACCGCCGCCGACAGCGGGTGGGCTGAGGCGCGGATCACGGAAAGTACCTGTCCATTCGTTGGAAGGGTCGATGCTGGCGCCCGGCGACCAGGTCTCCTTATAGGAGATCAGCGTGCGGTAAGGCGTGGCATCGGCGCTATAGGCATTGCCCCAGCGGGTGCGCCAATAGACCTCGTTGCCGCTCCAGAACTGCAGGTTAACCCCCGCGTCACGGGCGGCTTCGACATTGGCGCGTTGCTGGCCCGACCAGTATTCGTCATGCCCGGCATCGATATAGGCTTTGTGATTGAGCAACAGGCTGCCGTAGCGGTCGACGTCCACACCCGATAGATACGAGACATCGTAGCCGTTCTGCTCCAGCCAATAGATGCCTGCGTATTCGGCGCCGAAGAGATAGTCCTGCGGGCCAGCAACGGTTCCCACGCCACCGCGGGTCGCGATCGGTCTGTTGTAGCTGACTGCATAGGCACGGCCAGCTCCCTGCCCCGTCGCCGGTCCGTTGCCGCCATAGAAGTTTGCGCCACCCCAGCCGTTATAAGCTTGCCAGGTCTGATCTGCGGTCTGGAAGACGATGTCGCTGCGGCTGTCGTCGTCACGCACGATGAACGGGATATGATTTTGGCCGGAGGTGCCATCCTGACGCACCAGCTTGGCGATATAGACGCCTGAGACCGCGTCCTCTGGTACAGTCCACGACGCCGAGACTGCCCAATTGCCGGCATCCACCGTGCCGGTCGAGGCGTTGCGCAGCGGAGTGGGCTGCGTCTGCAATCCGGTGTGCTGAATGGTGTGGACCTTGCGGGCGCCCATGCCGCCGTAATAGCCGAGCCTATAGATATCGATCCGATAATTGGTGGAATTCGTATTGATCTTGAAGCTGATCGTCTTGCCGTTATCGACGCTGATGTCGGTCGCAAAACCCTCGATGTTGGAGCTGCCAGCACCGTCGATGCCCCACTCGCTCTCCGGGTTGCCCTGCTTCTGGTTTTCCAGCACGATTATGTTGTTGGCCGCCGCCGCGGCCGCCAGATTTTGCGTTGTCAGCGACCGCTGCTGTGGGGAAGGCGGCATCGTCACTGAGCCGGAAAGGATGCCGATGCCCTTCGATTTGGCGGAGCCCGTTCCGGTCTCTCCGCCGCCTGGCAACGATCCGGTGAGGACCGTTGATTCCCGCCAGCTTGCGGTTCCGCGCCAGCCCGAGAGAGGGGATAAATCACGATCGAGAAGCGGGTCGCTGATCGAGGCACCGATGGCACGCTTGATCGTCGATACAAAGTCCGGCCCCTCGGTCAGCCTGGTTCCCGGCAGTTGGCCGTCCGGCTGAAGCATGGCGCCGCCGTGAGCCCAATCGAGCATCCGCACGGGCGAGGTAAAATAGCCGCATCCGCAGACACCAAAGGGCATGCCAAACGCCAGTGAACTGGCGCCGGCTTCATGCGCAGTCGCCTGCGTTGACGGTGTCGATTCGAGAATGACGACCTTGCCCGAGTGCGCAAGCGCCCCGATCGCCGCTGCAGAATCTTGCCCGGAGGCTGTCGGTGCAGGGCTTTGCGGCAGATAGGGAGCCAGCGGATCATCACCGATGGCGCTCATTCCAGGGTAGGTGCGCTGAAGGGACGACTCAGCCCCGAAAGCAACTCCATCCGCGCGCCCCTGGAACCGCGCAAAATCCGGCATATGAGCTGATAGCACAGACGCGGCGACATCACCGCCTCGAACTCCCTTTTCGCCAATCGTTTTGAAAGCATAGGGCAAGGACGGTGCTGCGCGGTCAATGTCGGCCGGAGCGTCCGCGCCGCCGATCACCCCCGCTCTCTGTCCAGCATCATGCTCGCCGAGCGCCGCATCATGATCGGGATTGGCGACGAGATTACCGTGCTTGTTTGCTTCCGCGCTCTGCGCGGATGCCGCAAGTTGAGCACTATCCTTACGCCTTTCGGCAGGCTTGCGCGGTTTTCCCTTTCCGCCGACGCTCAACCACCGGGGCATCAACGAATCCAGCAGAAGTGAGCGCGAGGTCCACCGGCGAGCGTTGCGATACATGGCAGGTACCTCTCGCAAAATTTATCGGGGTCAAATCTATAAGGGTCGCTTCACACGAGTTCCGAAGTATAGTCGAAAAATAAGCGAGTATATCCTACACCTTTCGCTCTACAGACTGCATCCTTTGGGCAAACGGCCACGTCCCGTGAACCTGGTGTGGCGGCGCCAACGCTGGAAACGCCCGGGCAGGAAGCAATCCGCCGGATCGTTCGAGCGATGGCAAAGGCTGCAGGGATGGTAGCGCCGAAGATCTGGCACGAGCGCGCGGTCACTGTCCTTCGCGGCTGGCGGGCCTATTCCTGTGGGCTCGACTCCTTATTTTTTGGAGCGCTACCTCGGTGAGATATAGGTTCCCGCTCGAATTTGACTGAAGTACCCGCCACCACCTCATCAATAGTGATGAGGCAAAGCAAACGACCTTCACCTTCCTCAAGGCTTCGCCAGACTGCACACTAACGATGCGGCTTCGGACCTCGTCCGTCGGTCGAACAGCGTCAAGGCATTGAACCGGCATCCGTTCAAGGATGTTTTGCAGGCGAGATATGTATATGATTTCATCGCACCGCACCCCCCACCTGTTCTTTCGCACGGTGTTTGTCATCGGTGCACTTGCCTTTCTTGCCGGAGCCGTGTCGCCGGCTCTCGCCGATAGTGCGCCCTTGGCTCCGCAGACGAAAATCCGTCTGACGATCGTCCAATGGATGCAGTCAAAAGGCCAATATGAACGATGGGACGCTCTTGGCGGCGAATACAGGGTCTCGGATGAGGGCACAGTCTTCCTGCCCTTTCTTGGATCCCTTTCGGTCGGCAATCGCGGAAACGCCGATCTCACAAACGAGATTGCCAAACGTCTGCAGGAAAAAATCGGCTTGGTTCAGCCCCCCGCGGTTACGATCGAAATTCTCGAATATCCGCCAATCTATGTTGTGGGAGACGTAACCACGCCCGGAGAGTATAAATTCCGCCCCGGCCTTACCGTCCTGCAATCCCTGGCAATGAGCGGCGGTCCGCTTCGCGCAAAAAATCTACTGCAAACGCAGTCGATCAAGCTCGCCGGCGAATTGCGGGAAATCGATCACTCGATCCTGCGTAGCACCGCGAAACTGTCGCGGCTCCAGGCCGAGATGGCCGGTGCGAAGGAAATTACCTTCAGTCAGACGAGCGGCGCCGATCAGCAATTTTCCGCCGGGATATACAGTGAGGAGAGGGTTATTTTTCAAGCTCGTGCAAGTGCGCTGGAGAGACAGTCAAAGGCGCTCACGGAATTGCGCGAACTTTTGACCACCGAAATTTCGACGTTGGAAGAGAAACTGGTGGGCGCAGACGATAATATCAAATCGGTAGAGGACCAGCTGACCAGCGTTAAGTCTCTGGTGCAGAAAGGCCTCACGATCTCGTCGAGGCAGTTGGACCTGGAACGGTTGCTGACGACTTACCGCTCCGACAAGCTCGACCTGGTCACCGCCATCATGCGAGGCCGCCAGGCAATCAGCGAGACCACGCGGAATCTCGAGGGGCTGTCCGACACGCGCCGGAGCGAAGTCGCTGTCGAAGCGCAGTCGGAACGAGCAAAGCTCGATCAGCTCAAAATGAAGCGCGAGATGACGCAGAGGCTGCTCCTCGATGAACTCGCGGCCGACAATGGATTGAAAGACCGCAGCGAGGAACTCCCCATCACCTTTACGGTGAGCCGGCGGAATGGAGGACGAATCGATCAGTTCCAGGCCTCCGAAACGACGACACTGGCGCCGGGTGACGTAGTGAGGGTTGTTCGCCCCCGCATTCCGGACGAGCCGTCCGGGTCTGCCTCCGACACATCTGCGGAGACCGAAACACTCGCAAATCGGACAAGCCAGTGACCCACGAAAAGCCTGTGTCGCAATGGTGGAAGCGGTCATGGGTAAGCCGATACAGGCGGTCGCGTATCTCCGAAGCTGCGTTGAGGAACATCTCCGGCATAACGCGCCGGAGATCCTGTGTCTTGGGATAAACGGCTAGGGACCTTTGATGACTTTGCGCATGATCCCACCCAGCGGTCAGACTTATACCCAAATCCTCAAGTCGACGATGCTGATGGGCGGTTCCTCGCTGGTGAATGTCGCTCTCAGCATCATTCGCAACAAGGCTTTCGCCGTTCTGCTTGGGCCGGAAGGCGTGGGGCTTATCGGCCTTTACGGATCGATCATCGATATCGCGCAGGCGATAGCTGGTCTCGGCGTGAGCAGCAGCGGGGTGCGCCGGGTCGCCGAGGCGGCGGGCACGGGCGATACAGAGAGGATCGCGCGGTCGGCGATAGCGCTAAGACGCATCTCGGTGGTGCTGGGCGTGCTTGGCGCGCTCTTGCTCATGGCGCTGGCTTTTCCGGTCTCGAGTTTCACCTTCGGCGATTATCAGCACGTCGGCGGCGTTATGCTGTTGTCCCTGGCCGTATTCTTTCGTCTGGTGGCCGCCGGGCAGAGTGCGTTGATCCAGGGCTTGCGGGGTATTGCAAATCTCGCCCGCATCAACGTGCTCTCGGGGCTCTTCGGCACGATGGTCAGCATTCCGCTGATCTATCTGTTCGGCGCGCCGGCGATCGCACCATCTCTCGTGGCGATTGCGGCCGTGTCGATCCTGCCCACCTGGTGGTACAGCAGAAAGATATGCAGGCACCCAACGCCAATGTCGCCACCCCAGTTTGGCCGGGAGGCTACAGCTCTGCTGAGGCTCGGCGTCGCCTTCATGGCAAGCGGACTTCTGACCTTCGGCGCGGCCTACGCGATCCGCATTATTGTACTGAATGAAGGGGGCGTCGTGGCGGCGGGATTGTACCAGGCAGCCTGGGCGCTTGGCGGCCTTTACTCCGGTTTCATTCTGCAGGCGATGGGGACCGACTTCTATCCGCGCTTGACCGCAATCGCGGCCGACAATGCCGAGTGCAACCGGCTCGTTAACGAGCAGGCAGAAATCAGCATGCTTTTGGCCGGCCCCGGTCTGATCGTCACCTTGACCCTGGCGCCGCTCGTGATGAGCTTGTTCTATTCCGCTGAGTTTCACGGGGCTGTCGATCTTCTGCGTTGGATCTGTCTTGGCATGATGCTCCGGATCGTCGCTTGGCCCATGGGTTTCATCGTCCTGGCGAAGGGTGCGCAAACTATCTTCTTCTGGACTGAGGTCGCTGCGACGCTGGTGCATGTCGGGCTAGCCTGGCTCTTCGTCGCGAAGCTCGGTGCGCCAGGGGCCGGCATGGCGTTTTTTGGCCTTTATGTCTGGCATAGCATCCTGATTTACCTGGTCGCGCGGCGGCTCACCGGATTCCGGTGGTCGCCTGCCAACCTCAGGCACGCCCTGCTTTTCCTGCCCGCATCGGGATTGGTATTCACGGCCTTTCTGGCCTTGCCAATATGGCCGGCGATGACGATCGGCTCTGTCGCGGTGGTTGTGAGCGGGCTCTACTCGTTGCGCATGTTGGTCAAGCTGCTGCCGCCTGAGTCAATGCCCGCAATCATTAAGAAATGGATCGCGAAGCCGGCGTGAGAGGCGATGCGATCGGGGTGACCCGATCGCATGCTGATCCTGCATCACGCAGGAACGATATCTCGATCGCGCCGCAAGTTTGCGTGTGGAATGGCGGCTCCGGCAATCGATCCGCGAAGCGCCTCGACAACACTGGCGATGTCGAGGTCCGTCATCTGAGCAAAAAGCGGCAGGATTATCGTTTGCTGCTGCGCTGACACGCTTCGCGCGAGATTAGTGGCGACGCGATGGAAGCTCCGGCTGGAATAGGCTCCCTCCAGATGAATGTTCATCACGCCGCGCCTGGTCGAGATGCCCTGATCGAGCAGTGCTTGCATTACTGCCCGCTGGTCGACGGCATCAGGTAATCCCACGCAGAAACTTTGCCAGTTGCTGCGAGCCCAACCGGGCTCGATCGGCGGCGCCATCCCAGGGACCGTGGAGAGGCGCTCGCAATATTGATCGGCGAGCCGCCTCCGCTGCGCGATCAGCTCCGGCAGCCGCCGCAACTGCACCCGTCCGACCGCGGCCTGGAGGTCTGTCATGCGGTAGTTGTAGCCTAATTCGTCATAGTCCTCGAAGATCACCTGCTTCGAGCCGTGGCGGACTGCGTCGGTGACGCTCATGCCATGCTGGCGCCACAGCCGGAATCTTCGGTCATATTTGGGATCCGCCGTGGTCAGCATGCCGCCATCACCCGTGGTGACGACCTTGCGGGGGTGGAAGGAGAAACAGGCAATGTCGCCATGCGGCTTGCCGATTTTTTCCCAACGCCCGTCCCACAGGATTTCGCTTCCCGTCGCACAGGCCGCATCCTCGATAACCGGTATCGAGTGGCGCTTGCCGATCTCCACAATCGAACGGAGATCGCAAGGCATGCCGAGCTGATGCACGCACAGGATTGCCTTGGTGCGGGGCGTGATTGCTGTTTCGATCAGGCTGGGATCGATGTTGTAACCGTCCGCTTCAATATCGACGAAGACCGGCACCGCATCGCAGTATCGAATAGCGTTCGCCGTTGCGATGAACGAATGGCTGACCGTGATGACTTCATCACCGGCGCCGACGCCGACCGCCTTCAGGGCCAGATGAAGCGCGGTCGTGCAGTTGGAAATGGCACAGGCGTGCGGGGCGCCGACAAAGGCTGCAAATTCGCTCTCGAAAGCCGCGACTTCGGGCCCCTGCGTCACCCATCCCGTCAGAATAACGCGGCGCACAGCCTCGGCCTCTTCCTCCCCGAGAACGGGCTTGGCGACCGGAATTGAAGATTGAGGGGAGCTCATGCTGCAGCTCCCCCCGCAGCGGTCTGCTGCTGCCACCAGGCAACGAGATCACGAAGCCCCTGCTCCATGGAGATCTCCGCCTTGAATCCGAGGAGCCGTTCGGCCTTGCTGGTGTCGGCCAGACGACGAGTTACGCCGTTGACTGTCCGGGCCTCTTTGTGCTGCGGCTCGAGTGAAACGCCCATGATGCTGCTTAGCAACTGCGCGAGTTCCAAGAGGCTTATTTCCTGGCCGCTCGCGACATTGAAGACTTCGTCCGTAACGTCGCTCTTCGCGGCAAGGATGTTGGCCCGCGCGATATCGCGTGCATCCACGAAGTCCATCGTCTGGCTGCCGTCTCCGTAGACGAGCGGCGGCATTCCAGCCGCAAGGCGCTCCATCCAGCGGATGAGCACTTCGGTATAGGCACCGTAAACGTCCATTCGCGGTCCGTAGACGTTGAAATAGCGCAGCGCCACATAGCGCAGGCCATACATTTCCGCGAAGCTGCGCAGCAGCCCTTCGTTGAAGGTCTTGGCCGCACCATAGATCGTCCGGTTATTGTAGGGATGATGCGCTTCGGTCGTCGGGAAGCTTTCGGCGAGCCCCAGCACTGATGCCGAGGAAGCAGCCACGACCTTCGCCACGCCTGCCCGCACGGCAGCTTCGAGGACGTTGAACGTGCCCTCGGCCAGCACATCAAAGGCGAGCCGCGGGTCTTCCGCGCATTGCGTGATGCGGATCGCCGCCTGGTGGAAGACGATGTCGACGCCTTCGAAGGTTTTCGCCAGAAGCGCTCTGTCGCGGATATCGCCCTCGATGATGTTGACGGACCCGCTTGATATTGCCGTGCTGAGGTTGTCCCGGCGCCCACGCACGAAATTGTCGAGAATGATGATTTCGCGAGGTTTTTCCAATGCGACAAGATCGGCAATATGCGAACCGATCAGACCGGCACCGCCGGTAATGAGCACTCGTTTGTTTCTCATGATCTTCCCTCACGCGACATGTTCGTCATCGGATCATTCTCCGAACGCCAACGTATGAATTTCGCCGGTACACCCGCGGCAACCGAGAACGGCTCGACGTCGGAAACGACGACTGCCCCCGCTCCGACGATGGCCCCCTTCCCGATGGTCACGCCGGGAAGAATGGTCGCATTCGTTCCGATATCGGCCTCTGCACAGATGCGCACCGGTTTGATTTCAAGATCCGTGCGAATGATCGGAACATCTATCGGCAGTGCCGTGTGGGTAGAGCCAAGCACCTTGGCGCCGGGCCCCCACCCGACAGAATCCTCGATCACCAGGTGGCGAGCGTCGAAATAGGCCATCGGGCCGATCCAGACATTGTCGCCGATCACGCAGGTGCCGTCATAGCGCCCCTGAATATAGGCCTGAGCGCCGATGAACACGCCATCGCCGATTTCGAAAGTTTCCGGGTGTTTGAAACCGGCACCGCCTGCGACCTGCAGCCCCGCGCCACAACGCCGGGTAATCGCTTGCCAGATGGCTTTCCGCATCATCGTGTCAACGACGCCATCCCCTGTAGAGAAGCGACCGTAGAGTTCGATGAGGCCAGCGCGCCCGTATGACTGCCTGAGCTCTTCGGCGAGCCCCGCCTGGTAGGCAGGATCTGCCGGTTTCTCGCTGCGGCCGTGAACGGCCCGCACGACGCGAGCCTCGCCTGGATTAGCTGACATAGGCATACTCCAGCGCAGCAGCGACCTGATCGACGTGCTGGACGGGCATTTCAGGATAGATCGGCAGCGAGAGAACCTCGCGCGCGGCGGCTTCCGAGACCGGGAATTCGCCGACCTGGTAGCCGAGGTCGGCGTGGGCCTTCTGCAAATGAACAGGGATCGGATAGTGCAAACCGGACGGAATGCCCTCTGCTGCGAGCACACGCTGCAGGCCGTCGCGATCGTGACTTCTGATGGCATAGACATGGTAGACATGCCGCCGCTCGGCCGCTTCGGCAGGCGTCCGCAAATGCGACGCTCCCGCAAGCAGAGAGGAGTAGCGGCGACCATGCGAACGACGGGCTTCGGTCCAGGCTTCGAGATGCCGGAGCTTGACGCGCAGTATGGCTCCCTGAATGGCGTCCATGCGGTAGTTGAAGCCCTTCAGCAGATGGTGATAGCGCTGTTCCTGACCCCAGTCGCGCAGCATGCGCATGGTCTTGGCCTGCTCGTCGCTGTTCGTGACGGCGATACCGCCCTCGCCGCAGGCGCCGAGATTCTTGCCCGGATAGAAGCTGAAGCAGCCGGATGCGCCAATGCTGCCGGCGCTCGCGCCTTTATACCGCGCGCCATGTGCCTGGCAGGCGTCCTCGATCACCGGGATCCCATGGTGATCAGCGACTGCCATGATGCCATCCATATCGGCCATCTGGCCGTAGAGATGGACGGGAATGATCGCCTTGGTCCGGGAGGTAATCTTCGCCTCGAGCTGAGCCGGATCCATTGTGAGCGTCACAGGCTCCACGTCGACGAATACGGGTGTTGCGCCCGTGTAGCAGATCGCCGAAACCGTAGCGACGAATGTGAATGGCACGGTGATGACTTCATCGCCGGGGCCGACGCCCGCAGCAAGCAGGGAGAGATGCAGGGCGCTCGTTCCGGTATTGACGGCGATCGCATGCTTGACGTTGCAATAATCCGCGAATTCCTGCTCGAGACGGAGGACTTCCTCCCCTAGTATGTATTGTCCCGAGGCCAGGACGCCGAGCACGGCGGCGTCGATTTCGCTCTTGATCGATTGATATTGTGCTCTGAGGTCCAGAAAGGGGATCATGCGATGCGCCTCGCCTCTTCAAGCTCGATGATACGGCCGCGCTGGGCGAGCGACCGGCTGGCTGCGTCAAGGATGCGAACGACACGCAGCCCGGCCTGGCCGTCTGCAATGGGGCGCGAGTTCTGCTCGACGCATTCGACGAACTGATCCAGTTCGCGTTTCAATGCCTCGGTCATATCGAGCTTGGGCGCCCACATGTCGCCGCTGCGGTAGCCGACCATCATCTGATGCACTTTCTCGCCATACGCATCAGAATTGGGGCACATGGTGATGCCCTTGTCATAGACCTTGATTTTTTCGCTGGGCTCCAGATCGTCATAGACGATCATCTTGTTGCTGCAGCCGATGAGCGTGCGGCGGACCTTGACCGGGGCCAGCCAATTGACGTGAACGTGGGCGATAAGCTTGCTATCGAAGAAGAGCGTCAGATAGGCGATGTTCTCCGGCTCGCCGAGCACATGGCTCATGCCCGTGGCCGAAACAGCCACCGGCCTTTCCTGCACGACATGGTCCAGGATGGAGAGATCATGCACCGCTAGGTCCCAGATGACGCTGACATCATGCTGGAAGAGCCCCAGGTTGACCCGAACAGAGTCATAGTAATACATATCGCCCAAGCCGCCCTCGACCAGTTCTCGCATCTTGCGGACGGCGCCGGTGTGGACGAAGGTATGATCCACGGCCAGCACGAGGCGGCGGCGCGTGGCTTCCTCGACCATCCGTGCGGCTTCGTCCGTCGTCGATGCCATCGGCTTTTCGACGAAGACATGCTTTCCAGCCATCATGGCCTGCATTGCGAGCTTGAAGTGGGTCGAAACCGGCGTTGCGATAGCGATCGCATCCACTCTCGGATCGGCCAGAACTTCCTCGAATTTATCGGTGATCGTTATTGCGGGATACCGGCTCTTAACAGCTGCCAACCGCTCGACATTGAGATCACAAACTGAAACGAGGTGCGCGCCGGCCGCCTCCGAGATGTTGCGAACCAGATTCGGACCCCAATAACCATATCCGACGACAGCGATACCGATCATTCCATTTCTCCCAACGCAAACATATCGACCGGCCCGTCATTGACGCGGCCAATCACCCTGGCCGGAACGCCCGCGACGATGGCGCCATCCGGCACGTCCTTTGTCACAACCGCTCCGGCGCCGACCTGAGCAGCCTCTCCTATCGTCACGCCAGGCAAAATGGTGGCGTTGCTGCCGATCGACGCGTGGCGCTTGACAAGTGTGGGGATGAGGATCCAGTCCTCCTCCGTCTGGAGGCTTCCATCCGGATTAATGGCGCGCGGGTAGGTGTCATTCGTAAACATTACCCCGTGGCCGATGAACACGCCGTCTTCCAGCGTCACGCCCTCACAGAGAAAGGAATGGCTGGAGATCTTGCAGTCTTTCCCGACCACGACGTTCTTCTGAATTTCGACAAAGGTGCCGATACGCGTTCTTGCGCCGATCGTGCAGCCATACAGATTCACGAGATCTCGATGGTGGATGACGGTGCCGTTACCCAGCTTGACGTTTGATGCAATCATCCTGCAAACCCCTACTCCTAACTGGCCCGGTTTTCAGTCGAAACAAACAATCTGGCGATTGCGTCCAAGGTTTCTCACCACCCTGGACAAATATTTCTCTCCATTCCAAAGAGAATTGTTTTCTTCATCTGAGTAAAGAAACAAAACGTTTAAGTTTATTCACCTAAAGACGTATCTACTTATGACGACTTACACCCGGGTTCATGCATTCGGCCCAATTTGATGGCGCGATCACCCCCCGCACCAGTGGCCGGGACCTACGCCGGAGACAGTGATCGTTTCCATGCATTTAGTGGATCATCGCAAAACGGCTGCGTAACAACTGAGAATATCCGACAATCCATATAGTAAGACCTAAGTCCTACCCAGGTTTATATTCACATCTGCACGCCAGTTACGGAACTCTGTTAGTACTTAACCTATATTAGCTACTGTAACGTTCCGCGAATTGTGGTATTCGATTCCTACTTTAGAGTTTCCTAAACCCCCGTATTGAGAGGGGTCGGTACTCGGAGGCGTAACGTGTAGAGGGAGGGTGAAGCTGTGAATTCAGCGCTTATACCGAATTTGGATCTCAGGCAGGAAAACGTAGCTGTTCCCCTTAAGATAGAAAATGGCGCCGCGCACACAATTGCGATGTCGGCAAGGCAAACGCATTCGCTTGTCATTCTCGATAATCGTGAGCTCGATCGGCAATGCCTGGCGCAATGCATGGCTGCCCAAAAGGCGGATTTGCAGATTCTGGCATTCGGATCAATTGAGGAGTGGAAGCAGAGGCGCGACGAATACGCTCCGCTTTCGGCAATTCTCTTGAACGTCGGCGGAAAAAAGGTCGATGAACCGGCCGTTTCGGAGCAAATCCGGAAGCTTTCCTCGGAATTCGCGTCCACCCCCCTCATTGTATTGGCTGATAGCGACGATTTCGGCCAAATCGTTAGGGCCCTCGAGTACGGAGCCAAGGGGTTCATACCCGCCTCAGTCAGCGTCAGCGTCTGCATGGAGCTGATCGCGCTCTCAGTGGCAGGAGGAATTTTTGTGCCTGCAAGCGCCCTATTCGCCATGCGTCACTTGCTGGATTCGAGCAACGCGACCGCTCGCCCGCTCGCCGGTATATTCACTGACCGTCAGGCAGAAGTGGTGGAGGCGCTCCGACGCGGAAAGGCGAACAAGATTATCGCTTATGAGCTCAATCTTAGAGAAAGCACTGTGAAAGTGCACGTTCGCAATATTATGAAAAAGGTCAAAGCGACGAACAGGACGGAAGTCGTGTTCAAGCTCAACGATCTTTTTCAGAACAATCTTTCGGGCGGGTTGGCGAACTGACGATGCCGATGCGCTAGCCGGTCAGATCTGACGTCGCAACACGAGCACATTCTCTCCCTGAACATCTCGGTGGCTGCACGATACGCCACCGAGTCGATGATCTGACGTCATAGACGTGTGTCAGTGGCGTATGTTCAGCCTCACCTGGAATTTGTCATGCGTGCCTCTCCAGGTGAGGCTGTCCACTCGTGCCTTTCCCCGCAGCTAATTGCCGCTGCCCACAGGAGGCTTGGAAAGCGCCATCCGAATCCTGCGCAACGGGCCTCGCTGCGAACGAGGGACCAGACCTCGCGCAAGATGCCAGAGATATCGGAACTCCGGCAGGGGCGGCACATTCGGCCTCAAGCCATTCAGGCGCAGTTTGATCATCAGGCCATCGATGCCCGAATAGGCTCGCAGGCGCCAGCCAGCATCAGGTGTGAACCGTGGGGGTGATACTTTCTCGTCATCGGATGCGCCAAGCGAAGCACGACGAAGAACATTTGCAAGATTTGGCTGTCGGCACTGTTCAAGAGTCTCGGCGAACCATTCAAGCCACTCAAAATCGTTTCGATCGAAGGGCTGATGAATGCTTTTTCGCTCGCTGTCATGCCGTCCCGAGACCACCCCATCGGCTGAGCGAGCGAGTTGCGCGATGACGAGGCGCGCGCGCCTGAATTCGTCATGGGACAGAGATGGATAGAAGTCTTGCAGCCTCCGCGCCCGCTCAAACTGGCCTCTGCAGATCAAAGCAAGAAGGAAGTAGGCCCACTCGACGGGATCTGGATCAAGCGCCCCATAGTCGACGATGGTGACCTTGATCAGGTCCACCAGAAGGTCATAGGCGCGATCGGCGTCACCCTCCCGCAATGCGCATACGGCAAGGCGAAATTTCGCTTCGGGCAGATAGGACACATAGTTGAGACAGCTGAGGTAGCAGTGCTTGGCCTCCTCCACCCTGCCCTGCTGGAGAAGCAGGTCTCCCTGCTTTAGCAAGGCGCGATCGCTCGCTTCCCAGACGATGTGAACGCTCTCTTGCTTTGAGATGCGCCTGACCTTCGCAAGATCGCCGAAAGGGCCGGACTGGATGATCTTTTCGCCGAACTGCAGGCCTTTGTTCAGCATGAACCACTGATATATTTGGGGCCTGTGGCTCAACGTATGACGCGAGTGGATCAAGCTGTAACCGGCTGCCGTGATGCGCCTTGTTTCGTCGGGATGGGCAAAAAGATAATCCAGCCGTTCGACCACGTTGCCGCCGTCAACAAAGACACAGTTCTCCATGTCGACAAAGCCGGCTGCCTCCACTGCTGCCGTGCGTTCCGTCACGAGACAGGCCTTTGCCCCGGGGATCTCAAAATGCTTGCGCACGACCTCGCCGCCCATGGTACCGCATGTGGGGACGACGAAGCTCGCGTTGAGCGCCCGCGCATAGGCCTCTCCAGACAGGAGCTGGGCGGCCAGCTTGCTCTCATAGGCGTGTTGCGGCGAGACCAGGCAGGGGTAACGGTCGCGGATCATCGGAAAGACCGCCTGTCGCCAGGGATAAAGACCATAGGCCTGACCCGTGAGCGTGACCGGGATGACCTTATGCTGCCCATAGTCATGGTAGACTTCAGGATCGATAAAGTTCGGCCAGACGAACAGGTTCTCCTTCACGGCCGGCATATATTCCGGCGTCATCGTAGCGATCGCGAAATACGTCTCAATGCCCCACTGCTCCATGTCGGAGAGAAAGCCGGCGCGTCGATCGCACCATGGATCGGCGTTATGAAGGCCAAGCTTCGGAACTGCGATGTTGGTATTAGTGTTGGTGATTTTTATCCGACGTGAGCCATGCGACCGATAACCGCTTTCGAACAGCGTCAGATCCGGTTCATATCTGTCGCATATCTCTGAATAATCGCAATCGCGGTTAATGACGAAGACATCGAAGTGGGTTGCGAGGCATCTGACCTGCTGCTGCATGTGCAGCAGCAGGTAACCGGCGGCGTTCGCATTGGGCTGATGGTCCCATTGAAAAAAAACGAGCCGCGGCTTTCGATGATCGACGTTGCTATTCATGTCCCTATCGAATGGCTTCAGGGGCATTGAGTTCGACGCTCGGAGAGGCCAGATGCGGATAGGGCATTTGCCGTGACTTGACGTTGAACCTGTTGTTTACTCCGCCGGAAAGCTTCCACTCAAAATAAGCAATCGTTCTCTCAAGCCCCTCACGAAGGTTCACCTTCGGCTGCCAGCCCAGTTGTTGGGTTGCGCGGCTGATGTCGGGTTTGCGCTGTGTCGGATCGTCAATCGGTAGAGTCTTGAAGACGATGCCGGACTTCGATCCGGTCATTTCGATCACCATTTCTGCCAATTCACGGACCTGGAATTCTCCGGGATTGCCGAGATTGATCGGGCCAGTAACCCCAGCGGGCGCAGCCATCAAACGGATGAAGCCGTCGATCAGATCGTCCACATAGCAGAACGACCGTGTTTGCCTGCCGTCGCCGAAGATGGTGATCGGCTCATTGCGAAGCGCCTGAACGATGAAATTGGAGACGACGCGGCCGTCATTTGTCTGCATTCGCGGACCGTAGGTATTGAAGATCCGCGCCACCCGGATTTCCACCCCATATTGACGATGATAGTCGAAGAACAGCGTCTCGGCGCACCGCTTGCCTTCGTCATAGCATGCCCGCGGGCCTATGGGACTGACGCTGCCGCGATACTCCTCGGGCTGCGGGTGAACTGCCGGATCGCCATAGACCTCGCTCGTGGATGCCTGGAAAATCTTCGCCTTGGTGCGTTTGGCCAGACCGAGCATATTGATCGCCCCGTGCACATTGGTCTTCACGGTCTGCACCGGATCGTGCTGGTAGTGGACCGGAGATGCTGGGCAGGCGAGATTGTAGATCTCGTCGACCTCCACATAAAGCGGGAAGGTGATGTCGTGGCGGAGTATCTCAAAACGAGGATCGTCAAGAAGGTGCAGCACGTTGTCGCGTGAACCGGTGTAGAAATTGTCCACGCAGAGGACGTCATTGCCCTCTCGCAAAAGCCTTTCGCACAGGAATGACCCCAGGAATCCGGTGCCGCCGGTAACCATAATTCGCTTCTGACCGTGCATTGATCTGCTCCGTTGTTAATGTTTGCCCACAGGGATGGAGAACATGTCAGCAGGCTCCCTTGCCTTTCAGAACTGCAGGAATGGTGCTGAGAAGGATGTGCCAATCGAACCACAAGGATCGGTTGTCGATGTAGAATTCGTCGAGTTGCTGCTGCAGTTTGATATCCGCGTTGCTTCGTTCTGATATCTGCCAAAGCCCCGTCAGCCCCGGCGTTACCGAACGCCGCTTGTCACGAAACTCCCCATCCATCGCCGAAAGGTGATACTCCGGGAACGGGCGCGGCCCCACGAACGACATCTCTCCTGCAATGATGTTTACCAACTGCGGGAGTTCGTCGAAGCTCGACGAGCGAAGCACATGCCCGATCACCGGCAGAATGCGAGGATCCTCCCGAAGCTTGAAGTGGCTCGACCACTCGGCTTGTGCGGCCGGATTGTCCCGGAACAATGCTTCGAGGCGCTGTTCCGCATCTCTGTACATCGTTCTCAGTTTCAGGACGCGCACCGGCTTGCCGGACAAGCCTTCCCTGGCGTGCCTGAAGAAGACTGGGCCCGGATCGATGGCATAGATGGCGGCGGCAGCAACCAGAACGCAGGGCATAAGCACCAGCGTCGCAGGGATAGCGATCGCAAGATCGAGGACTCGGCGAACCAGGTTCCAGCCTGCCGATCTCCCGCCGATGGCCAAGCGAATACCAATCTCTCCGCCGACATCCGCCGGACGCAAGCCGGTTATCTTGAGGTTTGGCGTGTCGGAGAGGAGGATGACTTCGGCGAACTGGCGACGCATCGTTGCCAGCTCGCCGATAATTGAGCCCGTATCGTCAGCGATCAAGGCGATTGACGGTCCGCCGTCGGGTAATACTTCCGACGTATCGGGAGAAGAGGATTCCGGCAGGATGCCGTAACGCCAGTGCTCTGAGAAATACGCCGTGAGCGCAGGGATACGATTGCGGGCACCGATGATCACTGCTCGCTCACCCCAGATACCAAGCCTCCAGGACAGTCCTCGTGCGGTCCAACGCATAAGAGGCTGAACAGCCAGTCCGAGGCCAAGGAAGCCGATGGTCGGAAGCAGCAGTCCTAGCCCTTCCGGCAGAAGGATCGCCGCAAGCGCTGCAATGACGGCCACCTTGAAGGACGCTGTCGTGCGGCGGCGCAGATGTTCGTGGTCGTGAAGCCGATATCCGGGATAAAGCCCGTTCGACGCATAAAGAAGGATCGCTGCCAGTGCCGCGACGGCGAAAGCGCGCTCCAGCACCATATTCTCCGAAGCGTTCGAAAGGAACGGCAGAAGAAGAATATAGGCTATCAGATAGCTTGCGATGTCGCCGGCAATCAGAAATGACGACGTAGCGAGCCGAGGCAACCTGCGCCCGAGTGGAGCGGGTATCTTCAGCCCTGCCCGCTTGCTGAATTCGACGGTCGGCGTGGGGTTTGCCACGAAAGGGGCCGCCTTCCGTAGGTCGGACGTGATTGCTGACGGCGCAAATAGTGACATGATCGCTTCACACCTTTACGGCTGTTGATTTTGGCGAACTCGATCCAAAAACCTCGTCTTCGATCGGAAACTTGCGAAGCCCCAGTCTCTGGAATGCTGTCAGTGAGATGAAGGCCGGCACGACAAGCGCATAGCGCCGCCACAGCCGTCGCGGCTCGCACAGAAGGCGAAATGCCCATTCGAAGCCGCTTCTTTGGATGAACCTTGGAGCTTGCCGCTTCAGGCCGGCGTGGAAATCGAATGCAGCTCCGACGCCGATAAGCATCGATGCATCCAGACGGTCACGCATGCGCGCCATCCAGAGTTCCTGCTTGGGACTGCTCAGCCCCACCCAGATGATATCGGCGCCGGATCGATTGAGCCGGTCTGCAATATCGGCTTCCTCTTGCGGTGACAGTTTATGAAAAGGCGGCGCATAGGAGCCGGCTATCTCAGCTTCCGGGAATTTCGCGAGAAGCCGCGCCTGCAAGTGCTGCAGCGTCTCGGGCGTTGCGCCATAAAGGAAGTGGCGTATACCCTTCGATGTGCCAGCCTCGAAAACAGACAACATCAGGTCAGGTCCGTACACCCTGTCGCTCTCCGAATGGCCGGCGTGTTTCAATGCCCAGACCAACGGCATGCCATCGGGCGTCACGAGGAACGCGCGGTTATGTATCGACCGGAGCTCTGGATCGTCTTGGCATCGGACAACACCGTGTGCGTCGCGAACACACACATATTCCCTCCTGCCCTCTTCCATCGCTTTTTGAATAAAACCGGTCGCGCTTTTAAGATTAACAGCTGAAATTCGAACACCAAGGACATTAGTCCATTCCAGGGAGTCCTTTTGTTTAAGAACTGAAGCCGGGTTTCTGTCTGCCGTTTTCTTTCCCATGACTACGCTTCCGCGATTTAAACTGTCATCAGAATATGCCGACAGCGCGATTGCCTCCATACTTGCAGTTCCAACTATTGGACGTAGGAGACACTTGATACTCCTACGCCTTCGGCCAAGATAAGTTACAATGTTCGAAGTAAGGCGGCGTACCCCCACGGCTTGCCACGTCGCTCTTTTTGATGAGTGCGATCCCGAAAGAGCGGTTTGATCTTCACAAAGCCGCGGAGATGGTCACTGTCGCGCCTGAGAGCCCTTGCCGGTCAGCGCATTCTGCCGAGGCCGGTTTTCGTCAGGGCAAAGGCGATTGGCGATGGGTATACTTCAAGGTAAGTCCGAGCCGATCGCCTTTGATCCTGGCTATAGATGCCCGGCTCGGCCGCTTCGCGATTGCGAAGCGATAAGTGGGTCCGGCGATTCTGAAGTTTTGCAGATTTGCCAGGCACATCTGCGGGAGGGTTGGCTGAAACGAGCCGGCTGATCGATCCGCCGACCTGGCCGTAGAGATTGCGGCCGGCCGGTCGACCATCCGACTCCGTTTGAGCCTACAGAATGATTCAATCTAATCCGGGAGGCTCTAGGCTGGGGAGATTGACCTGCAGCGCGCGCACGAGTTGGTCGAGCAGTTTCAAGCTGCCATGGCAGAACGCATTATATTCCGTCGCGTCGCCGGTCTTATTGTTTGGGGTGCGACGCCACGCTGCCTCTGTCGATCCCAGCCTGCTGAAGATCGCTTAGACTGCCGAACTCCCCTGAAGGCATGATCTCCGGGTGTATCCTGAAGCTCTTGTCGTTCAGATTGCCGCTATAGCGGTTGCGCGCAAATTGCACCGATTCGAGCTTGTGGTCAGGCACGTAAATATATGCTGCAAGCCCATTACCGCTATCGACCGTCACGATATTGTCCTCGATACGATTGGGCTGGGCCCAAGGCGGACGCCACCCCCTGCCCGTGCCGTCATCAACGCGGAAGGCAGCTCCGGAACCGCCGGTAATGACGTTTCCGGTCACCAGATTGCTCCAGCCGCCGTTTATACCGATCGCCGATATGTTGCCCGAAAGAGTGTTTCCTTCAATGCGCACTCCACTGGCCTTGCCGTCCGTATAGATCGCCCAACTGATAGGAGACGGCCATTCGTTGGTATTTTCATATCCAGAAGGCCAGAACGTCCCGTCGGCCCTGTTCATGAGCTGACCTGTGCCGGTGACGAGATTGTAGCGAATGCTGCTGTTCAAAGGGTCGGCCTGCTCGCCCATCATCTTGATGGCACCGCCGTCCGCCGTCTGCTGATTGGCGTTGCGAACCACGTTGTGTTCGATGATCGCGTCGTGAACTGCGTCCTGAGGTCCCCACAGCGAGCCACCGGCGATACCGAACTGCGCTGCATTTTCGATGAGATTATGAGCGATCCTGACATTGTCGGCAGCTTGGAACCATATCCCGGCCGTTTCGAAATAGACCCTGCCGATGTCGTGGATGTGGTTCGACAAGATTGTCGCACCGTGGGATTTGCCGAAGGTGCCATAGGTCGTGCCGAGGTAAATCCCGTTGCCAGCCACATCTCCAATCACGTTTCCGGCAATCAAGACATCCTTGCTCTCGGAAACATGGATGCCGACGCCCACATTATCAATGGAGTTGCCGATCAGCCGGACGCCGTCCGCACGCTCGAGCCGTATGGCGCCAAAGCTTCTGGTGTCGGTACCGAACTTGCCGCTACCCTGCGGATTCCCATCCCGGAACCGGAGCCCCGACACAACCATTCCGTCGGCTCCATGCAGTCTGAAGAATGTCGGCAGGATACCGACGACAGCCGTAGAACTGGTTGTCACTCCATCGGCCGGGATATAGGTGAGTTTCCCCCCAGCGCGGTCGTACCACCACTCCCCAGCGGCGTCGAGCAGGGCCACCGCCCCAGTCAGGAAATAGCGGCTGCCTTCTGCGGTAAAGAAATAGGCGGTGCCTTTGGTGTTAACGGCCCGCTTCGCCGTGTCGATTGAAACCACTGGGAGCGTGTCACTGCCCCATTGGCTGCCGGGGTGAAACCCGCCCACAATGTGGGCGACAAGCCCTGCTGCATTTTTTGAGATCGGAAGATCGCCGGCACGGAAGCAAAAGCGCGTGTTACCATGCCATATGTCGTTATCCTCAGTGCACTTGGCCGCAAAAAGCCATCCTTTGCGCGGATCTCCGTCGAGTGGAGCGTTGGGAAAGCGAGCCTGCGTCTGGCGCGCGCCGCTGACGAAAAGGTCGCCCACATCCCGGCCCGGAGGTAACTTCAGTGACGCCGTCCAGCGGCCATCGGCCCGCGCCGCCCAATTGCGCACAAGAGGGCCACCGTGCAGAACCGGCGCCTCGTTACATCTCGCTGCGATGACCAGGCCCGCATCGCGAGCATCGAAAACTATCGGTTCAGTGAGATAGTAGTCCCCATTGCCCATCGCGATCGTGTTTTGGCCACCCTTCTCACGCGCTGCATCCCGAGCTTTTTCTATGGTGGCAAAAGGACCGTCGGTACGCTGAGAATTTGGTTTGGCAAGATGCCCACTCCAGTTGTCTTTGCCATCGGGAGAAACATAGAAGACTGTCCGGGCCGCGGATATGCCCGTCAGTACTTTGCTCAGTGAAGATCCCTTCAGCCTGTTCGAAAAGGTCGCAGGCGAGGCTTCCGCGCAAGTCGCCTCCCTGACGGCCGTATGCAGCCTGTCGGGCGCATCTGGATCGGGGCTCATCGAGGCCAGGTTGCTCGGCTGCGGAAAGAGCGTCGCAGGTAAAATGCTCAAGATCGGTGCGATGCGCAGCCTCATGAGATTTGCAGCTCGGCCGTTTTGCTGCGTGCCGATGCCGACAGTGACAGGCCAGGCGCCGTTGAAACAACAGGCTCGTACAGCGAAAACATAATGATGCCCGAAATAAACAGAATGAAAATCGCGTCATTCTGGATCAGGAAGATGGTCTCGGTCAGGTTCATCACCAAAATCACGACGGTGAAGACATTCAACCACAGCCAGCCATAATGCGGGTCCCGGCATTGGAGAACCGCACCCTGACGTAATGCCTGCAAAAGCATCAGAGCGAACAAAATCATTCCGCTTATTCCGAAGTTCAGCAGCGTATCGCGGAATCCGCTATGGGCGTGGGGAGCCATCCATTGGATCTTCGACCAGATAATCCAGGCTTCGGGGTTCGCCTCCGTCCAAAACGCCTGGTATCCGAAGCCGAGCAGCAGATGATCGGCAATCTGACCATCGACCAGTTCCCACAAAGGCACTCGGCCCGTCAAAGTGGCATCCTTACCAAGTGCTTCAAGGAATGGAACGAGGTACTCGTGAAGCAAAAGGAGGAGTCCAAAGGACATTTGAACAAAAAACAGGATGAAGACGATGCGACCAATGCCACGGATTCGCTGCAGCACGGAGTAGAAGCCGATCAGGCAATAGGCCGATACCGTCGCAATGATCGCGGTCATCGATCCGGAAGCGACGAGACAAGCCCCACCCGCGATCAACGAGATCAAAGCAGTTCGCCGCAGACCCTGGTGACCGTCCATTATAACGGCCGTCGATACCAGTATCATCATGCTGGCGTACCATCCGAGGCTGTTCTTGTGGATGAATATGCCGCGCACCGCGCCGTCCATGGGCATGCGAGCGAGACCCGGTGACACGACGAAAATCAGCAGGCTTAGGCTGATACATGCTCCGAAGGTCGCAAATGCAATGAGAAGCAATTGCCTCGGTGTGAAGCGTATCGCCAACACATAAGCCAGGAGGACTGTAAACAGCAGGCCAATGGCACGCCTGAATGTCGTCGATGGGCCCACCGACCAGAAGACAGACACAAACGGCATGGCTACCATCAAGGGGACAAACCAGTTTCGCTTGAGGGCTGTCAGAAATTGCGAAAAATATCGTACCAGCATCAACAATGTAAAACCGTATACGGGCAGGTAAAGCAGACGCAATATGGACCTGGCATGACCGCTAAGGGCTCCGTCGGGATCCGCCAAGATGAGCGGGAAAAACGCGCCAGTCTGCAGGAAGAGGCACAGGCCGGAGCCCCAGCACTCAATCGCTCGCCAACTGACAGTCGGCCCATTCGCCATTCTAAGCGTATACGCTCTCATTACCGGTCCCGACTTGCTTGGACAGATGAGAGGCTTGTGCTCGCGGCAATTTGGAAAGACATGGGTCCCCTCTCATAGCTGCGCTGCTTCCAACGAACATCCCGCCACCTCCCCAGTCAACTAACGCAAACGAAGGCGGAGCTAAGCCTAACGCCCATACCCACCATCCAAGGACGTTGTTTGGTTTAAGCTGACTGTCTACCCCTCCCCCAAAAGTTGGTGCTGGGGCCAAGGACATTGCCCATAAGAGCAGATGTCACCCGCGATCAATCACCGGTAGCTTGGCGATGAAAACATACCGCGAAGCACGTCACGCTGGGCCGCCGTTTGCCGGTGAAGTGGGGCAGTAATTCTGGCGCAGCTGGTTATTGGCAGCTGACGCTTAGAAGGGTTGGGATTGCTATGGTTCTGCGTCATGGTCCTGGTTTCGTACACTATGTAACGGGAGCGACACACGTTGTGGTGTTGCCGACGGCAGTCATACTAGCTCGAGGCGAACTGAGCGAGCAGGACGATGCCAGTCCGCATTTCACCTCATTCCATCCATTTGCGCTGCCGAACGCGCGAGCCTTCGCAACTCTGGCGCGCCGACCTGTCGCGCAGCGACGCGCTTGAGGGGGTGTCATGGAGCGGCCGACAATCAGCGTCCTTATTAACAACTACAACTACGGGCGCTACGTGGCTCGGGCGATTGACAGCGCCCTGAGCCAACAGGCGTCCAATGTCGAGATTATCGTTGTCGACGACGGCTCGAGCGACCAGTCGCGCTCTGTTCTGGAAGGCTATGACCAGCGGGTGAAGGTGCTTTTCCAGGAGAACCAGGGGCAGGCCGTCGCGATAAATGCTGCTGTGAAAGCAAGCAGTGGCGACATCCTCTGTTTTCTCGATGCTGATGACTGGTGGGCGCCAGGAAAGCTGTCGGCGACAGCCGCTGCCTTCCAAGCTAATCCTCAGGCATCGCTTGTTTATCACCGGCTTCAGCCAACGCGGAGCGACGGCTCGCCAAGTTCAAAGCCGATCCCTCGGACCCTCTGCTCGGGAAACTTGTCGTCACGGCTCGCTAGATCAGCAGGCTGGTGGCCCTTTCCAATGACATCCGCCGTTGCTGTAAGGCGCAGCGGGTGGGATGTTGCAGGGGATATTCCAGAGCAGTTCCGCATGTCCGCCGACGCCTGGCTCACCGGCATTTATCCATTTCTGGGAGGTGTTGTCGCCTTGCCATGTCCACTCGGCTTCTACCGGATTCACAACAACAACTGGTATCGGCCATTCGATGACGCCGCCATGCTGAGAAAGCGGATAGCCCATTGGAAGGCTGTCGTTGAAGCGACGAACCAGTTTCTTTCCGCGCACGATCTGGCGGGAAGACTGCGTCTGAGCGATCACTATCCGTACCAGGTCGCCTCAGCCAGACTGGAGGGCGCCGATATACGCACCCGATTCAGGCTTGCCATGGAAGGGCTCCTTTTCGCCGGCGAACCAAACTTGCTGAGGCGGACGCGCGATGCATTGCGCACCGCCTGCGACCTTCCTCGACTTGGTCAGAAAGTTGGCTTGTCGGAGTCAGCCCGATGAAGGCCCTGTTGCTGGTTTCCGAACTCGAAGACTACACCATCTCCTTCGCAAGCGGCGTTGCGCAACATCTGCAGGTCGTCCTCGGAGTTCCGCGTCGGCGCTATGCCCACCTTGCCTCCTCTTTCGATCCGGCAGTCGATCTGCACCTATTGGACTGGCCGCGGCACCGCTCGCTCTCGAATCCCTGGTTCCTGCACCAACTCACACGCCTCATCCGGCACGAGCGCCCGAACGTCATTCACCTCCTGAGCAACTCTACGCTCTGGTTGAACTTTGCCGCGCCGTTCTGGCGCCCGATCCCGCTCGTGACGACCGTCCATGACGTGGAAGTGCATCCTGGCGATTCCGACACCCGCACGCTGCCCGCCTGGGCTCCCCAATTGATGGTGCGGCAATCGGGTCATGTCGTCGTCCATGGCGAAGGACTGAAGCGAATGGTCCTCGAGCGATATTCAAAATCGCCTGATCGCGTCCATGTCCTGTCGCATCCGGCCATTCATCGCTACGCGGAACTTGCGCGGCGGCACAAGATGGCGCGACGCCAGGCAGATGGAACTTTGCGCGTCCTGCTTTTCGGACGGATTTTTGCTTACAAGGGATTGGAGCACCTGGTCCGTGCCGAGGCAATGCTCAAGGACCTGCTGCCCAATCTGCGTATCACGGTCGCAGGCCGCGGCGATGATCCGTGGATCTTCCGGCCTCTTATGGGGGAAGCCGGACACTATGATGTTCGCAACCGCTTTATCGAGGATATGGAGGTCGCCCAGCTCTTTCTGGATACCGATATCGTTGTCCTTCCCTATACGGAAGCCTCTCAAAGCGGTGTACTCAACCTTGCCGCGGCATTCGGCAAACCAGTTATCGTGACTGACGTCGGCGAATTGCGAGCCACCGTTCTGCCGAACGGACTGGGAATGGTAGTTCCGCCGGGGAATGTGGAACAGCTAGCGAGAGCCATCCGGACACTGGCTGAAAACAGCGAGCTCAGAGACAGCTTCGGGACCAGCGCGCTCGCATGGGCCACAGGTCCGAATTCGCCTGAACAGGTCGGAGCACAGGCTGCGGCCGTTTACCGTGAGGTGGTCGGGGCATGCGAATGACGGCGCTCACGAATGGCAATCGGGTAGCGGCGCGGAACGCGGCGGCAACCGTCCGCCACTACGTCCCGGGCGGTTGCGAAAACGGTGGCGGAATCGGCAGGCTGGTCGGATATATATCGAACACGGCGAAGAAGGCCGGCGAAACACACCTGGTCACCGACACCAGAGGGCCTCGATGGTCTGTAGCGACGTCGCCGTTACGCCTGCTCGGCGCGATCTTGATGATGGCGAAGGATCGGATAATTGCTCCGGCACGCATCCACCATATTCACGTCGCGGGTCGCGGCAGCACCGCAAGAAAACTGATCCTCACCGAGGCTGCCCGTCTTCTTGGGTGCCCTCACATATTGCACCTGCACGACTACGACTATGCGAGCGACTTTGCGGCGCGCTCGCCACGGCAACAAATGCTGATATGTCGGATGTTCCAAAAGGCTGACCAGGTTGTGGCACTGGGCCAGCGCGACCGCATCACTCTGACGACGCTTCTGGGCGTGGACGAGCGCCGCGTAGTCGTGATCCGCAACTGTGTTCCCGACCCCGGGGCGCGCAGTGTTCATGTTGGCGAGATGCCGTTGATCGTATTCCTCGGCCGGCTGAGCGAACGCAAAGGTGTTCGGGAGCTTCTGCAAGCCTTAAGTCATCCGGTCATGAAGGAACTCCGGTGGCGTGCCGTGCTGGCAGGCGACGGACCTGTGGAGGACTACCGGCGCCAGGCTGCCGCCATGGGACTTTCGGATCTTGTGAAAATGCCGGGCTGGCTTGATGCCGACGAAGCGCAAGCCTTGTGTGCACGGGCAGATATCCTGGTCCTGCCTTCGCACGCAGAGGGCTTGGCAATGGCTGTCGTCGAAGGGCTCGCCCATGGGCTTGCAGTGGTCACCACGCGGGTCGGCGCGCATAGCGAAGTCATCTCCGACGGTGAAAACGGCGTCTTCGTACCAGTCGGAGACAAGGATGCCCTGGCTGCGGCGCTGGCGAAGCTCGTCACTGATCCCGAAATCCGCAGCCGTCTCTCGGCCAAGGCCCGCGCTCATTATCTCAGCCATTTCAGTATGAAGGCTTACATGCGATCGCTGGAAAAACTCTACGACGCCGTCTCCGCGCAACCTCAAACGACGGTTGGTGAAAGATGACCATTTCAACTGTGCCGCCAGACCGCAACACCTCGCTCTCGTCGATGCGCTACGACCCCCGGTTTCAGGCAGAGTCTCGGTCGGACGACCTTGATCTGACATCGGGCCTGCGCCTCATCCGGCGAAGGATGGTTATGATAGTGGCCATCATCATACTGCTTATGGCGGCTGCCGCGACCGCGATTTCGGGATTGAAGCCGACTTTTCATGCCGAGTCCCGGCTGATCATCCACACGCCATTGGCGACGAAGCTCGGCGCGGAAGAGTCCGGCCGCAACGATCCGCTGGATGCCACATCGGAGACCGAGCGGCTTCTTTCCAGAAGCATCGCAGAGCGGGTAATCCGCGAGCTGCGGCTCGATGATTGGCCTGAATTCAATCCGGCGCTGCAGGAAGTCTCGCTTATCGACAAGCTCCGAGCAATGCTGCGCGGTTTGGTCGACAGCGAAAAACCCTCCTCGTCGAGACGAAACAGCATCGAGCCGATCATCCCGAATTATTACAAGGCTCTGCGCGTGTGGCGCGATGGTCAGGGTGACGTCATTCAGATCGGCTTCGATGCGAGCGATCCCGAACTGGCCGCCGCAGTCCCCAACCGGCTCATCAGCATCTACCTCGAAGAGCGGAAGGATAGTCTGCGGGCCCGGCTGGACGCAGCGGAAGAATGGCTTCTGCGGCGCATTGCCGAACAGAAGGTTCGCGCCATGACAGCACGCGATGCAGCCGATGCGTATCAAAAAACCATGGATGTCGTCTCAAATGACGACGATCAGGTTGAACAGATCAAGTCGATAATGGAGCTGGGCGAGCGGCAAACAAAAATCGAACAAGGCCGCGCTGAAGCGCGAGCAACGATATCTGCGCTGGAGGCGGCTGACGACCTCTCGCTCGCGCTGCAGAATATGGTCATTCCGGACAGCATTGGCGCAATGCAACGGGAGCTTCGCGCGCAGGAGCAAGATCTTGAACGGCTTCTGGAGACGTATGGCGATACGGCCCAGGCCGTGGTCGACATGCGCGCGAAGATCCGTAAGTCGCGCACCGATCTTAATCTTGCGGCCGATCGATATCTCCAATCGATACGCGCCAAGCTTGCGGGGCTCGATCGCGAGGACGACGCAGTCCGGTCGGCCTTGGCGGCTGCTCATGAGAAACGCACGCGGTCTGCCCTGGCGCAAACGGAGTTGGCGCGGCTTCAGCGCATGGCTGACAAAGAGCAAACGGCGGTGGAAAAGCTCGAGGAGCAGCGCCGCGGCCTGGTTGCACAAGCCATGCTGCCGGGAGCGGAACTGGAAGTTTTGTCGCCGGCCGCAGTACCGCTGGCGCCGCACGGACGCGGACGGCTCTTTTACCTGGTCGGCGCCCTCCTGGCTTCGATATCGATCGCGGTGACGGCCGCTTTCGTGGTCGAGATGTTGGACAACTCGGTGCGCAGCTTCGACCAGATTGCCGGAATGGGGCGGACAGTATCCGCCGGCTTCATCCCGCACTTGAAACGGAAAGACCAGAAAGATCCGTCGATGCTCTTCGGATGGATCCAAGTCGGGATGTTTGACGAAGCAATTCGCTCCGTTTTGACTTCATTCAAACAATCGAACGGCGGAAAGTTACCCAACAGTATCGTCGTGACATCGGCGCACAGCGGAGAGGGCAAGTCGCTTGTCGCCAGATCACTGGCAATTGATCTCGCTGCCAACGGAATTCCGGTGCTGCTTGTTGATGCCGACCTCAGACACGGAAATCTCGACTCGTTTTTCAAGTCGGATCTAAAGCAGGGATTGAACGAATTTCTGTGTGGACAGGCCGGAATCCGGGACATCGTCCACCACCATCCAAGCGGCATCGACTTCATCCCGGCCGGCAATGCGAGTCTCCATCGGCGCGCTCGTTTGACCGATGCGGCTGACATCATCGGAATGGCCGCCTCGATGGGTCAAATCGTCATCTTCGACAGCGCACCTGTGCTCGCCTCGGCTGATACAATGCATCTGACAGCATTAGCAGAACGAACGTTGCTGGTAGTAAAATGGGGGAAAACGAGCCGACGCGCTGTCGAATTTTGCTTACATCAACTGAAAATCGCGCGCAACGCAGAACTTTCCGTTGCCATAAACAACGTCGATCCCAAAAAACACGCCAAGTACAACTTCAGCGACTCGGAATTATTTGTGAAATCGTTGAGGAAATACCACGAATTCATATAAGCAAAACAGAACACGCCCGCTCCCGTTAAAATAGATTAAGGAGACCGTAGTGAAAAACAAAGATAAGGTTGCGCTGATTACGGGCATTACAGGCCAGGACGGTGCTTACCTGGCCGAGTTTCTCCTGGAGAAGGGCTATATCGTTCACGGCCTCAAGCGACGCTCTTCGTCCTTCAACACAAGCCGCATCGAGCATCTGTACGAGGACCCGCATATCGAGAACCCTCGGTTCATCCTGCATTTCGGGGACATGACTGACTCCACGAATCTCATTCGCGTGGTTCAGGAAACGCAGCCGGACGAAATCTACAACCTCGCAGCGCAGAGCCACGTTCAAGTCTCTTTCGAGACCCCGGAATATACGGCCAACGCGGATGGGACCGGCACCTTGCGGCTGCTCGAAGCAATTCGCCTCCTGGGACTGACGAAGAAGACCCGCTTCTATCAAGCATCCACCTCCGAGCTTTACGGCAAGGTTCAGGAAGTCCCGCAGAGCGAAACGACGCCCTTCTACCCTCGATCACCCTACGCGGCGGCCAAACTCTACGCCTACTGGATAGTAGTCAATTACCGCGAGGCATATGGCATGCACGCCTCGAACGGCATCTTGTTCAATCATGAAAGCCCGATCCGCGGCGAAACGTTCGTGACCCGTAAAATCACCCGGGCGGCGGCCGCAATCCATCTCGGATTGCAGGACAGGCTCTATCTGGGCAATCTGGATGCCAAGCGCGACTGGGGACATGCACGCGAATATGTCCGCGGAATGTGGCTGATGCTGCAGCAGGACGAACCGGAGGACTATGTCCTTGCGACCGGCGAAACACACTCGGTTCGCTCCTTCGTCGACAAAGCCTTTGCCAAGGTGGGCATGCCCATTGATTGGCGCGGAAACGGAGTTGAGGAAAAGGGCTACGACAAGACATCCGGCCGGTGTGTGGTGGAGATCGATCCAGCTTATTTCCGTCCGACTGAAGTTGATCTTCTGATTGGTGATCCGACGAAGGCACATACGAAACTTGGCTGGAAACATGAGACCAGTCTTGATCAGTTGGTTGCGGAGATGGTTCGCGAGGATCTGAAAGTCATGGCGCGAAATGTTCCAGCGGTAGGTGTAACCAAAGGTTTTGCCTATGCCTGAGGTGATCTACAGCCTTGCCGGAAAAAAGGTTTATGTCGCGGGCCACCGCGGCATGGTGGGCTCCGCGATCGTGCGGCGTCTCGCTTCCGAGGACTGCGAGATTTTCACAACCAGCCGCGCCGAGGTCGATTTGAGACGGCAGGACCAGGTGGAGACCTGGATGGGCAGGAATCGTCCCGACGTTGTCTTCCTGGCTGCAGCAAGGGTCGGCGGTATTCTGGCGAACGCTGCCTATCCGGCCGATTTTCTTTACGACAACCTGATCCTACAGACGAACGTCATCCACGCGGCTCATAGAGCTCACGTCGATAAACTAATGTTCCTGGGGTCGTCTTGCATCTATCCGAAATTCGCCGATCAACCGATCGTCGAGGACTCACTTCTGACTGGACCGCTTGAGCCTACGAATGAGTGGTATGCCATCGCCAAGATTGCCGGATTGAAACTCTGCCACGCCTACCGCAAACAGCATGGTAGAGATTTCATCTCGGCCATGCCGACCAATCTGTATGGGCCGGATGACAATTTCGACCTCGAATCAAGCCATGTCATGCCGGCCCTCATACGCAAGGCGCATGAGGCCAAGATCAGCCGACAACAAGAGATATGCATCTGGGGTACAGGCAGGCCGCGGCGCGAATTCTTGCATGTTGATGATTGCGCCGACGCCTGCCTCCATCTCATGAAGACCTATTCCGCCGACAGCCATGTGAACGTAGGTTCCGGCGAAGACATCACCATCCTCGAATTGGCATATCTCGTTTCCGAGGTCGTTGGTTTCAAAGGCAAGATCACTCACGACCTCACCAAACCAGATGGTACACCACGCAAACTCTTGAGTGTGGAGAAGCTTCGCACTCTCGGCTGGTCTCCGAAGATAGGTCTGAAAGAGGGTATCGCAGACGCCTACCGGTCCTTCCTTGATGGGCATTACCTCGAACGCAGCCACAAGGCGGTGTCTGCGACGTGATCGCTCGGAGCGGCATCAGCTTTCAGAAGCCAAGACTTCGGCGCTGCGCCGCCTATGCTCAACACATTCGGACGATAATTGCTGCCATAAGTCCGGCGTAGGCCATATGACGTTCGACCGCGTCGGCTGACCTGAAGCATGGGAGCAGCTTTCCACGGCTGAGAGATGGTTAGCTTTGCGCACGCCGTAATCGCAAAGCCGCTGCACGCTCCCGCATTACGTGTTTTGAGCCCCTTCAGCTACCCGAACACGATGTCGCGCAAATGCAAAAAGCCCGGCTCGAGAGCCGGGCTTTCCTGATCGACCGAAGTCAGACCAGATTAGAACGAACGCTGCAGGCGGAAGTAGCCCGAGGTGGAGTCGTCGCCATCTTCCGGATCGAAGTACTGGACCGAAGCCTTGGCGTAGAAGTTGTCGACGATCTGGTAATCAACCGTCAGACCAACCTTCCAAGCCTCGTTGTCGCTGAAGTCGTCGCCAGCCTCGTAGACGTCGCTGTAGTACTGGACGCCAGGAGTGATCTTGAGCTTGTCGGTTGCCTTGATTGCGTATTCGGCAGCGATAACCCATTCAGCCGCGGAGTAGTAGGAGTTCGGGCCGGAAGAGTATACGGCAGCGAGGCCGAGCGCACCGGGACCAATTTCAACCGTACCCATTGCACGGATAGCGCCGTCTTCGTTGTCGAAGTCCCAGCCGCCGGTGACCTGGTAGCTGAAGGCGCCTGCAGTGCCGCCAACGCCGAAGGCAACGCCTACGTTGTTCGGGCCTTCGCCGGACTTGTAGAAGCCGTCTTCCAGTTCGTCGACGCTGAGACCAGCGTAGAAGTCGCCGCTTTCATACTGATAGCGGATGGAGTTGTGCAGCGTTACGATCGAGCCGATGTCGTCGGTTTCACCCGAGAGGCCATCGTCCCACCAGCTGTAGAACAGACCAGCGCGGAAGCCCGCGACGTCGAGGTAAGCGGAGTCGAGGATAGCTTCCTGTTCGGAGGCATTGTCAGCATTGAACTGCATGACGATGACGCCGGTCAGCGGACCATACTCGGTGTCGCTCTTGGCCGTGAACTGAACCTGGCCGCGAGTACGGGCATCCCAGTCGGAGTCGTTGTCAGCCGAGAGGTTGAGCGGCTGATCACCAACGTCAACCTGGAAACGGATGTAGCCTTCGATCTTGAGGCAGGTTTCGGTGCCGGGGATGTAGAAGTAGCCGGTGCCGTAAGCGTCGCAGACGCGAACATATTCAACCGGTTCCGGCTCAGCAGCAACAATAGCGTCAGCAGCCTGAGCACCGGAAACTACTGCGAGAGCAGCAGCGGAGCCGAGAAGAAGGCTCTTGATGTTCATAAATGACCTCCAATTCAAAGTTTCGATCGGGCCTGGGATCTTTCGCTGAGCAGCGTTCCCTGCCCCATTCCCGTGTTTCAAGAAGTGGACGATCCGTCGCCCTTGCTTCCGATGGTGAAAATACAAGACGGCAGCCGTCACGCAATCACCAACTTACTCGAAGGAGGGGTTTCACCGAGCCTTCCCGTCAGTCTGTTGCTGAAAGGACACAAGTCGGGCAACCCGCCTCGATTTCCTTTATGCTTTGTTAAGAAAATCCTGATTCTGCCGCCGTTTAAGCCAACTCGACAAACAGCTGGACACGCGTCTCTCGACATATTCAAGGCACTTTTTGGACAAGAATTGGCTGCTGCGGGAAGAGAAGGCGGTTCCCGAAAGCGCAACCGGACATTCACCGATCCGCTCTCGCTGCCGCTTGAAGAGCAGAAGCGCGTAAGTGATTCCCGCCGGCGATTCTCTCTTCGGGTGAAACCATCCCCGATCACGCATGTGGCAGAGATAGCCGACTGAGCGACAGCGATTCCCGCCTGATGACAAGCGGCGACATGCGTTGGGGAAATGCCCGACTTGAGAGATAGGTGACGTTTCGTACCGGAGACATGGGTAACACTTTTCGCTTTTTGGCGGGAGGTGTTGATGCCGTGGAAAGAGACTTCGGTGATGGAGGAACGTCTACGATTTGTCGCCCGGCTACTAGAGGGCGAAGGGATGAGCGATGTGTGCCGTGCATTCGGCATCTCGCGCAAGACCGGCTACAAAATCTTCAATCGCTATAAGGACGACGGCCTGGAGGCGCTGACGGATCGGTCTCGACGGCCGGTGCGTTATGCCAACCAGCTACCTGAGCCGGTCGAGGCGATGATTGTCTCGTGCAAGAAGAGCAAGCCGCATTGGGGTGCCAGGAAGATCAGGGAGCTTTTGGTGAAGCGCCTAGCCGGCGATGTGCGCGTGCCGTCGAAGAGTACGGTGCATGCCGTTCTTGACCGGCACGGGCTGGTCGCCCATGCCCGCAAGCGGCAGCGACATCGAGCCGAAGGGACAGCCTTGTCACTGGCATTACTGCCGAACGATCTTTGGTGTGCCGACTTCAAGGGCGAGTTCAAACTTGGCAATGGTCAATACTGTTACCCATTGACGGTCACCGACCAGGCGTCACGTTATCTTCTCGCCTGCGAAGCCTTTGAGTCGACGCGAGAACCGGCTGTCTTCGACGCCTTCCGTCGGCTGTTTGTCGAGCGCGGCTTGCCAGCCGCCATCAGAAGCGACAACGGCTTGCCTTTCGCCAGCCCAAACGGGCTCTACAATCTGTCTAAACTGTCGGTGTGGTGGCTGAGGCTCGGGATCACGCTGGAGCGCATCAGGCCGGGCCGTCCCCAACAAAACGGCCGGCATGAGCGCATGCACCTGACGCTGAAGAAAGAGGCGACCAGACCATCCGGCAAAAACATCCTCCAGCAGCAGGCCCGCTTCGATGCTTTCGTCAGCGAATTCAATCAGGAACGGCCGCACGAGGCGCTCAACATGAAGGTGCCGGCAGATCTCTACGCCGCGTCGTCACGCCTCTATCAGGGCCTGCCGGAGATCGACTACCCCTTCCATGATCGGGAGGCGCTGGTCACCAATTGCGGCCGCATCTGCATCTATCGCAAGAAGATCAACATATCGACGGTGCTGGCCGGCCAGAAACTGGGGCTCAAGGAAGTCGACGACGGTATTTGGCTCGTCAGCTTCATGCATTATGATCTGGGATATATCGACCTGGAGCAGAGGACTTTGCAAACCATCGATAACCCGTTCGGCACGAGGTTGTCACCCATGTGTTAGGTACGTTTTGTTACCTATGTCTCCGGGCTGGACAGAAATCGAAGTGGCGGAGAAGATGGGATTCGAACCCACGATACGCTTTTGACGTATACTCCCTTAGCAGGGGAGCGCCTTCGACCACTCGGCCACCTCTCCGGTGCGGCCTAACTAGGGTGAGCGATCTGTGAATGCAAGGGTTTTTTGAGTTTTCACCAGAAGAAATGCAGCCGCCGGCCTTTCGGCTTTTGACAGACAGATGCGAACAAACGCTAGCCTGCGCCCGCCCCGCGCAATGTTCGGTCGATCTTCTTTCAGGGAACACGTCTTACAGTGATCTGGCTCCCGGAGTCAGCTCAACAGGCTCTTGAGATCAGCCGAGGGGTCGGCGAGAATCGATCGATCGGGATTGGTTCCGGCTTCCAGCAGTTTCTTGCCGGTCACATAGGCTTTTGCGTCATTGATCGCATCGACAGCGATCAGCAGACCTTCCCTGAAGTACCAGACCGAATGCGCCCCTTCGCGGGCACCGGGACGCAGCAGCGTGTCGTCATAACCAAGATTGAAGCCGGCGATCTGCAGCTTGACGTCGTACTGGTCGGACCAGAACCAGGGTTTCGGCTCATAGGGTTCGTTGCCGCCGGTGATGACGGCTGCCGCAGCTTCGGCCTGGTCGACGGCGTTCTGCACCGATTCGAGTCTGATGCGCCCACCCTGCCATGGAAGCGCGGCGCAATCCCCGGCCGCAAAA
This sequence comes from Rhizobium bangladeshense, assembly GCF_017357245.1. Lineage (NCBI taxonomy): Bacteria > Pseudomonadati > Pseudomonadota > Alphaproteobacteria > Hyphomicrobiales > Rhizobiaceae > Rhizobium > Rhizobium bangladeshense. Next base: position 1,380,176 of record NZ_CP071612.1, on the reverse strand, counting down.
ATCGCCGGATCGGAGGTGCAGGCGAATTCGTCGACGACGATGCCGTTGGCGACTTCGAGGTCAGCTTCCTTCGCAAGCTGGTCGTTAGGCACGACGCCGATGCCGACGACGACAAAATCGACGTCGATGACGGAGCCGTCGGAAAGGGCGGCACCGGAAACGCGGCCATTCTTGCCGACCAGATGCTTCAGGCCGGTCTTCTCGCGGATCACCACGTCGTGGCTCTCGTGGACGGCGCGCATGAGGTCAGCCGTTTCCTTTGCTGCAACACGCTGCAGGATGCGATCGGCCATCTCGATGACAGTGACCTCGAGGCCGCGATGGCGGGCGACGGCCGCAGCCTCGAGGCCGATGTAACCGCCGCCGATGATAAGGACACGACGGCCGGGACGCATTTCGTCGGCCAGCAGATCGGCATCGCGCTTGTCGCGGGCGACATAGACGCCTTCAAGATCGCCGCCGATGGCCGCCGGCAGCCGGCGCGGCGTCGAGCCGGTCGCCAGCACTAAGGTGCCGTAGTTGAGAACGGAGCCGTCCTGCAGCAGAACCTCTTTGCTGTCCCGTTTGATCTGCTCGGCCCAGGTCGAGAGGCGAAGCTCGACGTCGTTGTCGGCATACCAGTGTTCCGGGCGGAACAGCAGGCGGTCGAAGCTCATTTCGCCGAGCAGATATTTCTTCGAAAGCGGCGGACGCTGATAGGGTGCCACATCCTCGGCGCCGATGAGGGTGATCGGACGGGTATCCTTCAAAGCACGCAGTTTAGCTGCCAACGCGAAACCCGCCTGCCCCGCGCCGATGATTACCACTCTATCCGTCACGATCTCACTCCTGAAACTAGGCTCGACACTTACGCCAAGGCCTATCCCCTGCCCTATGCGCCGTCTCAACGGAAAGCGGCTTCTTACATTCAGCCGATCTCGATCCAGCGACGCTCGTGGAAGGACTGTGCCATGGCATGCACCGACTTCTCTATCCTGAGACCGTCTTTAAATGTCACGATCGACGACGGCTCGCCTAATATTGCCCGGATCAGCTCGCGGCACTCGATGATCTTAAGATCGTTGAAACCGAGACCATGACCGGGGGCCGGAATGAAGCGATCATAGGGCGGATGGGCAGGCGCCGCCAGTATCTTGCGGAAGCCCTGTTCCGAGCCCTGCCCTTCTGCCTGATAGAGTTCAAACTCGTTCATGCGCTCCTGGTCGTAGAGGATCGAGCCTTTCGAGCCGTAAACCTGCAGGGCGATGCGCCCCTTGCGACCCCAGGCGGCGCGATTCGCCATCAACACGGCGGAGATGCCGCCGCCAAGTCGCATCAGCACGTTGGCGGCGTCGTGATTTTCGACGGCACGGCGGCCACCCTCGCTTAGCGGACGATCGGCATAGGGCTTTACCATGTCTGTTATGACGGCCTCGACATGGCCGAAAAGATACCAGAGCAACGACAGCGGGTGCACGGCGAAATCGTCAAGCGCGCCATAGCCGGCGGAAAGCTCACTCTTCCAATAAAAAAAGGCCTCGGGATCAGCCATGAAATCCTCGTCCATTTCGACGCGGACATGATTGACCGTACCGATCGCACCGCCGCCGACGAGCTTCCTGATGTGCCGCATGACGGGATTCTGAATGTAATTATAGCCAAGAGCGGCGACCTTGCCGGAACGCTCCGCCGTCGCCAGCATGCGCTCGGCATCGGCATAGGCCGGCGCCATTGGTTTTTCACACCAAACATGCTTGCCGGCTTCCAGGGCTGCGATCACCATTTCGGCGTGGAACTGATTGGGCGTGGTGACTGAAACGACGTCGACTTCAGGATCGGCTATTAGCGCCCGCCAGTCGGCGGTCGCCTTCTCGAAACCGAATTCCCCGGCACGGGCCTCGGCAAGCGCGGCATTGGCTTCCGCCAGATGCACGAGACGCGGACGCTCGACATCGCCGAACACGGTCTTCACCGCATTCCACGCCAGCGCATGGCATTTGCCCATATAGCCTGTGCCGATCAAACCGATACCAAGTGGCTTCATTTTTCGTCTCCTCCAAGGCTGCGCAGGGATTTTTGGAATATTTGGATCATTTTGACAAGGGACGACAGGTGACGCATTTTCGCGTCTTTCCAGCGAATTCCGCTCCAAGTTGCTTCGATTACAGGCGATTAAAAACAATTAGGCGCTCCATCTGAAATCGTCTATGCTCGACAATATGGAATATTTGTTTCATCCGGCGAGCCGCAAGCATGGATAACGACCCCCAAAGGCACGCGCGCGTGCCGCGCGATTTCGAAAGCCTGCGCAGCACCATCATCGAACGCAAGGCGAGCATGCCGAAGCGGCTGGCACAGGTCGCCGCTTTCGCGCTCGGCAATCCCGATGAAATCGCATTCGGCACGACGGCGAGCATCGCGGCCGCCTCCGACGTCCAGCCCTCGACGCTGGTGCGCCTGGCGCATCATCTGGGTTACGAAGGCTTTTCCGACCTGCAGAGCATCTTCCGCGAAAGGCTGCGCGACCGGACGCTGAGCTATGAAGAGCGGCTCGTCACACTGGAGCAATCGAGCGGCGACGATGAAGACGCCAATCTGCTTTCCGGATTCATTGCCGCGGCGAACCAGTCGGTCAACCGGCTGGCCGCGACGGTACAGAGCGAGACGTTCACGAAGGCCGTGGATGTCCTTGCTGCCGCCGAGACGATCTATCTGATCGCCAAGCGGCGCTCCTATCCGCTGACGGCGCATATGACATACGCATTTTCCAAGCTCAACATCCGACACCAGATCGTCGCCTCGCCGAACGGAGTCGATCCTGAGATGGTGCAGTTCGCAACCCATAGGGATGCGGCGATTGCGGCGAGCTTCTCGCCTTACGCGGCCGACAGCCTCAGCCAGAGTCAGGAGCTTGCCGATCGCGGCGTCCCCGTCATCGCTATCACCGATTCGGCCTTCTCGCCGCTTGCCGCCTGCGCCACGCACTGGTTCGAGGTGGCTGAAGCCGACTTCGCCGGTTTCCGCTCGCTTTCGGCCTCGATGGCGCTAACCATGGCGCTGCCGGTCGCAATCGCAGAACGGCGCCGCAAGCATCAACATCCAAAAGCTGGAAAAGCGAAAATGGAATAAACATTCCGAATTGACAAAATATCGGAACCAATGTTTCATTATTGAAATTCGCAGGCACTGGAAGCCGCGCAAAATCTAGCGGGAGGACATCATGGTACAATCGAATCCGGGTTCACAGCCGGAGCCGGCGCTTGATGTAATCACCATCGGCCGCTCCTCGGTCGATCTTTACGGTCAGCAGATCGGTTCGCGGCTGGAGGATATCGCCTCCTTCGCCAAATCCGTCGGCGGCTGCCCGTCGAATATCGCCATCGGCACGGCGCGGCTTGGCCTCAAGTCCGGCCTCATCACCCGCGTCGGTGACGAGCAGATGGGACGCTTCATCCGCGAGCAGGCGGCGCGCGAAGGTGTGGCGACGGAGGGCATCGTCACGGACAAGGAGCGGCTGACGGCGCTGGTGCTGCTTGCGGTCGAGGCCGAGGGCGTGTCGCCGATGATCTTCTATCGCTCCGACTGCGCCGACATGGCGCTCGAGGAAGGCGACATCGACGAAAATTTCATCAAATCGTCGCGCGCCGTTCTCGTCTCCGGCACACATTTCTCGAGACCCAACACCGAGGCTGCTCAGCGCAAGGCGATCCGCATCGCCAAGGAGAACGGCCGCAAGGTGATCTTCGACATCGACTACCGGCCAAACCTCTGGGGGCTTGCCGGCCATGCGGAAGGCTTCGAGCGCTACGTGAAATCCGATCGCGTCTCTTCGAAGATGAAGGAGACGCTGCCGGACTGTGACCTTATCGTCGGCACCGAAGAGGAAATCCTCATCGCCTCCGGCGCCGACGACGTGCTCGGCGCGCTGAAGGAAATCCGCCGCCTTACGCCGGCGACGATCGTGCTCAAGCGCGGCGCGATGGGCTGCATCGTCTATGACGGGCCGATCGCCGACGATCTCGAAGCCGGCATCGTCGGCCAGGGCTTCCCGATCGAAGTCTTCAATGTACTTGGCGCCGGCGATGCTTTCATGTCCGGCTTCCTGCGCGGCTTCCTGCGTGACGAGCCGCTCAAGACCTGCGCCACCTGGGCCAATGCCTGCGGCGCCTTCGCCGTCTCGCGCCTGCTCTGCTCGCCGGAATATCCGACCTGGGCGGAACTCGACTTCTTTCTGAAGACTGGCAGCAAGCATCGTGCGCTGCGCAAGGATGAGGCGATCAATCATATTCACTGGGCGTCGACCCGGCGCGGAGAGATCCCGCTGTTGATGGCGCTGGCGATCGACCATCGCTCGCAGCTCGTCAGCGTTGCCGATGAAGTTGGTGTCGGCCACGAGAAGATCGTCGCTTTCAAGCGGCTGGCCGTCGAAGCGGCGGCCCGGGTTTCGAACGGTCGCGACGGCTATGGCATGCTGATCGACGAACGATTCGGGCGTGACGCCTTCTTCGATGCGGCAACGAAGAATTTTTCCTGGATCGGCCGGCCGGTGGAACTGCCGGGCTCTAAGCCGCTGCGTTTCGAATTCAGCCAGGATATCGGCTCGCAGCTTGTGGAATGGCCGCTCGGCCATTGCATCAAATGCCTGTGCTTCTATCATCCCGACGATCCGGCCGACTTGAAGACGGAGCAGCAGGATAAGCTGCGCACGCTCTTCGAAGCCGCGCGCAAGGTTGGCCGCGAACTCCTCGTGGAGATCATCGCCGGCAAGAACGGACCGCTCACCGACGATACGATTGCAACCGCGCTGGAGGAGCTTTACGCGCTCGGCATCAAGCCGGACTGGTGGAAGCTCGAGCCGCAGGCCTCCGGCGAGGCCTGGAAGAAAATCGACGCGGTCATTGCCAAAAACGATCCATGGTGCCGCGGTATCGTGCTCCTGGGGCTCGAGGCGCCCGCCGAAGAACTGATCTCCTGCTTCGAGGCGACGCTGGCTGCCCCTTCCGTGAAGGGTTTTGCCGTCGGCCGGACGATCTTTGCCGATGCGGCGCGCGCCTGGCTTTCGGGCGGAATGAACGACGAGGAGGCGATCGCCGACATGGCCGGCCGCTTCCGGCAATTGACGGAAGCCTGGCTTAAGACGCGCGGGCTTCAGTAGGATATAGAATTCAAACCCCTCCCCAACCCTCCCCACAAGGGGGAGGCACATCGCTGCACCAGGCGTGGAACGGCACGGCAGGTTGGCCCTCCCCCTTGTGGGGAGAGGTTGGGGAGGGGAAAACGTCAAGAGAAAGAATTGCGGGAGACCCCGATGGGCAAGACGATACGGTTGACGATGGCGCAGGCCGTCGCGCATTTCCTCAAAAAGCAGATGACAGTTGTCGACGGCAAAATGGTGCCGATCTTCGGCGGGGTCTGGGCGATCTTCGGCCACGGCAACGTCGCCGGGATCGGCGAAGCGCTCTATCAGGTGCGTGGCGAATTGACGACCTATCGCGCTCATAACGAACAGGGTATGGCGCATGCCGCGATCGCCTATGCTAAGGCAAATTTCCGCACGCGCTTCATGGCCTGCACGACTTCGATCGGCCCCGGCGCGCTGAATATGGTGACGGCCGCGGGTGTCGCGCATGTCAACCGCATTCCCGTACTCTTCCTGCCCGGCGACGTCTTCGCCAACCGCGCGCCGGATCCGGTGCTGCAGCAGATCGAGGATTTCGGCGACGGCACGGTGTCCGCCAACGATGCCTTCCGACCGGTTTCGCGCTATTTCGACCGGATCACTCGGCCGGAGCAGATCATCACGGCGCTGAAGCGCGCCATGCAGGTGCTGACCGATCCGCTGGATTGCGGCCCGGTGACATTGTCGCTCTGCCAAGACGTTCAGGCCGAAGCATTCGATTATCCAGAAAGCCTGTTCGAGGAAAAGATCTGGGCGACCCGTCGTCCGCAGCCGGATGCCGACGAGCTGGCGAATGCCATCGCGCTGATCAAGGCATCTGAGAAGCCGGTGATCGTTGCCGGCGGCGGCGTGCTTTATTCGCAGGCAACAAGGGAACTCGCGGCCTTTGCCGAGGCCCACGCCATTCCGGTCGTCGTCACTCAGGCCGGCAAGTCGTCGATCAACGAAACCCATCCGCTGGCTCTCGGTTCGGTCGGCGTCACCGGCACATCGGCGGCGAATGCGATCGCCGAGGAGACGGATCTCGTCATCGCCGTCGGTACGCGCTGCCAGGATTTCACCACCGGCTCTTGGGCGCTGTTCAAGAACGACAGCCTGAAGAAGATCGGGCTCAATATCGCCGCCTATGATGCGGTGAAACACGACAGCCATCCGGTCGTCGCCGACGCCCGCGAAGGGCTGAAGGCGCTTTCCGCAGGGCTTTCTGGATGGAAGGCGCCGGCAGCGCTTGCCGAGAAGGCGGCGGCCGAGAAGAGGGTGTGGACGGAGGCTGCGGCTAAGGCAATGGCGACGACCAATGCCGCTCTGCCCTCCGATGCGCAGGTGATCGGCGCGGTGGCGCGCACGATCGGCGGCGAGAACACAACGCTGTTGTGCGCTGCAGGCGGTCTGCCCGGTGAACTGCACAAGCTCTGGCCCGCAACGACGCCTGGCAGCTATCACATGGAATACGGCTTTTCCTGCATGGGCTACGAAATCGCCGGCGGGCTCGGCGCAAAGATGGCGCGTCCTGAGCGGGACGTCGTCGTCATGGTCGGCGACGGTTCCTACATGATGATGAATTCCGAGCTCGCCACTTCGGTCATGCTCGGCCTCAAGCTCAACATCGTCGTACTCGACAATCGCGGCTATGGCTGCATTAACCGGCTGCAGATGGGAACCGGCGGGGCCAACTTCAATAATCTGCTCAAGGACTCCTATTACGAGGTGATGCCGGAGATCGATTTCCGCGCGCATGCCGAAAGCATGGGCGCCATCGCCGTCAAGGTCAGCTCCATCGCGGAACTTGAGCAGGCGATCGTCGATTCGAAGAAGAATGATCGTACATCCGTCTTCGTCATCGACACCGATCCCTTGATCACCACTGAGGCCGGCGGCCATTGGTGGGACGTCGCGGTACCGGAAGTCAGCCCGCGCGAAGAGGTCAACAAGGCGCGCAAGGGTTATGTCGAAGCCCGTGCCTCCCAGCGCATCGGCTGAACACCGCCATTTTTCTCGAGGAGCGGGTCCGCTCCTCCGCCGTGTCTTTAAGGAGAATATTGATGAAGGCCAAACTCGGCATGTCGCCTATCGCTTGGTGGAACGACGACCTTCCTGAGCTCAGCGACGATGTGTCCCTCGAAGAATGCCTGCGGCAATCGCGCAGCGCCGGTTTCACCGGCATGGAGCAAGGCCGCCGTTTCCCCAGCAACCCGGAGGAGATGCTGCCGATCCTGCGCGCCGCCGACGTCACGCTGTGCGGCGGCTGGTTCTCCGGCACGCTCGTCGATGAGGAGCTTGCCGCCAACAAGGACCGCATTGCGCCGATGATCGAGCTTTTCAAAGCGGTCAATGCACCCTGCATCGTTTATGGCGAAGTCGGCCGCTCCATCCAGGGCGACCGCACAAAGCCGCTCGCGACCAAGCCGCGCCTCTCCGAAGACGAGATGAAGGCCTATGCGCGCCGCGTTACCGAATTCGGCGAATGGTGCGCCGAGCAGGGCATGCCGCTCTCTTATCACCACCACATGGCGGCCGTCGTCGAAACCGAACCGGAACTTGACGCCTTCATGCGCAATTCGGGCGAAGGTATTCCGCTGCTGCTCGACGCCGGGCATCTGGCCTTTGCCGGCGGCGATGTGCTGCGCGCCATAGACAATCACCACGCCCGCATCAACCACGTCCACGTCAAGGACATTCGCCAATCCGTGGTGGATGGGCTCGACCGCAGCCGCCAATCCTTCCTCGACGCGGTGGCGCTTGGCGCCTTCACCGTGCCGGGCGACGGCTCGCTTGATTTCGGCGCAATCGTCCAGCGCTTCGCCGACCACGGCTATGAAGGCTGGTTCGTCGTCGAGGCCGAACAGGATCCGCGCAAGGCGCCGCCGCAGAAGATGGCAGAGATCGGCCATGCCGAGCTGATGCGCGTCATGACGGCGGCTGGTTACACTGTGGAAACGGAAGGCTTTCCAAAGGGATAACGGAACGAAAGACCCCTCCCCACACCGCGGGGATAGGCTGAACGAACTGCCGGAGCAAGGCGCCCCCTCATCCGCCTTTCGGGCACCTTACCGGGGTCGAGCCACGTGTCTCGACCCGTCCTACGGACCCCCTCGGGGAAAAGGTGGCGGCAGCCGGATGAGGGGCCGCAGTCATAAATACGAGGAGAAACACCAATGCCAAACCTCAAGGTGAAACCATCAGGCACGCATGGCCGCGTCACGCATATCACCCCTGAAAGCGCCGGCTGGACCTATGTCGGTTTCGATCTGCACCGGATGAAGCCCGGCGAGACGGTTTCGGGAGAGACCGACGATCGGGAAGTCTGCCTTGTCTGGGTGACCGGCAAGGGCAAGGCGTCGGCCGGTACAAAGGATTTCGGGACGCTCGGCGAGCGGATGAATCCCTTCGACGGGGCTCCGCATGCGCTTTATATCCCGATGGGCTCGGAGTGGTCGGTAACGGCGGAGACCGATCTGGAGCTCGCCGTCTGCTCGGCCCCTGGCGGCGGCACCTATGAGGCGAAGGCGATCCCGCCGGGCACCCATCCGCAGTTGACGCGCGGCAAAGGCACGAATGTGCGCTACGTCAACAACATCATGCCTGAAGACGACAACTCGGCGCATTCGCTGCTGGTCGTCGAGGTGATTACGCCGGGCGGCCATACCTCCTCCTATCCGCCGCACAAGCACGACCAGGACGACTTGCCGAACGAAAGCTTGCTGGAAGAGACCTACTATCATCGTCTCAATCCGCCGCAGGGCTTCGGTTTCCAGCGCGTCTATACAGACGACCGCTCGCTCGACGAAGCGATGGCGATCGAGGACGGCGACGTGACGCTGGTGCCGAAGGGTTATCATCCCTGCGCGGCAACGCATGGCTACGATCTCTACTATCTCAATGTCATGGCCGGACCGAAGCGGATCTGGAAATTCCACAATGCCGCTGAGCACGAATGGCTGCTGAAGGCGTAAAGGCGAATGCCGTCTTCGATGCTGTTATGACGGCGTCCCGATCAAGGCCGTCGATGGAGTGTTACCAGATGAAGACCACATGCGCCGCCTGCGACTATCTCAGCGCGGAGATCGTCACCATCACGCTCGGCGGCAAGAGCGTCGGGGTGCTAATGAGCCCGAAGCCACGACATCTACGGCGCAGAGCCGCAGGGACTAGATGGCGATGACAGAAGCCGCGCCGGCGAGGCGCGGCTTTCTCATCTCAGGCGGGCAGAAGCCCGTAGCGCCAGCCGTGGCGCCTGGCGTTCTCGGACAGGACCAGCACGGCAAGGACGCCCATGCATGCCTCGGCGAAGACCGGCACCATCCAAATTCCCTGCTCGCCGACAACCAAGGGCATAAGGAAAGTCAGCGGCAGGGCGAAAAGATAAGGCCGCGACAGACCGAAGATAGCCGCGCGCGGCGCATCGCCGATCGACTGGAAATAAGACGACAGGATCAGCGTTTGCCCAAATAGGAAATAGGCCCCGATCGTCCAGGGCAGAATTCGCCCGACCTCGGCTACAATGGCTGGATCGCCCACGAAAACGGCGCCGAGGCGACCGGCCAGCAACTCCAAGGTGATCTCCACCAGGCTGCAGTAGGCGAGTGCCGAAAGCATGGCGATCTTCAGACTGTGGCCGACGCGCAGCCTGAGTCCGGCGCCGTGATTGTTGCCCGCAATCGTCTGCAGGGCGATGCTGAGGCCAAGCAGTGGCAGATAGGTGAATGTCAGGATGCGGGTGATGATGCCGTAGGCGGCGACGGTGGCGCTATGATCACCCGTGTTCCAGAGCGAGACGTTGACCAGAATCGCCGCCGAGGACAGCGATATGCCGATGAAGCCGAGGCTCATGGGCGCACCCAAGGCGACGATGCCGCGCCATTCCAGAAAGGCGAATGCGGGAGAAGGCCTGAGCGTCGCCGGCCGGCGCCACCGATAGACGATAACGGCCGCAAGACAGATCAATTGCGACGCGATGGAGCCGACGGCCGAGCCCAGCACGCCCCAATGCAGCACGGCCATGAACAGCCAGTTTGCGAGGATGTTGAGCAGCGAGGCCGATAGCGTCACCAGCGTCATGAAGCCGATCCTGCCTTCGCAGCGCAGCCCATCGAGATGCAGCGACAAGAAGAAACTCACTGGCGCCGAGGCGATCATCGCCCCCATAAAGAGCATGGCGCCGTCTGCCACCGCGAAATTGCCGACGGCGCCAGCGTTGATGATCGACCTGCCGAGGGTCCAGTAGACTGTGTTGAGGCTGAGAACGACGGCTAGCGCCAGCGTATGGGCGCCTGCGAATACAAGGCGTGCTCCTCGGCGGTCGCCGGCGCCCAGCCGGCGTGCGAGAACGCTCGCCATGCCGTTCGAGACCAGCGCCTGCAGAGCCACCAACAGCATCAACCCCGGGAAGATAAGGCTGACGGCAGACAGCGCATCCGGGCCGACATAGGCGCCGAGGAAATAAGCGTCGACAACGGCAAACAGGCCGTTGAGTGTGGTGATCGTGACGATCGGCGCTGCCGTCTTGAGAAAAACGCCCGGCAGCGGGCCGGAAAGAAAGGCGTTGTCTTGAGAAAAATTGGTCATGGAGAAATCCGTGCGGTATCAGGCGACATCCGACCCGGCTTGAACACGCTTGTGCGGAGGGCCTCAAATGAAAGAGCAATCAGAGATCGAGCACCAGATGAGGCACGCCGTTCGAAGTCTTCCTTGGGGAGACGCCGTCGGCATCAATCTGTGCACTCACGCGCCGACGAAAGGCTGAAAAGCTCTCGAAGGTGACCACGTCAACCGCTTCGTCAAAGTGGATGGTGATCCGGTGGAGACCGCCCGGCAGAGCCGAGAGCGAGAGGATTTCGCCAGCAAACGGCTGATTGAGATAGCGGCCGCGGATATGGGCGCCGACGAAGAGCGGCGTCTTCGGAGCCGCGTTGGGTCTTGCCGCAAGAGCCGCCAGCGTGTTCCAGTCACGCGCGCCGTGCTGGCGGGCAATCATTTCCAAGGCCGCACTGTGGGTCAGCGCGGTGCCGCGATCGTTCATCGCCTGGCGCAAGCGCTTGGCCTGGGCCTTCAGTTCTTCAATGCCGGGATAGGTCGTCATGGAGTGAGCCTTCGCAAGGCATGCTCTTCGACTGCAGATGGGAGCTCGCATTGCCGTCAGTCAGCATGCACAGGGGCCGTGACCATGATCACGAGGACTTCACCATGGATCTTCATCCGCGAGCGGCTGGTGCCTCGAACCGGGGCTTTGTATGCGCGATCGCCATCGGCATGTCAAGAACAGTGCAAATCCCCGAAGAATGCACGAATTTGGAGCAAGTCTGCCGGAAATCTGTGCATTTTCCGGCCGATCTCAGCAAAAGCCTGCAATCCTAACGATGATCTTCAGCAATTGTCAGCACTCCTGCGTTATTCTCTACCTACGATGAGCGGAGGCTAAAAGGGCCTTTCAGATGCACCTCGATACAGAACACCCCAAGCCGGAACGTGCCTACAGGGAATTCAACCTCGACAGGCCCGGCAACATCATCTTCGTTGGCCATCACCTCAGCACCGGTACCCAGGTACGCTGTCTGATCCGTACGATCACGCTTGCCGGCGCAGTGCTCGAAGTCAGTCCCAGCCTGGAGATGCCGAGCCATTTCTTTCTCGAAATACTCGGCATCCATGACGAGATCGGTGCCACCGTCGTCAAGCGTGAAGATGAGTTGGTGACGATCAGCTTCAACATGCTGCTCAATCCGGAATTCCTGCACCACGTGCTAAGACTGAGCTTCGAAACCTGAGGCCATCTCCAATCGCTGCCCTATCGCGGCGCGGCCTCCTCGTCTCGCCTCTTACTGAGGTAAGATGCGCGATGATCGGAATGATCCACAGAAGTCCGCGCCATTCCGGGCCGTCGAGCGGATCGGCCATGGGATCGCGGCGCATCCGCCAATTGCGGGACGCGACTTCCTTGTAGAGTACTACCCAGTTGAGAAGCATTGCCTATCCTCCATCTATTGCTGGAGTACTTGAGCTAGGCCTTAATGCCGTCGCTATGTAGAGGCGCGGAGGAAAGGGGGTTTTCATCCATGAAAGACGCGAGCTGGGACGATCTGCAACTATTCTTCCATGTCGCGACCGGCGGTGGGCTTTCGGCGGCGGCGGCGCGTACGGGGCTCAGCGCCCCGACGATCGGACGGCGCATGCTGGCGCTCGAACGGGTGACCGGCCGTTCGCTGTTCACCCGCGGCCCCACCGGCTACCTCCTGGCCAAGGACGGGCAGGAGCTGCTTGATCGCGTCCGGCTGATGCAGGATGCGGCACGGGCAATTTCCGACTGGCGGGGCGAAGTGCTGACGCTGCCGATCGTCTCGACGGTCGTCGACAGCTGGACGTCGCGCTTCATCGCAGACCACCTGGCCAGCGTCTGGACCCCGAAGGACAGTTTCCGCATGTGTTACAAGACCTGTGACGCGAGCGTCGATTTCACCTATCGCGAGGCGCATATCGCCATTCGCCACAGCCGGCCGGACAGCGGCAACGTCGCAATCCGCCGCTCAGTCAAGGTGGCGCATGCCGTTTATCAGGCGGCGAGCTATGACGAGGCCAATTGCAACTGGATTTCGCTCGGCACCGACTCCGCCATCACGCCGGCTGACAAATGGACTTTCGAACAGCCGGATTACTGGATCACCAGCTGGACGAATACGCCCCATATGCTCTTTTATTTGATCCGCGGCGGCGCCGGCCGCGGCCTGTTGCCCTGTTTCATCGGCGACCAGGAACGCAGGCTCGTGCGCGCCGGGCCTGTCATCGACGAACTGACCTACGAGATGTGGATCGTCGCGCATGACGACGAGCGGCAAAGGCCTGAAGTCAGGACGGTCATCGACCGCCTGTCGGCGCTATTTGCCGATCATGAAGATCTGTTCGCCGGGGAGAGACCGTCGGTCTGAAGCAACAAGAAACGCAGGCCACGGGGCCCGCGTCAGCTCAGTGCTCCGTCGTCATCACGCGGCAAGATGCCGCTCGATCTGGTCGACCGGCAGATTGGTGTAGTCTTTCGCCAGTTCCGCCGATATCGCCGCCTGCGTCTCGGCACTGAGCGCCGGCCGGAGGGTGCCGAGCGCCTTCGGCGGCGCAATGAGGACGATGCGTCGCGCATCCTTTGCCTGGGTCAGCTCGTCCAATCGCTCCGCCACATGTTTCAGAAATTGAGCCTCGGCCTGCTCCTGCCAGCTGGTCTCTTCGACAGCGCTGCGGCTAAATCCATCTGCGGCATGGCTGCGACCGGGCTTATCAGCGCCGACCTCGCGATCGGGTTCGTTCGGCTGCGTCAGGGTTTCCAACACCTTCAGATTCATCAGTTGGGCATCGCCGGCGTTCTGCATTATGAGGGCCTTGGCTCCATTGCAGACTACGACCCATGATTTCCCAGGGATTCTGATGTCGGTCATCTTCAACTCCTCGCTGTCGTCATCGAAGCGCGCTGTGCTTCATCGGTCTAGGCAGAACGCCCGGTCATTGAAATAGTTCGAGAATTCGCCGAAATCGGTCGGCGTGCAGTCCGCAATTCGATTTGGCGTTCCGATCGTGAACATCAGCCGTCCCGCTTGGGAACAAAATTTGAACTCGTTAAAATTGTCTTTTTATGTTTGACGAATGTGCAAAACATTCATGTGACCGTGGCTGAAGCAAGATCAGCTTGCTCCAGAGCAAGAACCCCAACTGTGCCCTGTCTGACGGAGAATGTAAGATGACTATGCTCCGCGCCACACACCTTGCAACGGTCAAATCCGCCATTTACGATCTGCGCTGGGAAGAATTCAACGTGAAGCGCCCGGCCCGCATCGTGGCCGTCCGGCCGTGCCTCACCGGCGTCTCAATGCGAAGCGCCGAGATCATTGATATATCGCAAGGCGGTGCAACCTTCATCGTCTCGACCACCGCCGGTCTGCCGAAACATTACTATCTCAATATTCTCGGCCTTGCCTATCGGATCGGTTGCGCCGAGGTCTACCGCCATAAGGAACGCGTCGGTGTACGGTTCATCAACCTGCTGGATCCCGATGTTCTGCGCCGCGTCGTGCGCGCCGATTTCCTTGTCGGCAACATGGAAGCGATCGACGCCCGGCGTGCACCGATCTTCCGGGAAACGAGGTCAGCGTCCGGCGCCATATAAGTCCGTTGGACCCAAAGCGATCCAAGGACAAATTATCGGCAATTCAAAGTGCTACGCCGCCCTGCCCTTTGAAAAAGATGCGCCGAGGGCGCTGTGGTAACGGAATAATCTTGCTTGCCTTGGCCGTGCCCGGGCCTATTGTTGCGCCTGAATTCAACATGTCCGGGAAACCGCTTTCGCATGTCCGCCTTCTCGCGCTTCACGCCCCTCATCAGCGCCCTGCCCTCCACAGTTCCCTTCGTCGGTCCCGAGGCCATCGAACGTCAGCGGGGACGCGCCGTCCTAGCACGCATCGGCGCCAATGAAAACGGCTTCGGCCCGGCTCCTTCCGTGCTTGCCGCGATGCGCGAAGAAGCGCGCGACATATGGAAATATAATGACCCGGAAAATTTCGCGCTGAGGGAAGCGCTTGGCGCCCATCTCGGCGTCCCTGCCGCCAATATCGCTATCGGCAGCGGCATTGACGAGTTGCTCGGTCAGATCGTCCGGCTGGTGATCGAACCGGGCGCGCCCGTCATCACCTCGCTCGGCGCCTATCCGACCTTCAATTTCCATGTCGCCGGTTTCGGCGGCCGGCTGGTGACCGTCCCCTACGTGAACGATCGCGAGGATCTGGACGGGCTGCTCGAAGCCGTCAGGCGCGAGAATGCGCCGCTTGTCTATTTCGCCAATCCCGACAATCCGATGGGAAGCTGGTGGGACGCCGACAGGATCGTCGCTTTCGCCCGGGCGCTGCCGGAGACCACGATGATGGTGTTGGACGAAGCCTATAGCGAAACGGGGCCGGCAAATTCCTTGCCATCGATCGCCTCGCTCATCGATCTTCCGAACATCGTCCGCACCCGGACCTTTTCCAAGGCCTATGGACTTGCCGGCTCACGCACCGGCTACGTGATCTCGACATCAGGCACCGCGCAGGCCTTTGACAAGATCCGCAATCATTTCGGCATGAACCGGTTGGCGACGGCCGCAGCGTTGGCCGCGCTCAAGGACCAGGCCTATCTGGCCGAAGTGGTCGGGAAAATCCATGCGGCGCGGGAGCGGATCGGCCGCATTGCCCGGGCAAACGGCCTTGAGCCGCTGGCTTCGGCGACGAATTTCGTGGCGATCGATACCGGCCGCGACGGCGCCTATGCGCGGACGATCGTCGATGGCCTGATGGAGCATGGCGTCTTCATCCGCATGCCGGGTGTCGCGCCGCTCAATCGCTGCATCCGCGTCAGCGTTGGGCCGGAGGCTGATATGGAGCTGTTCGAGGAAGCGCTGCCGCAGGTCTTGAAGACGCTCGCCTGACAAAGCGGGAAAAGCGAAGCCGATGAAGGAGCCGTCGCCGTTTCCTTCTCCGCACTGTTCAGCTGAGTTCCTGGGCGAGTCCGATGAGAAGCCGTTCAGGCCCGCGGATGTAGCAGAGCAAATAGGCTTCCTTATACTGTACGACTTCCCCGACAAGCTGCGCCCCGCGCCTGCGGAGCCTTTCGAGCGTCTCGTCGATGTCATCAACGGTGAACATAGCTCGGAGGTAGCCGAGCGCGTTGACCGGGGCGTTCCGATGATCTGCCACGACCGGCGGTGTGAGGAAGCGGGAGAGCTCCAGCCGGCTGTGGCCGTCCGGCGTGCGCATCATGGCAATTTCGACGAGCTGATCGCCCAGTCCGGTGATACGTCCGGCCCATTCTCCCTCGATCGTCGCCTGCCCTTCGAGCTCGAGGCCGAGTTCGCGGAAGAAATCAATCGCTGCTTCGAGGTCCTCGACGACGATTCCGACGTTGTCCATTCGTTTGAGCGCCATGTTTCCAATCTCCAGGGTGTCGTTTCAATCGACAAGGTGTCGCCTCGTCGAACAAAGGACGTTCGAGATACGTCAGCACCGACAGCCATCCGCCCATCAGTATTTTCCGCATCAGAAACTGAATCATGGACCGGCTCAACCGTCACGGCTTCAAATGGTCTGACAGAGCGCCGTGCGTGCTTTCCGGACGCCCAGGGCGCTCTGACACTTCAGCGCTAGCGCGCCACATGAAACATGGTTCATGCGGCGCGCTTCAGCTCTTTCTTTTCAAGCATGACGTTATCCGCCGCTGCACGCTCGGGGACATGCATCAGTGAACGGTCATCCATTCGCGAGCAGCGCGCAACGCTTCCACGAGTTGCATCTTGTTCATGGCGGCGGCCACGTCGGCGCGAAGCTCGGCGGCGCGGTCATTGCCCTTGATTGCGGCGATGTTCAGCCACTTGTGGGCAGCAACGAGATCGACGGCGCAGCCTCGACCAGTCGCATACATCAGACCCATTTCGCAGAAGACATCGGCGCTGTTGTTGTCGCCACCCATGGTGGCCGTTTCAGCATTGTGCATTTCAAAGCGTGCCATCGGTTTTATCCCTGTTAGCCTGTTTATGACTTACCCTGTTTTACCTTCGGCCTTGCCGTCTATCGCAGCTTTGCGGCCCTTCCGGTCCGGCGGGTTTTCCCCGCTCGTTTGATGGTTTGAGTATGCCAAACGGCTTTCAAAAAACGCCTAAAATGCATGATTAATTTGAGACAAACAAAGTGCAAACACTTGGTAAAATTGGGTTTTCGTTAAACATCGGACTCCCTGGGCTTTAGGGATTTTCGCTCGAATTTTACGAAAGATTTAGATTCGGAAATAAACGGACCGTTCATCATGAAATCAGCAGGCGGCAGGTTTAAAAGCTCCATAGCCGGCCTTTCGACCGCTTTCAGCGAGCGCCGAACAGACATTCGGCTCTATTTACCTTTACGTTCGCGTCAGTTATTTTCGCGGCCGGTCAGAGGAACATCAGGGAGGAAAAGATGATCCGCAGTTTCATTCTTGCCGGCGCCATCGCCGTGATCGCGGGCACTGCGCGTGCTGAGGAGCCGATCGTCGGCAATTGGAAGACGGCCTCCGGCGAAACGGCGGTGATTGCAGCCTGCGGCGGCGGTTACTGCGTGACGCTGAAAACTGGCAAATATAGCGGCCGCAAGATCGGCACGCTTGCGGGGAGTGGCGGCAGCTATTCCGGCGAGATCACCGACCCCGCCGCCGACAAGACCTATAGCGGCTCAGGAGAGGTTTCCGGCAATTCGCTGAAGATGCAGGGCTGCGTGCTGAAGATCCTCTGCAAGACGCAGACCTGGACCCGGCTCTGACGCGATAGCCCGTCGTGGCAATCATCCCGAAACCCACAATCCATGCCGGTCGAAAATGCCGGCATGCCTCGAAGTCCTTCTCGGCTTGCCGATGTTCTGCAGTAGCCCCGAACCTGCCTTGCAAGCTGAACGGCGGATGAACCGGCATCTCAGCACTCGTTCAGCCGACGCGTGGCAAAACTCATGTCACGGTTAAGTTGCGTATCGGGGCTTGAGATGAACTACTATATCCTGGCAAGACGTTTCAGCATCATCACGCTGTTTGCGGCGATCTTCGCGGTCACATTTTCAGCGGTCGTCGTGCATAATGGCGGCGGCGGCACACAGTCGCATTTCGGTGCGATCTATACCTGCCTCGAAACAAGCGGGGCCTTCTGTGCGCCGACGGTGCGATGACCGCATCAGGCCCACACCAGGATAAAAAAACGGATTCCGCCGGCGCGCGTCGTTTGCTTGTCAAAAACAACTCTCTATAATGCGCCATGAACAAACGAATCTCCCCTCTGTCGCCCCTCGACATCTCCTCTCCGCCCCCTTTCCAGCCTGAGAGCTTCGATGATCCCGCCAAGGCCGTCGAGACGCTGACTGCGCTTTACGAACGCAATACGGCGTTCCTGATCCAAAACTTCACCGAGCTTGCCCAGGGCGCTCCGATCGCCTCGCGGTATCGCGCCTTCTATCCGCAGGTCAGCATCGAGACGACGAGCTTCGGCCATGTCGATTCGCGCCTTTCCTACGGCCATGTCACGGCGCCCGGCATCTACACGACGACGGTCACCCGGCCGAAACTCTTCAAGCATTACCTGAAGGAGCAGCTGTCGCTGCTGATCAAGAGCCACAATGTTCCGATCGTCGTCTCGGAATCGTCGACGCCGATCCCGCTGCACTTCGCCTTCAGCGAGGGCGCGCATGTGGAAGCCTCGGCCGCCGCCTTCGTCGACGTTCCGATGCGCGATATCTTCGACACCCCCGACCTCAACACCACCGATGATGAGATCGCCAACGGCGAATATATCCCGCCGCCGGGGGAGCCCTCGCCGCTTGCCCCATTCACCGCGCAACGCATCGACTATTCGCTCGCCCGTCTGTCGCATTATACCGCTACGCATGCCGAGCATTTCCAGAACTTCGTGCTGTTTACCAACTACCAGTTCTATATCGATGAATTCTGCAGCTGGGCGCGCAAGCTGATGACGGAGGGCGGCGACGGCTACACCGCCTTCGTCGAGCCCGGCAATATCGTCACCCTACCCGGCTCGAGCGTGCCGGAAACGGACGCGGCATTGACCCGCCTGCCGCAGATGCCCGCCTATCATCTGAAGAAGAAGGGCCATGCCGGGATCACCATGATCAATATCGGCGTCGGCCCCTCCAACGCCAAGACAATCACCGACCATGTCGCCGTGCTGCGCCCGCATGCCTGGCTGATGCTCGGCCACTGCGCCGGTCTTCGCAACAGCCAGCGGCTCGGCGATTATGTTCTCGCCCATGCCTATATGCGCGAGGACCATGTTCTTGACGACGACCTTCCCGTCTGGGTGCCGATCCCGGCGCTGGCCGAAGTCCAGGTGGCGCTGGAAGCCGCCGTTGCCGAAATCACCGGATACGAGGGATTCGAGCTGAAGCGCATCATGCGCACCGGCACCGTCGGCACAATCGACAACCGCAACTGGGAACTGCGCGACCAGCGCGGGCCGGTGAAGCGGCTTTCGCAGGCGCGGGCGATCGCGCTCGACATGGAATCGGCGACGATTGCCGCCAACGGCTTCCGCTTCCGCGTGCCCTATGGGACGCTGCTGTGCGTCTCCGACAAGCCGCTGCATGGCGAGCTGAAGCTGCCCGGTATGGCAACGGCCTTCTACCGCACGCAGGTGAATCAGCATCTACAGATCGGCATCCGCGCCGTTCAGAAGCTTGCGGCCATGCCGCCGGAAGCGCTGCATTCGCGCAAACTGCGCAGCTTCTTTGAGACGGCCTTTCAATAGGGCCGTATCATCATCTCTCCGCCACGGCGGGCGCCGAGCCCGCCACAAGCGTCGGCGGACTGCCGGCGGCAAGGTTCAGCCCCGATATCAGCAGGGCAAAGGCCATGACGACGAAGACGGTGCGCAGAGGAATCTTCACCGCATCCGCATCGTCGAGCCCCAATTGACGCCTCTCATGGCGGCGTGCCCAGATCTGGCTTGCCAGCGCGATTTCAAGAATACTCATTTCAGTTCTCCTCGACAGGCTTTGACGAGGCCTTGTCGAGTGCCGTCCCGCGATTTCGACAGGTGACCGGCACAAAAGATTTTTCCTGGCGCTGTCGAAATGTGCGCGGCCCGTTCGTCCAGAGGTATAGAAACCCTGCAAGGAGGCTGTCCGCGATGAAATATCTCTGCCAGGTCTGGTTCGATGGCGCGATACTCGACGCCATGACCAAAGAGGAGAGAGTCGAACTCGACGCGAATTCCCTGAATTACGACAGGGACCTGGTGGAAAGCGGGCATATGATTGTCGCGCAGGCGCTGCAGCCGCCAACATCGGCGGTGACGGTTCGGGTGCGCCGCGGCGAGACATCGGTGACAGATGGCCCCTTCTCCGAGACGAAGGAAGCGCTCGGCGGCTTCATTCTCATCGAAGCCAAGGACCTGAACGACGCCGTCCGCGTTGCCGCCGGCATCCCGCTCGCCAAACTCGGCGCGATCGAGGTGCGACCAATCCACGAATTCGGCGCTAAATGAGGAGAAATCGATGAAATTTCTATGCCAGATCTGGTTCGACACGGAAAAAAGCAAGCAGGTCCCTCAGACCGAGTGGGATGCGCTCACACAGGAGTGCATCATCAGCGACAATCGCTGGCGCGAAAGCGGTCACCTGCAGGTGGCGCTCGCCCTACACGAACCGTCAACAGCGATCACGGTGCGCCTGCGCAATGGCGAAGTCTCTGCGACCGATGGCCCATTTGCCGAAATCAAGGAGCATCTCGGTGGTTTCGTGCTGATCGAAGCGGCAACCCTCGACGAGGCGCAGACGATCGTGTCCAGTTTTCCGATCCTCAAATATTGCTCGATCGAAGTGCGCCCCGCTTATTCGATCCAGGACGGGAGATAGCCATGCGCTACATCTGCCTCATCTATAATTGCGCCGACACCGACGGCACGTTGACGCCTGATGAAACCAGCGAACTGATCAGAGCACATTTGGCCTTCGACGAGGAACTGCTCCGCGAAGGCATCATGATCCATTCCGATGCCTTGGAGATGCCTGACCAGGCAACCGTCGTGCGCGTTCGAAACAGCCGGCTGTCCGCCACCGATGGCCCATATGTGGAGACGAAGGAGCATCTTGCCGGCTTCTACGTCATCGAGGCGCCGGATATGGTGAAGGCGAAAGAGATCGCCGGACGAATCCCATCGGCGCGTTACGGCGCGGTCGAACTGAGGCCCGTTCGGACGCTCACACTGCCGGACTGAGGTGCCCTTGGAAAATGTGATCGAGGAGATTTATCGAACGCAGTCGCGCCGGGTGCTGGCGACACTGATCCGCCTGCTCGGGGATTTCGACCGGGCGGAGGAAGCGCTTCAGGATGCCTTTGCCGCGGCCGCCCGGACATGGCCGACGGATGGCATTCCCGTCAATCCGTTCGCCTGGCTGGTTTCGACGGGACGGTTCAAGGCGATCGACACCATCCGGCGGCGAGCGCGCTTCGATGCCTCGCAGCAGCACATCGAGGACAGCCTCTACAGCGTCGACGAAACGGAGATTGGCGATATGGAAGCAATCGAGGACGACATGCTGCGGCTGATCTTCACCTGCTGCCATCCCGCCATTCCCGCCGACGCGCAGACGGCGATGGCGCTGCGGGAAATCTGCGGATTGACTACCGAAGAGATCGCCCATGCCTTCCTTGTTCCGGCGCCGACGGTCGCCCAACGGATCGTGCGCGCCAAGAACAGGATCCGGGCAGCGAATATCCCCTACGAAGTGCCGGGCCGCGATTCATTGCCAGAGCGGCTGGATCAGGTGCTGCACGTCATCTATCTCGTTTTCAACGAGGGCTATTCCGCCTCATCAGGCGGAGACGTGGTACGCGCAGACCTGACCGCAGAGGCGATTAGGCTGGCGCGGCTGCTTCTGACGCTGCTGCCACATCCCGACGCACGCGGTCTGCTGGCGCTGATGCTGCTGCAGGATTCCCGCCGCTTGGCACGCAGCGACGAGCAGGGGGCGCTGGTCCTGCTTGCCGATCAGGACCGCTCGCTCTGGGACCACGCAAAAATCGCGGAAGGCCTTGCGCTTCTCGCCGAGGCGATGCGGGCCGCAGAGATTGGCGCCTATACGGTACAAGCGGCGATCGCTGCCGAGCATGTCAGGGCGCCGACCGCCGAAGAGACCGATT
The DNA here is from genome assembly GCF_017357245.1 of Rhizobium bangladeshense. Taxonomy (NCBI): domain Bacteria; kingdom Pseudomonadati; phylum Pseudomonadota; class Alphaproteobacteria; order Hyphomicrobiales; family Rhizobiaceae; genus Rhizobium; species Rhizobium bangladeshense. The sequence continues at coordinate 1,358,341 of NZ_CP071612.1, read as the reverse complement.
GGCGGCGGATCACCTTCTATTACGACCTGCTGCTGGCGGCGCAGCCCTCCCCCATCGTCGAACTCAACCGCGCCGCGGCGATCTCGATGACCGAAGGACCGGCAAAGGGGCTGGATCTGGTCGATGCCATTTTAGCGCGCGAGGAGCTCAAGGCTTATCACCTCGCCCATGCGGCGCGTGCCGATTTCCTGCGCAGGCTCGGCCGCACCGAAGAGGCGATCGCAGCCTATCAAAGGGCACTGTCCCTCTGTCGGCAGGAGCCAGAGCTGGCCTTTCTGCGGAAGCGGATTTCAGAGCTTGCCGCGGCGCCCGAGCGGCAATGAGATCGCCGTGCCTGTCAGCGCCGAGACGATGATCAGGAGATGCGCATTGACGCTCGCCTGCGCTAGCACGGCCAGCGCCATCCGCTCGCTCGAAGCTCCAAGCGCAATGGCGCCGGCGGTGATGCCGGCGGGATAGGTGCCGACACCTCCGGGCGCATGCACCGGCAGAACGGAGGAGAGTTCGCCGCCGAGCGCGCCGCCGAAGCTTGCCGCCATCGGCAGCACCCCCATCAGGTCGAGCGCCCATGCGAGCACGATCACCTTCACCAGCCAGTTGACGATGGTCATCGCCCAGGCGCGCGCGAAGGCTGCGGCATCAAGCGGCAGGCCGTTTTCGATCTCGACGACGAATTTCTGCAGCTTCGCAGGCAACAGCCTGGCGGCCACGCGCAACAGCGGCTTGCGGGCGGCGAACGCTGCGACAGGCAGCAGCAGGAAGACCACCCAAAGCGACCATGCGACGAGCGCATCGGCCGCGGCAAACGCAAAGCCGATGCCGGCGGCCGCGAGAAGCGCGTGCAGGTCGAGCAGCCGCATGACCAGAAGCGCCGAGGTTCCGCGCGTCAGGGGAATGCCGAATTCGGTGCGCATCAGCAACGGAAAGCTGGTCTCGCCGGTGCGGAAGGGCAACATGATGTTCAGCAGATTGTGGATCTGCGTGACGCGGAAGAGGGTCGCGAACCGGCCCGCCGTTTCCTTCGGAAAATAGTCGTAGATGCGCCAGGTCCGCAGGAAATAGGTACTTGTCAGAGCCACGAGCGCGCCGATCACGGGGCCAGCCCCGACATCGGCCCATTGGCCAATGATGACCGGCCAACCCCAGAACCATTGCACGAAGAGCACATAGGCTGCGACAATAACGACCGTCAGCGCCGTCATGCGATTGCGCATAAACCAGGACTGCTGGCTTTCAACGGTCGAACTCTTCATGTAGTAGGCATTCCTCGCTTGGCGTCGGCATGGGCCTCGGTCCCGTCGCAGGCGTTTTAGGAGAAATGAAGGTTGCGCACAACGGCGGAGTTGATGGCGATGGCGGCGAGATCGCTTCATGGCCGACGATCCCCGCAGCGGACCGACGGATGACGGCGCCTCGCCCGCTTGACTTGGAGACCGATGTTGGAGCGCATTACCAGAAGCATCACGAGCGCCAGCATTTTTCTGGCAGTCTATTTTCTGCTGAACATCGCGCTCCGCGTCGCGCTCCCTCATACGCTCGATCTCGATGAGGCCGAGCAATCGTTCTACTCGCAATATCTTCTCGCCGGCTACGGTCCGCAACCGCCCTTCTACAACTGGATCCAATATGCCGTCGTTTCGGTGACGGGCATCACAATGTGGGCCCTCTCGGTTCCGAAGAATATCATTCTCTTCGGCTGCTATCTTTTTTACGGGCTGGCTGCCCGCGAGGTGCTGAAGAGCCGCTTGCTCCCGCCCATTGCCATGTTGAGCCTGATTACCCTGCCGCAGGTCGGCCTGATGGCGCAGCGCGAACTCACTCACACAGTTGCCCTGCTGTTTGCGACCTCGCTCTTCCTCTTCGGCTTTTTTCGCACACTTCGACAGCCGACGATCGGCAGCTACCTCGTCGTCGGCATCGCCACCGGCATCGGGCTGATTTCCAAATACAATTTCGCCATCCTGCCATTTGCCGCCTTCGTCGCCGTCATGATGGACCGAAAGTGGCGTAGCCGCCTGTTCGACTGGCGTCTGCTGCCGGCGTTCGCAATCGCCATTCTGATCATTCTGCCGCATGCGCTCTGGTTGCCCGACAATCTCGTCAGCGCTTCGGCCCCGACCATGGAGCGGATGACCGCCGACCACGAGGCAGCCGCGGGCCTGCCGCGCATCGGACAGGGTCTGCTGTCCCTCGTCATCGCCGTCCTCGGCTTCGTCGCACTGCCGATCGTGCTTATCGCAGCAGCCTTCCGACGCGATTTCTTCCGTGCGCTTTCCGCGTCCAGTCCGATAATCCGGGTGATCGAACGGATGATGATCGTCAGCCTGCTTGCCTTCGTCGGCGTCGTTATCTTCGCCGGCGCGAGCGATATACACGAGCGTTGGCTCGATCCATGCCTGCTCGTCCTGCTGATCTATCTGTTCCTGAAACTCGAAACCGCAGGCTTGGATCTTTCCGCCGGCCTTGCGCGTTTCCGGCCCGTCGTGCCTGTCTTCATGACCGTCATCTTGGCGATACTTCTGCTCAGGATCGTCGCCATTCAGTATATCGGCACCTATACGAGAACGAACGTGCCCTTCTCCGGCTACGTGGCCGAGCTGACCAAGACCCGCAAACCTGTCCTGATCGTGGCCGGAACGAAGTTCGTGGCAGGCAATATGAGGCTGCGGTTTCCCGACGTTCCGGTCGTAATTCCATTCTTTCCAGGCCCCGGAGTTCCCGAATATGCGGCTGCCAGGGGTCCTGTGCTTGTCGTCTGGCGCGGTGAAACGGCAAATGACCCAACCATTTCTCCAGGTTTTGCCAGCGATCTGGTGAAATCGGGCATTCATCTGAAAGAGTTGAACACGTTGACGCTGCCCTACCTCTTCGGTGATGGCAAACATACCTTTTCGATTGGCTATTCCTGGGTGGAAGGCGGCGCGAAATAGAGTTACGGCAAGCCCGCCGTTTGCGGGGAAAGCGGCATTGCCCGCTGGCAACGTGCTGACACTTCATGTACTAGGCTTCCGCTAGCGCGATGGCGGCAGTAAGATTGCAAGGCCGCCGGCCTTTTGGAGATAAGAGTTGCAGACAACGGTAGAGCCCATTCGCGGCACGAATGATCCGGTACAATCGCTCGAGCTGTCGCTGGTCGTGCCCGTTTTCAATGAAGAGGAAAGCGTCGGTCCGCTTGTCGAGCGTATCCTTGCGGCGATGGCCCAATATCCTCATCGGTGGGAACTGATCCTCGTCGACGACGGCAGCACGGATGCGACGCTCGTCAACGCCCGCAAGTTCGTCGGGCGCGAAGGGCTGGTACTCAGGATCGTCGAGCTGCAGCGCAACTTCGGCCAGACCGCTGCCATGCAGGCCGGCATCGACACCGCCCGCGGCCGCCTGATTGCGACGATGGACGGCGACCTGCAGAACGACCCGAAGGATATCCCTTCGATGGTCTCGGAGCTCGAACGGCGCGAACTCGATCTCCTGGTCGGCTGGCGCAAGAACCGCCAGGACGGCCTGCTGTTGCGCAAAATTCCTTCCTGGTGCGCCAACTACCTGATCGGCCGCATCACCGGCGTCAAGCTGCACGACTACGGCTGCAGCCTGAAGATCTACCGGGCGTCGATCATCAAGCAGGTCAAGCTGATGGGCGAGATGCACCGCTTCATCCCGGCCTGGGTCGCCGGCGTCGTGCCAAGCTCGCGCATCGGCGAGATGGTCGTCACCCATCATGCCCGCGAGCACGGCGTTTCGAAATATGGCATTTCGCGCACCTTCCGCGTCATCCTCGATCTGCTGTCGGTGATGTTCTTCATGCGCTACAAGGCCCGGCCCGGCCATTTCTTCGGCTCGCTCGGCCTCGGTCTCGGCGCGGTTGCCATATTGATCCTGCTCTATCTCGGCTTCGACAAGTTCATTTTGGGCAACGATATCGGCACACGCCCGATGCTGATGGTGGGCGTCGTGCTCCTGCTTTCGTCGGTGCAGATGATCACCACCGGCATTCTGGCGGAAATGATCGCGCGCACCTATTACCGTGATGACGCATCCCCGAACTATATTGTGCGGCAGATCTTCGACGATCAAAGCCGAGCGTAAACCGGCAGCACGATGCTGGAAGGCGCGACGAGGACGATCAGAACCGCGGCGCTGCTGCTTGCAGCCTATTTCGTGCTGAACATCGCACTGCGATTGGCGCTTCCGCACTCGCTTGAACTCGACGAAGCCGAGCAGTCCTTCTTCTCGCAATATCTGCTGGCGGGCTACGGCCCGCAGCCACCCTTCTACAACTGGATGCAATATGCGGTCGTTTCGGTGACCGGATTGTCGATGGGCGCCCTTATCATCCCGAAGAATATCCTGCTCTTCCTGTGCTATCTCTTTTACGGCCTTGCCGGGCGCGAGGTCCTGAAGGACCAGGCACTCGCCGCCGCCGGGATGCTGGCGCTGATCACCCTGCCCCAGGTCTCCTACATGGCGCAGCAGGATCTGACCCATACGACGGCGCTGCTTTTTGCAAGCTCGCTCTTCCTCTACGGCCTCTTCCGCACGCTCGAGCGCCCCGATATCGGCAGCTATCTCCTGCTGGGGCTTGCCACCGGCATCGGTCTGATCTCGAAATATAACTTCGCACTGATGCCCGTCGCCGCGCTAATCGCCATCCTGCCCGATGCCGAATGGCGGCGCAGAGCGCTCGACTGGCGCCTGCTGGCGGCGATCGCCGTCGCGCTCGTCATCGTTCTGCCGCACGCGATCTGGCTGCGCAGCAATCTCGAATTCGCCTCCTCCGATACTCTCGTCAAAATGGCTGCCGGCAATGAACCGGCCGGCGCCTTGCGGATCGGCAAAGGTATTCTCGCCTTTGTCGTCGCCATCATCGCCTTCGCAGCGCTGCCCGTCGCCATCTTCGCCGCCGCCTTCCGCGGGGATTTTATCCGGGCGCTTTCAACCGGAAACCGCTGGACCCGGATGATGGAGCGGATGATGTTCGCGAGCCTCGCGGGAATCCTTCTGATCGTTCTGTTCACCGGCTCCACGACGGTGCGTGAACGTTGGCTCGATCCGTTTCTGCTGGTGCTGCCGATCTATTTCCTGGCAAAGATGAAGGCGGCCGGGCTCGAGCTTTCTGCCGGCCTGCGCCGCTTCTGGCCTGTTGTGCCGGTGCTGATGGCCTGCGTGCTGATTGCGCTCGGCTTCCGCGTCGTCGGCGCCGGGCTGATCGGCACCTATAGCAGGCCGAATGTGCCGATGGCCGATCTCGCGCGCGATATGACGCGGCAGGCTGAACCCGCGCTGATCATCGCCTCGGATACCTATGTCGGCGGAAACATGCGCCTGATGCATCCCGACGTGCCCGTGGTCATCCCGGATTTCCCTGCAGCCGGCATCCCGGCCTACGCGGCATCAGGCGGACCGGTGCTCATCGTCTGGCGCGGCAAGAAGACGGCGACGGCTGCGGATGCGGTCATGCCGGAGCGGTTTTCATCGGCACTGGCGGCGGCCGATATCACACCGCAGGAGATCGGCGCCGTGTCGCTTCCCTATTATTTCGGGCGCCAGGGGGACAATTTCGCCCTTGGCTATGCCTGGGTTCGGCCGGGGCAAGATAAATGACCGAGACCAGTAATCGCGACATCAGGTGGATTTTTGTCCTGCTGGCCGCCTATTTCGCGCTTCAGATCGGCGTGCGGCTCGCGACCTCACATTCGCTCGACCTCGACGAAGCCGAGCAGGCCTTCCGCTCGCAGTGGCTCGCCGCCGGCTACGGCCCGCAGCCACCATTCTACAACTGGCTGCAATATACAGTCTTCCTGTTTGCCGGGGTTTCGCTTGTCGCGCTGTCGGTGGTGAAGAACCTCCTCCTGTTCACCTCCTATCTGCTCTACGGCCTGACCGCGCAACTCATCCTGCGCGACAAGAGGCTGGTGGTGATGGCGACACTCGGATTGCTGACCATCCCGCAAATGGTTTTCGAGATGCAGCGCGATCTGACGCATACCGTCGCGGTCTTCTTTTCGGCCAGTCTTTTCTTCTACGGCTTTATCCTCAGCTTGAAACGGCCGAGCCTCGCCTCCTATCTGGTCGCCGGCATCGGCATCGGTTTCGGCCTGCTTGCCAAGTACAATTTCGCCATCCTGCCAGCCGCAGCCTTAATTGCCGCGCTGACGGATGCGCGCCTTCGGACGCGGATCTTCGATCGGAGGCTCGCGGTGACTGCTGTCGCGGCGCTCGTCATCACGCTGCCGCATCTCTTCTGGCTGAAGGACAATCTCGATTTCGCGACGGCCCGCACCCTGGAGAAGATGACCGCCAGCGGCGATGCCAGCTATCCCATGCAAGTGGCCATGGGCGCCGGTTCCCTCGCCCTTGCCACCGTCGGCTTCGCCGGATTGACGGTGGCGGTGTTCGCCGTCGTCTTTGGCAAGAGCCTTCGTCCATCGCTGACCGCCCAATCGGAATGGACGCGGCTGATCGAGCGGATGATGCTCATTTTTCTCACCGGCATTCTGCTGTTGATCGTCTTCGGCGGCGCGGCCGGCATCAAGGACCGCTGGCTGGTGCCGATGCTCTTCATCGTGCCGCTGTATCTCTGCCTGAAGATCGAGGCGGCAGGCGTTGAGACCAGCAAGGCTTTCCGGCGCTTCATGCCCGTGATTGCCGTCATCATGATCGGCGTGCCTGCGGCCCTTTACGGCAGTGTGGCAAGCGCGCGGTTCACGGGTCACTATGAGCGCCTGAACAGGCCATATGCCGATATGCTCGAAAGCTTGCGCAAAAAGGCCGAACCGGCGGCGATCCTTGCCGGCGACAGCCTGCTCGCCGGCAATCTCAGACAGGATATTTCCGGCATTCCCGTCCTCTCCATGGATTACCCCGGCTTCAAGCCGGATCTCTCCGGCCGCCGGCCGCTTCTTCTCGTGTGGCTCATACCGCATAAGGGGAAAAACGAAGCGCTTCCGCCGGATATGGCGCAATGGCTCCAGGCCCACCTCGGCATATCAGCGCCGGAGTCGTCGGTCATCGACGTACCCTATCTCTACAGTCGCGGCGACGACAGCTATCGCTTCGGCTATGCCTGGGTTGATCAGCCGAGCTGAACGAAATCAGGATCTTAGCTCCTTCCAAGCCGCATCCAGTGCCAGCTTGGTAACCCTTGCCATCTCGTCCACCTCCGCATGGCTGATAATAAGCGGCGGTGAGGCGAGCATGCGGTCGGCCGTGGCGCGCAGTACGAGGCCGTTCGCCAATGCGTGGTTGCGCACCAGCGCGCCAATCTGATCGGGCTTTTCATAGCGAGCGCGCGTGCGCTTGTCGGCGGCAAGCTGCAGGCCGCCCATCAGCCCGATACTATCGGCTTCACCGACCAGATCGTGTTCGGATAGCGCCGCCCAGGCCTTGTCGAAATAAGGACCGATATCGTCGCGCACACGTTCGACCAGCCGTTCCTCCTCGATGATGCGCAGATTTTCGAGTGCGGCGGCGGCGCAGACCGGATGTCCGGAATAGGTGAAGCCGTGATTGAACTCGCCGACCTCGTTGATCAGCACATCGGCGATCCTGTCGCTGACGAGCACGCCGCCGATCGGCAGATAGCCGGAGGAAAGGCCCTTGGCGATCGGCGCGAGATCCGGCTCGACGCCGAAATGCTGATGGCCGAACCAGGCGCCCAGACGGCCGAAACCGCAGATCACCTCGTCGGTCACGAGCAGGATATTGCGCGCCTTGCAGATCCGGTCGATTTCCGGCCAATAGGTCTCGGGCGGGATGATGACGCCGGCAGCACCCTGCACCGGTTCGGCGACGAAGGCTGCGACATTCTCCTCGCCCAGCTCGTCGATCTTCGCTTCGAGTTCGCGGGCGACCTTGAGGCCAAATTCGGCGGGCGAGAGATCGCCGCCCTCGCCATACCAATAAGGCTGCCCAATATGGACGATGCCCGGGATCGGCAGGTCGCCCTGCTCGTGCATGTATTTCATGCCGCCGAGGCTGGCGCCGGCGACGGTCGACCCGTGATAACCGTTCTTCCTCGAGATCACGATCTTCTTCGACGGCTTGCCGACGGCGCTCCAATAAACGCGGGCCATGCGGAACCAGGTGTCGTTCGCCTCCGAGCCGGAGCCGGTGAAGAAGATATGGTTGAACCGCGCGCCGGCATGGGATGTAACCTTCTGCGCCAGCAGCGTCGCCGGCGTCGAGGTCGTGCCGAAGAAGGTGTTGTAATAGGGCAGTTCATTCATCTGCCTTGCGACGGCGTCAGCGATCTCCCGGCGGCCATAGCCGATATTGACGCACCAGAGGCCGGCGAAGCCGTCGAGATACTTCCTGCCGCGATCGTCGAAAATATAGACGCCCTCGCCGCGCTGGATGACGCGCGTACCGTCGGCATTCAGCTTCTTCATGTCGGCGAAGGGATGCAGATGGTGCGCAGCGTCGATTGCGGCAAGGTTTGAGGGCGGGTAAGTATCGGGCATGACTGGTAAAAGATCCTCGCGGATTGAAAGGCTGCTAGCGATGAGATAGGAGCTTGGCCTTCTCCCGGAGGATTTTCAAGGTCATGGCGAGCGACAGGATGGACGGCAAGATCGAAGGCGGCGATCCGCGTCTCGAGATCCTGATCGTTGGCATGAACGGCGAACTGCGCGGCAAGCAACTTCCCCCCGGCAGCGAAGGCAAGATCTGGGCCGGCGACATCCGCTTGCCAACCTCGACGCAATCGCTCGACATCTGGGGCGACGACAATGACGCCATCACCGGCCTGTCGCTGACCATCGGCGATCCCGACGGCATGGTCGTTGCCGACCGACGCAGCCTCGCGCCGATGCCTTGGGCGCCGGAGGGCTCGATGCAGGTGCTCGCCACCATGTGCGAATTCGACGGCAGCCCGAGCTTCATGGATCCGCGCGCCATCCTAGCCTCTGTGGTCGAGCGCTATAGACTGCGCGGGCTGACGCCTGTCGTCGCCACCGAGCTGGAATTCTACGTGATGTCGGGAGACTGGCGCGAGACCGGACGCCCTTCTCCGCCCGAAAGCCTCACGTATCGCGGCGAGCCGAACGGTTTTCAGCTTTACGACATGAGCGCCGTCGATGCGCTCGATGGCTATCTGAGGACGCTGAGGGCCTATGCGAAGGCGCAGGGACTGCCGGCGGACGCGACGACAGCCGAATTCGGACCTGGTCAGTTCGAGGTCAACCTCCTGCACCGCCCCAATGCGTTGGCCGCGGCTGACGACTGCCTCTACTTGAAGCGTATCGCCGAACAGGCGGCGCGCCGCCACGGGCTGAAATCGACCTGCATGGCCAAGCCCTATTCCGACCATGCCGGCTCCGGCCTGCATGTGCATGCGAGCGTCATCGACGAACAGGGCTGCAACATTCTCGATGCCAAAGGCGGCGAGCCGAAGCTGCTGAAATCGGTAACGGCAGGCATGCTCGACAGCATGCGCGAGGCGCAGCTGATCTTCGCCCCTTTCGCCAATTCCTACCGGCGCTTTCAGCCGGGCTCCTTCGCGCCCGTCGATCTGACCTGGGGCAACGGCCATCGCGGCACGGCAATCCGCATACACGAAAAGGATGGGCCGGCCGCGCGTATCGAGCATCGTGTCGCCGGCGCCGACGCCAATCCCTATCTGCTGCTGGCGGCGATCCTCGGCGGCATGCTCACCGGTCTCGACCGCGAGCTCGATCCCGGCGAGGAGACGACGCCCGCGCACACGCCTGAAGATACGACACGACTGACGCATGATTTCCTGAGCGCGGTCGAAACCTTCCGCACCTCGCGTTTTGTCGCCGATATCTTCGGAACCCGCTATCAGGCGCTCTATGGCGACACCAAACGCAAGGAAGCCCTTGCGCATCTGCGCACGGTCTCGGATTTCGACTATCGCACTTATCTGCCGCGGCTCTGAAACTCCGCGACGGCAGGCTTACGCGGCAGGCTCGCGGCGTTCGTCCGCATCGATCTGGGCGGCAAGGCCCTGTTTGACGAGAACCTTCAGTTCACCCGGATGCAGCCGGATCAGCACATCGCGTTCGAGCGGCAGCAGTTCGCCGTCCATGACGCAATTGGCCTTGTATCGCAGTTTCGGGAAATGCAGGCGCACCTCGGCCGGATGCATCACCATGACATCCGCGTTCTCGCGAACCTTGCCGCGCAGCATGTCGATGGCGAGGCGGGCGACACCGAGCGGTTTCAGCGGATTAGCCGTATAGAAGCCAAGCTCGCCGCTTCTCAGATTATCGGCATAAAGCAGCGCGTTTTCGCCGAACGGGTTGTTGGAGACCGAGATCGCCGAGACCCTGCGGCGCTCGCGCATGCCGACCGCCTCGAACTCGACCTCGAACTCGGGCGGGTTGAAGATCACGCCGAGAGCCGCCTTCGTGCTCGCCCTGATCTTGCCCAGCCGCGAGCGATAGCTGTAGGAATTGCGGTAGCGCACCATGCGGGCATGCAGGCCGGCTGAAAACTGATGGATGAACGGGCGGCCGTTGGCGCTGGCGATGTCGACATTGTCGATTTCACCGGTAGCCAGCACATCGAGCGCCTGCCAAATATCGAGCGGCACACGCAGCGATCGGGCAAAGAGGTTCATGGTGCCGGCCGGCACGACGCCGAGCGCGATGCCGTTTTTCCAGGCGATCGACGCCGCCGCCGAAATCGTCCCGTCGCCGCCGCCGGCGACGATGCCGTCGATATCGTCTCGCTTGGCCGCCCGCTCCATCGCGGGGATGATTTCCTTGCCTGAAAAAACGATTGCGTCGAAATCGTGTCCCGCATCCCGAAAGGCCGCCTCCGCTCTCTTCTCGTAGGCCAGCATGTCGGTGGTCCTGAAGGTGCCGCCGTCGCGGTTGAAAAAGCCTACAAGCTTCATACGGGCTCCCGTCCCTGGCGCGGAAATGGTCCTGCCTTGCTCCTCAGATGGTTGCGGCACCGTCGATTTCAAGCGCCGTCCCTCCACAGCAGAAATGACAGAAATGCAAATATTGCAACGGACATATGCACATAGCAGGACACTGCACTGCAAAAAATGCACTCGACGCCGGCCGCTCCCTTGCGGATAGATCAAGATACCGGAGAGATCGTCTCCACCTCCCGCCATTTTATCCCAACCGCCTCGCGGCGTCAGGGCCGTTACCAAGCAGAACCTTCCTACGGAGCTCTCATGAGTGAGATCGCCATCAATGATTCCATTGAATCCCGGCCGGATGACGAACTGCCGTCGGCAACGACGGTCGCTTTGGTTCAACTTGCACTCGCTTGCGGCGGCTTCGGAATCGGCACGGGCGAGTTCGCGATCATGGGGCTGCTGCCCAATGTCGCGGAAACCTTCTCGGTTACAACGCCGCAGGCGGGCTACGTCATCAGCGCCTATGCCCTCGGCGTTGTTGTCGGCGCGCCCGTCATCGCCGTGCTTGCCGCGAAGATGGCGCGTCGCACACTGCTTTTGACGCTGATGCTCATCTTTGCCGTGGGTAACATATCGAGCGCAGTGGCGCCAAGCTTCGAGACCTTCGCCGTGTTGCGCTTCATCACCGGCCTGCCGCATGGTGCCTATTTCGGCGTCGCGGCGCTCGTCGCCGCCTCGATGGTGCCGTTGAACCGGCGGGCGCGGGCGGTCGGGCGCGTCATGCTCGGCCTGACCGTCGCGACACTTCTCGGCACGCCGTTGACGACCTTCTTCGGCCAGTCGCTCGACTGGCAGGTGGCGTTCTGGTCGGTCGGAATCGTCGGCCTGCTGACCGTGGCCTTGATCTGGATCTATCTTCCGAAGGACAGGGTCTCCGAAGAGGCGAGCTTCTCACGCGAACTCGGCGCCTTCCGCCGGCCGCAGGTGTGGCTGACGCTCGCCATCGCCGCCGTCGGCTATGGCGGCATGTTCGCCATGTTCAGTTATATCGCCTCGACGACGACCGAGGTGGCGATGCTGCCGGAAAGCGCGGTCCCGATCATGCTGGTGCTCTTCGGCGTCGGCATGAATGCCGGCAATTTCATCGGCTCGTGGCTCGCCGATAAATCGCTGCTCGGTACGATCGGCGGTTCGCTCATCTATAATATCGTCGTGCTCACCACTTTCTCTCTGACGGCCGCCAACCCCTATATGCTCGGCCTCTCGGTCTTCCTCGTCGGCTGCGGTTTTGCCGCCGGGCCGGCGCTGCAGACGCGGCTGATGGACGTCGCCGCCGATGCGCAGACGCTTGCCGCCGCCTCCAACCACTCCGCCTTCAACATCGCCAATGCGATCGGCGCCTGGCTCGGCGGTCTCGTCATCGCCTGGGGTTACGGGTTTGCGGCCACCGGTTACGTCGGCGCAGCACTCTCCTTCCTCGGCCTCTTCGTCTTCGCAGCCTCAGCCCGCCTGGAGAGGCGAAGCCGGCGCGTGCAGCCCGCCTGACGACATGCGCAGCTCGCGTCCTTCCGGGCTGCAGAAGACATAATCGTCGCCCCAGGCGGCAAGCGCATCAACGACCGGCTTCAGCGTCATGCCGAGCGGCGTCATCGCATATTCGACACGCGGCGGCACCACCGGAAAGACGGTACGCGACACCAGACCCGACTCTTCGAGTTCGCGTAACTGCTTTGTCAGCATACGCTGGGTGACGGCCGGCAGATTGCGGCGCAGTTCGTTGAAGCGCAGTGTGCCCTTCATGAGGTGAAAAAGGATCACGCCCTTCCATTTGCCGTCGAGGTAGCTCAGCGTCGCCTCGACAGGGCAACCGGGAAAGTTCCTGACGAGTTTCGCGCGCGGCAACGACATTTTGCGGTATCCTTTTTGGTACTACGTACAGAATTTGTGCATTCTTGCATTGCTCGAACATAGTGCGCATCTAGCTCCCGTGCAAAGAACACAGGAGTTTCCCATGCGTGCCGTCGCCTATAAGACCCCACAGCCCATTGCCGCCGAGACTTCGCTGATCGATGTCGACTTGCCGATGCCGGAAGCTCATGGCCACGATCTGCTCGTCGAGATCAAGGCTGTCTCCGTCAACCCCGTCGATGTAAAGGTACGCGCCCATTCCGCGCCACCCGCCGACGAACTGAAGGTGCTCGGCTGGGATGCCGCGGGTGTCGTCAAGGCCGTCGGCGCTGACGTCACGCTGTTCAGGCCGGGCGACGAGGTGTTCTACGCCGGCGTCATCAGCCGTCCGGGCAGCAATGCCGAATTCCACCTCGTCGACGAGCGCATCGTCGGAAAAAAACCGAAGAGCCTCGATTTCGCGGCCGCAGCCGCCCTGCCGCTGACCTCGATCACTGCTTATGAGGCGATGTTCGATCGGCTGAAGGTGCAGGACGCTATTCCGGGCGCGGCACGCTCCATCCTGATCATCGGCGGCGCAGGCGGGGTCGGCTCGATCGCCATCCAGATCGCCCGGTCTCTCACCGATCTCACCGTGATCGCAACGGCATCGCGGCCGGAAACGCAGAACTGGGTGAAGGCGCTCGGCGCACATCACGTCGTCGATCATTCCAAGCCGATCGCGCCTGAGGTGGCAGCGCTCGGTATAGGCGCACCGGGGTTCGTGTTTTCGACAACCAATACCGGCAGTCACGTCGGCGACATCGTGGAAGCCATCGCGCCGCAAGGCCGCTTTGCACTGATCGACGATCCCAAGACACTCGACATCGTCCCCTTCAAGCGCAAGGCCATCTCCATCCATTGGGAGTTGATGTTCACCCGTCCGCTTTATGGCACGCCTGACATGATCGAGCAGCACAAGCTGCTGAACAAGATTTCGGAACTGGTCGACAACGGAAAGATCCGCACGACTCTCACCGAGACCGTCGGCCCGATCAATGCGGCGAATCTGAAGAAAGCGCATGCGATGGTCGAAAGCGGCCGGATGAAGGGCAAGGCAGTGCTTGCAGGCTTCTGATTCGCACTTGCAATGCGGTCTTTTGAGGCCGCCAGCCGCAAGCGACCGCCATACCCGCCGAATGCCGCGCCGCACAGGTGCGACATTCTGGCGGTAAGCATTTCTCCTGCTTGACTCTTTAGGCGTTCGGGGCCACCTAGTATGACACGTGGATGACACTCATCTTCCGCGGATTCCAACGGAGCCATCACTCAGATGCCAAGCGACAGTAGCAGTCGATTGCCTTTGCCGTACGCGGCCGCCCTCGTGCGCTGACCGACTCCTGTCGGCTCGCCCGATCGGACGCTACGGCGGATCGACGGAAAGGCGAGCCTCATGAATATCAATCGCTTCCCTCTTCGGGCAGGCCATGCCGCCCGTGCCTTCATCAACAACAGCCGCGGCGCGACGATCGCCGAACGCGTCGAGGCGTTGAATGCGCTCAGCGTCCAGGACGCCGGGCGTGTGCTATCAGGCATGCCGCTCGATTATGCCGTCAACATCCTCGACCGGCCGGAGCTTCGCAACGCCGCTGAGATCCTCGCGCTGATCAGCGCCGAGGAGGCCGCACGACTGCTGCACGGCATGTCCAACGACCGCGTCGCCGACGTGCTGCTCGAACTCGACGGTGAGACCCGCGCCAGGCTGTTTGCCAGCCTCGACGAGCCGGTGCGCATCGCCATCCAGCACCTGATGGGTTATCCGCCGCGCACGGCCGGCGGCATCATGACGACGGAATTCGTCAGTGTGCCGGACAGCTGGACCGTCGCCCAGACGCTCGACCATGTGCGCCAGGTCGAACGCTCGCGCGAGACCGTCTACGCCATCTATGTGCTCGATGAGATCAGCCACGCGCTGCAGCATGTGGTGACGCTGCGCCGTCTCATCACCGGCGAGCCCGACGCATCTATCCTCTCCGTGGCTCAGAAGGGCGCGCCGGTTTCGGCCGATCCACTGATGAAGCAGGAGGACGTCGCCCGGCTGATCCGCAAACACGATCTGCTCGCCTTACCCGTCGTAGACGAATATGGACAGATGCTCGGCATCGTAACCGTCGACGACGTGATCGACACGATGATCGCAGACACGACGGAAGCGGCCCAGAAGTTCGGCGGCATGGAGGCGCTCGGCCAGCCCTATATGAAGATCGGCTTCGCCGGCATGATCCGCAAACGCGCCGGCTGGCTCGCCGCCCTCTTCCTCGGAGAGATGCTGACGGCCAGCGCCATGCAGCATTTCGAAGGCGAACTGGAAAAGGCCGTGGTGCTGACGCTGTTCATCCCGCTGATCATGAGCTCGGGCGGCAATTCCGGCTCGCAGGCGACCTCGCTGATCATCCGGGCCCTAGCACTCGGCGAATTGAAGCTCTCGGACTGGTGGAAAGTTCTTCTCCGTGAACTGCCGACCGGCATAGTGCTCGGCGCGATCCTCGGCCTTGTCGGCTTCATCCGCATCGTCTTCTGGCAGACGGCCGGGCTCTACGACTACGGTCCGCACTGGCAGATGGTCGCGGCCACGGTGTTTGCCGCGCTGATCGGAATCGTCACCTTCGGCTCGATGTGCGGCTCGATGCTGCCGTTCGTGCTGCAGAAACTCCGGCTCGATCCGGCCAGCGCCTCGGCTCCCTTCGTCGCCACGCTGGTCGACGTCACCGGACTCGTCATTTACTTCTCGGTGGCGCTGCTCATCCTCAGCGGGACGCTGCTGTAGCGCCTGAGTCCCATCCCCAACCCTCCCCACAAGGGGCTTAAACTGCCGCACCCGTATTCCAAACATTTGACCTTTAGGTTGAAGTGAGACGGTGCGCCAAGTTAGTCCTTCCCCCTGTGGGGAGTTGGGGAGGGGTTTTTACAGAAAAAAGTATCGGAATTATCTTCCTTCCGGCAGCTTCAACGGCCCATGCGTCTTGATGCTGCGGATGGCGAAGTTCGAGCGGATGTCGCTGACATTCGGCAGGGTCAGAAGCGTGTCCGTCAGAAGGCGCTCATAGGCGGCGAGATCCTCCACAACCACTTCGGCCAGGAAATCGGCCGTTCCCGAAATCAGGAAACAGGAGACGATCTCGGGAATTGCCAGGAGCGCCTTCTGCTGCGCCTCGGAGTTTTCGCGGCTGTGATGGATGACCTTAAACTCGACGAAGACAGTCAGACCGAGACCGACCTCCTTGCGATCGATATCCGCGGTGTAGCCGCGGATGATGCCGGAACGTTCGAGATTGCGGATACGGCGCAGGCAGGGCGACGGCGAGAGGTTCACCTTTTCGGCGATCTCGACATTGGTGGCGCGCGCATCCTCCTGCAGACATTTGAGGATGGCAATATCAAATTTATCGAGATTTGGCATTTTCATAACATCCAATCGCCCCCTTTGGCAGAAGATTGCGTATAGCACGACTTTCCTGCCATAGATAGCAAGGACATGCCCCGGCCTCCGGCGCTAATCTTCTTTCAACCGGACAGGATCCGGATGGAGGAAAGGATTGGAACGATGAGCACGATCGCATTTTCAAACGACAAATCACCTTCGCAAACCTTGGGTTATGCCGCCGGCAGTATCACCGTCTTGATCTGGGCGACCTGGTTTCTGGCAACCCGCCACAGCGCCGCAACGTCGCTCGGCCCCATCGACATCGGTCTCATCCGCTTCGGCATTCCCGCGCTCGCGCTTTCGCCCGTCTGGCTCCGCACCGGCCTGCTGCCGAAGGGTTTGCCGCTCCATCTGCTGGCGATCATGGTCGCCGGGTGCGGCGCGATCTTCTTTCTGGTGACGGCGCTTGCCATCCATTCCACCCCGGCCGCCTCATCAGGCATCCTGCTCGGCGGCTCCATGCCGCTTGCCACCGCATTGATCGGCATGTTGCTGTTTCGGGAGCGGCCGGATGTAACGCGCATCGCTGGGCTGGCGGCAATCGTCGGCGGCGTAATGATCCTGCTCACCCGCAGCCTTGCCGATGCCTCCCTGCCCTGGACAAGCTTCGTCCTGCTGCCGGCCGGCGCCGTGCTCTGGGCAAGCTATACCCATGCCTTCCGCCGCTCGGGACTGACGGCCATTCAGGCGAGCGCGCTGATCGCCGCCTGGTCCTTCCTGATCATCGCCGGGCTCGCCCTCGTCTTCGGCGTATCGCTGCCGCAGGCCCCGCTTGCCGAAATCGGCCTGCAGGTGTTGAGCCAGGGCATTCTGTCAGGCCTCGTCGCCATGGTCGCCTATGGCACGGCCGTCCGCACGCTCGGCGGAACGCAGGCTGCCGCCTTCACGGCGCTGACGCCTGTTCTAGCGACTTTCGGCGGCGGCTTGCTGCTTGGCGAAACGATCGGCATTGCCGAAATCAGCGCCGCCGTGACCACCGGCATCGGCGTGGCGCTTTCCACCGGTATCGCAGCACGCCGCCACTGACGCGCCCACATCAGCCGCAAAAGCAGAAAACCGCCGGTAGTATCGCTGCCGGCGGCTTGTCTTATGGTCGTCCTTTGCTCGTTCAAGCCTGAATGACGACGACCCTGGCGCCGACCTCGACGCGATTATAGAGATCGATCACGTCATGGTTCATCATACGGATACAGCCGCTCGACATGGCGAGACCGATCGATTCCGGCTGATTTGTCCCATGTATGCGGAAATGCGTGTCGTTGCCGCCGCGATAGAGATACATCGCCCGCGCGCCAAGCGGATTGTTCGGGCCGCCTGGCATGCCGCCAGCGAGCCTGCGATAGCGCTCCTCGCGGCGCTGCATATTTTCGGTAGGCGTCCAGCTCGGCCATTCCGCCTTGCGCCCGACATAGGCGTTTCCGGCGAGTGCCAGCCCCTCGCGGCCGACACCGACGCCGTAACGCATGGCCCGCCCGTTCCCGAGGACATAGTAGGCGCGACGCGCCGGCGTATCGATGACGATCGTGCCTGCAGCATAAGCGGTTTCATAGGCGACTTCCTGACGGCGAAGCTCCGGCTTGATCTTGTCGATCGGCACCTGCTTCAGCGGAAACTTTTCATCGGGAAGCGCTGCGTAATTCGTCTGGCTGTTCAGGCCGGTGGAAGAGCAGCCGGCCATGAAAAGAGGCAGAGCAATCAGAAAGCCCCGGCGGGAGATCGTCATGAATGTGTCCTTAGTGCGTCAAGAAGATGTCGCAAGCTAAGGAATTTATGGTTAACGAATGGCTAAGAGCGGCCGTCGGCGGCCGATCACGAAGGCGTCAGCACGTGAAATTGTCGGCTGCGATGCCGATCCGCCTCACATATTCGGATAGACCGGCCCCTCGCCGCCCTGTGGCGGCACCCAGTTGATGTTCTGGTTGGGGTCCTTGATGTCGCAGGTCTTGCAGTGCACGCAGTTCTGGGCGTTGATGACGAAGGTCTTGTCGCCATCCTTTTCCACCCATTCGTAGACCCCGGCCGGACAGTAGCGGGTGGACGGGCCGGCATAGATGCCGAGCTCGGAACTCTTCTGCAGCGCCATGTCCTTGACCTGCAGATGCACCGGCTGATCCTCCTCGTGATTGGTGTTCGACAGGAAAACCGAGGAGAGACGGTCGAAGGTCAATACGCCATCGGGTTTCGGATAGGCGATCGGCTTGTGATTTGCAGCCGGCTCCAGGCTTTCGGCATCCGTCTTGCCGTGCTTCAGCGTGCCGAAGAAGGAGAAGCCGAACAGCGTATTCACCCACATGTCGAAGCCGCCGAGCGCCACGCCGAGCGCCGTACCGAACTTCGACCAGAGCGGCTTGACGTTCCTCACCTGCTTCAGGTCGCGGCCGATGTCGCCCCGGCGCCATTCATTTTCGATCTCGACGACCTCGTCGTGACTGCGGCCTGATGCAATCGCCGCCGCGACCTTCTCGGCTGCCAGCATGCCCGACAGGACGGCATTGTGGCTGCCCTTGATGCGCGGCACGTTGACGAGGCCGGCCGAACAGCCGATCAGCGCCCCGCCCGGGAAAGAAAGCTTCGGCACCGACTGATAACCGCCCTCGGTGATCGCGCGCGCGCCGTAGGAGAGCCGCTTGCCGCCCTCGAAAGTGCCTCGGATCGCCGGATGGGTCTTGAAGCGCTGGAACTCCTCGAAGGGGTAGAGATAGGGGTTCTTATAGTTCAGGTGGACGACGAAGCCGACCGCCACCAGATTGTCTTCGAGATGATAGAGGAAGGAGCCGCCGCCGGTCTTCATGCCGAGCGGCCAGCCGAAGGAGTGCTGCACCAGGCCCGGCTGGTGGTTCTCGGGCGTGACCTGCCAGAGTTCCTTTATGCCGATGCCGAATTTCTGCGGTTCGCGGTCGCTGGAGAGATCGAACTTGGCGATCAGCTGCTTGGCGAGCGAACCGCGCACCCCCTCGCCGATCAGCGTGTATTTGCCGCGCAACTCCATGCCGCGGGTGTAGTTGGGGCCAGGCTCGCCGTTCTTCTCGATGCCCATGTCGCCGGTGGCAACGCCGATCACCGCGCCCTTGTCATCATAGAGCACTTCCGCGGCGGCAAAGCCCGGATAGATCTCGACGCCGAGTTCCTCCGCCTTGGTCGCCAGCCAGCGACAGACATTGCCCAGCGAGACGATGTAGTTACCGTGATTGTTCATCAGGGGCGGCATCATAAAATTCGGCAGGCGGATCGAGCCTGCCGGCCCCAGCAGCAGGAAATGGTCCGCCGTGACTTCCGTCTTGAAGGGATGCCCCTCCTCCTCGCGCCAGCCCGGCAGCAGCCGGTTGATCCCGACAGGGTCGACGACGGCGCCAGACAGGATATGGGCGCCGACCTCAGCGCCCTTCTCCAGCACGACGACGGACAGTTCCGGATTGACCTGCTTCAGCCGGATCGCCGCCGCGAGGCCAGCAGGACCCGCCCCGACAATCACGACGTCGAACTCCATGCTCTCGCGTTCGGGCAGCTCAGTCATCTCGGTCATTCATTCGTCTCCGCTTGGCCGCCGTGGCCATCATCCCATAGGCACTGTCTTGTCAAAACAACGAAGCATTGTCGAGCCGGGATGCGACAGCCAATCTTCAATTCGCACAATGCTATTGAACTGATCCGAGACTACAATAACGTTTACGTTAACGTCGAATATTAACGCGGCACCACCGCAAGCCTCCCTTTCCTTTTTCGTCGCCTGCGCCTTATACATCGCTCGAAGACATCGGAGGATATCATGGATCTCGGCATCAAGGGCAAAAGGGCACTCGTTCTCGCCTCCTCGCGCGGGCTTGGCCTCGGCATAGGCGTGGCGCTGGCGCGGGAAGGCGCAAACGTGCTTCTGTGCGGGCGCAGCGGTGAACAGCTAGAGGCCAATTGCAAGGCGATCAACAGTGAAGGCAAAGGCCGGGCCGACTGGATCTGGGCGGACCTCACGGACGACCATTTTGTCAAGACGGCAACGACGGCGGTGAAGGACAAGTTCGACGGCCTCGATATTCTCGTCAACAATACCGGCGGACCGACGCCCGGCACGACAGAGGACATGACGGCCGAAAAGCTCGAAACCTATTTCCTTTCCATGGTCGCCCGGGTGATCACGCTCACCAATGCGCTTCTGCCTGATATGAAGGCGCAGGGCTGGGGCCGCATCCTGACGATCGCCTCATCAGGCGTTATCGAACCGATCCCCAACCTGGCGCTGTCGAATACGCTGCGCCCGGCGCTTGCCGGCTGGAGCAAGACGCTCGCCTCGGAAGTCGGGAGTTTCGGCATCACCACCAACCTGCTTCTGCCGGGCAGCATTCTGACGGGGCGGCTCGACGATCTCGACGGCGCCGCAGCAAAGCGGACGGGCAAAAGCATCGAGGAGATCCGCGCCGACAAGGAAGCGCGCATTCCGGTCGGCCGCTACGGCAGCGTGGAGGAATTTGCCGCAACGGCCGCCTTCCTGTGCAGCGAGTCGGCAAGCTATATCACCGGCTCACTCATCCGCTGCGACGGCGGCGCAGCACGCTCCGTCTGAGGCATCCTTTCAGGCAATGCGGGCCGCCGCAGCGGCCCAGTTCGCCACGCCGCGGACCATCTGTTCGACATTGGCCGGATCGTCGGAAAGTTCAGCGAGTTCGGAAAGCCGATGGAAGCCGGTCATGATTGCAATGCGCCGCCGGTCGAGGCTGCGTCCGGTCAGCATTTCATAGGCCGAGATGATGCGCGCGGTCAGATCGGGCGAGATGAAGTTCGAATAGATGAACTCCTGGTGCAACGGACCGAAACCCGAATCGGCGAAGTCGTAAATGCCGTTGAGCCTGCGTTGCCGAAAGTCGAATGCCATGTTCCAGCCGTGACCGTCGAAGAAGCCGTAGACCTTGCCATAGGGGTCGGGCGGCAATGCTTCGAAATCCGAGACGACGGCTTCCGCAAAGCCCTTGATATCAGACGGCAGCTGCGGCAAAGCCTTCGCCCGCACCGCCTCCGGCGATTGCCATGACTGGATCGCTCCGGCGCCCGCCGCCCGCAGGCGATCGGCATCGAGCGCGTGCAATTCGGCGTAGAAGCGCGCGAGGTCGTCCGCCAGGTGCTGACGGTCGCCCTCCCCGAGCGCACCGTAATCTTCCGTGATGAGGTGTTCACCCTCGAGCTTCGCGTGGCTGGAGAAGATCGGCGGGCCGTCGTGAATGCGCATATCGGGAACCGCCATCGACAGCGACGGTCGAACGATATCGAGCAAGGCGGCTTCCTTGACAAGCGCTCTCTCCGCGCCGAGGTGACGGGGAAACTTGAAGATCAGCGTGTCGTCCACGTCGACCGCCATGGAATCCCAGCCCTTTGCCGCCAGCTTGAAGACGGAGGCCGTCAATTCGGGAAACACCCTTGTGATGAGAGAGCGAAATTCGCTGGCATCCAACTCAGTCATGACGACCTGCCTTCTCTGTTTTTCCGCTCTTCTTTGCGTTTGGGGAGCGGCATTAACTTGTCGCGGACCTGCCGGAGCGCAGCCGCCGGACCCACATCGATCTGCACTTGCCTATATTAGTATAGTTTGAATATTACGGAATATTCATTACAAAGATTTAAGCCTTTATAACCACTTAGTGATCGCGACCGGGAAATTATGTCTTTTTTGCGCCGCAATATAAGCGGCTCAATCAAAGCATAATTTCGCAATCTTGCTCAACCCCGGTCTCGCCATGAAGAAATTTTGGATTACCGTCAGCATCATCGCGGTTGCCGCCGTCGGTCTCTGGCAATTCGGCAATCTGATCCCTTATGCTTCGCGCATTCCTTACCTCTCCCAGTTCATCACGCAGCCGGTCAGCGGCAATGGCGGCGGGCAACAGGCGCAGGCCGATCAGACCCTGGCTGGGGATAACGGACAGCATCAGGGTGGCGGGCGCAGACGCGGCAGCGGTCCAACCGTCGTTAAGACCGTTGCGGCAATCAAGACGACGCTGCCGATGGATGTGACGGCTTCCGGCTGGGCCGACGCGGATGACAATACGACGATCGCCGCACAAGAACAGGGGCTAATCGTCAGCATCAATGCGCACGACGGGGCGACGGTGAAGGCCGGGGACCTGATCGCCAAGCTGGACGACCGGACGGCCAGGGCAGCCGTCGACAAGGACAATGCGATGATCGTGCGCGACACCGCAACTCTGTCGGAATCCGAGACCGCGCTGGTGCGCGCGCAGGACCTGTTCGACCAGAAGGCCGGCACCCAGCAGAGCCTCGATCAGGCGAGAGCCGCCCGCGACACCGCCGCGGCCACCGTCGACGCCGACAAGGCGACGCTCACCTCGGATAAGATCATTCTCGAGAATACCGACATTCGTGCTCCCTTCGACGGCCGGCTCGGCGACATTGCCATCAGCCAGGGCGCTTTCGTCAATGCCGGTTCGGCTATCGTCACCATTGCGAAATACGACCCGATCTATGTGAAATTTCATCTGCAGGAACGTTATCTGCGCGAGCTGAAGAAGGCATTGGCAGCCGGTCCGGTCGAGGTGAGCACAGCCCCTAACTCCACCAGGGGGCAAGTCCGCGAGGGCGCAATCAGCTTCTACGACAACACGGTCGATACGGCCTCGGGCACGATCCTTGCCAAAGCAAAGTTCGACAACGTCTCCGGCGCCCTCTGGCCCGGCCAATCGGTTAACGTCATCGTGCATTTCAACAACGACGAACAGCAGGTGGTGGTGCCGACGGTTGCCGTCAGCCCCGGCCCCGATGGTTTCTTCGCCTTCGTCGCCAGGGGCGGCAAATCGCATCTGACGCCAGTCACCGTCGCCCGCGCCAATGGCGGCTTTACCGCCATCGAATCGGGCCTTCAGCCAGGGGATCATGTCGTCGTCGAGGGCCAGGGCCAGCTCAACGACCAGCAGGCCATCAACGAGCAATTCGACGAAAAGACGCTTGATGTCGCCGCCGCCGAAGTGCCTCGGCAACAGCAGCAGTCCGAGACGGTCACGGTGAGAGCCCAGCAATGATCCCGAATTTTTGCATCCAGCGCCCCGTGGCGACGACGCTGCTTGCCATCGGCGTCATTCTGGCCGGCCTTGCCGGCTACAGGCTCCTGCCGGTTGCGGCCCTGCCGCAGGTCGATTTTCCGACGATCAACGTCTCGGCGCAATTGAGCGGCGCTTCGCCGCAGACCATGGCGACTTCGGTTGCGACGCCGCTGATCAAGCAGTTCGAGACCATCCCCGGGATCAGTGAAATCAGCGCCTCGAGTTCGCTCGGCAACACCAGCATCGTGCTTCAGTTCGATCTCAACCGCGATATTGACGCGGCCGCAGCCGACGTCCAGGCGGCGATATCGCACGCGACCCGGCAGCTGCCCGACAATCTGACGACGCCGCCGAGCTATCGAAAGACTAACCCGGCCGATGCGCCTGTGATGCTGCTCTCCGTGCAGAGCAACACCATGCCGCGCAGCAAGCTCGACGAGATCGCCGAAGACATCATCTCGCCGTCGCTTTCAACGCTTCCCGGTGTTGCCCAGGTCAGCGTCTATGGCGCGCAGACCTATGCGGTGCGCGTCGAGGTCGACCCCAACAAACTGCTCACGCGCGGCATCGGCATCGATACCGTCAACAAGGCGCTTGCTGCGGCCAACAGCCAGCAGCCTGTGGGCACGCTGCAGAACAATGCCCAGAGCATGACCATCACTGCGGATACACAGCGCACCAATGCCGAACAATTCCGCTCGCTGGTCATTGCCAATCCGAACGGCGCGCCGATCCATCTCGGCGATGTCGCCGATGTGCAGGACGGGGTCGAGAACCAATATACCGGCAGCTGGTATGACGGCCAGCGCGGCATCATCCTCGCCATCCAGCGTCAGCCGGATGCCAACACGGTCGATGTCGTCGACGCGATCAACGCCAAGCTGCCGCAACTGCACGCCGAAATTCCTGCTTCGGTCACGACTGTTGTCATGAACGACGCGGCAAAACCCATTCGCGACGCCATCGCCGATGTGAAGTTCACGCTCTTCCTGACGATCGGTCTCGTCGT